>PULM01000026.1 GCA_003552345.1 Ectothiorhodospiraceae bacterium
CGGACACTCGGACAGCCTGATCGAGCGCGCCGCCGATGTGGTACTCAAGGAGCGCGGTCAACTGGTGGTGGTTCCGCGGGAGACCCCGCTCTCGGCGATCCACCTGGAGCATATGCTGTCCCTGACGCGGCTCGGCGTGGTGGTCCTGCCGGCCAACCCGGGGTTCTACCATCGGCCGCAGCGGGTCGAGGACCTGATCGACTTCGTCGTGGCGCGGATCCTGGACCACTTGGATGTGGCTCACGACCTGGGCCCCCGCTGGGGCAAGGAGAGCGACTGATGGACGATGAGCTGCCGCTGTTCCCTCTGCGTACAGTGCTTTTCCCGGGGGGGCGACTGGAGCTGCGCATCTTCGAGCGCCGCTATCTGGATCTGGTGACCTACTGCCTGCGCAACGACAACACCGGCTTCGGCATCTGCCTGATCGAGAATGGCGGCGAGGCGGGGCTGCCGGCCCGTCCCCACGCCGTGGGGACGGAGGTGCGCATCATCGACTGGGATCAGCGCAGCGACGGTCTGCTGGGGATCACCGTCGAGGGACAGCGGCGCTTCGAGATCCTTGAGCGGCAGACCCCGACGGGGAAGGTGCAACAGGCGCAGGTGCGCTGGCTGACCGACCCGCCGGCGCCGCAACTGGACGCCGAGCTCCGCCCGCTGGCCGATCTGCTGGAGCGAATCCTCGATCAGATCGGCGGCCTGTACGGGGCCATGCCCCGCCAGCTCGATGATGCCGGCTGGGTCAGCGCGCGGCTATCGGAGCTGTTGCCGATCCCCACCGAGGCGAAGCAGCAGCTGCTGGAGATCGACGCCCCGGAGGAGCGCCTGGAGCTGCTGCGCCGGGCCCTGGAGCAGGACTCGCCGCCCCGCGGCGACGCCGACTAGCCCCTCCCACCGGGCTTTGCGATGCGCCCCCCCGAGGCCGGGGCCTGATGAGCGCGCCCCGCCTGGCGGCGGGGTCCCCTGCGCTGCTCACCCCGGCGGGGCCGCTCGCTTAACTCGCGGCGCGGTCGCGCCGCTCGGACAAAACCTCGCTGACCAGCGCGAACCGGCAAAGGTTCGCGCTGGCCCCCCGCCGGGGCTGCGCGGCTCGGCACGCTCAAAGGCCCCGGCCTCGGGGGGCGCATCGCAAAGCCCGGCGGGGGATCAGCGGGCCGCGTCGCCGGACAGGGCCCGGGCAGGCAGGATGCGGATCGGCTGCGCTGGCTCCAGGATGCGCAGATCCTCCTCGGCCAGCAGCTGCTGCACCACACGAATGCGCTCGCCGGGCGTCACCGGGCGCGACTGGATTGCCGCCACCGGCCAGCCGCTCTGGATGCGCTCCACCTCCAGACTGACCAGCCACACCGAGGCCACCTCATCGGTGACCGTCATCGGCGCCGGCCACAGGCGCAGCACCAGGCGCTGGTTCTCATCGGCCGGGATCACCCGGATCAGCGCCGGCAGCCGTCCGCGGTACCAGCGTGGCAGCGGCGCCATGCGGTACACATCCGGCTCCGGCTGCAGCCAGCGCAGCGCCCCGTAGAGTCGCCGCTCGGGCTCATGCCAACCCGCATCCTCCAGGCGTTCCACCAGCATCTGCGGCTCGGCCAGCCACTGCAGATCCACCGCCCGGCGACCGCCATCAAGCCAACGCAGCTCCCGCCCAAACGGATGCGCCGGCCCCACCTCCAGCCACTCGGCCACCGTCAGCTCCGGCGGGTCCGCCTGGGCCACGAAGCGCTCACGCTCCTGGGGCAGGATCAGCGCCGCCTTCACCGCCCCCCCCGCCACCAGGACCACCGCCACGATGGCCGGCAGGGTTCGCTCCGGCAGGCGCCGCTGCGAGGCCGTGCGCGCCAGCACCACCAGCCCGGCGATGACCACCCCAAGCAGCAGCCCGCCGACCGCATCGGCCAGCCACAGATCCCCCACCACCACACCGCCGATGGCGGCCAGCAGCGGGATACCCACCCCCACCACCTGCACCGGGCGGCGCAGCGGACCGTAGGCCACCGTGGCCAGGACGCCCGAGGCCAGCACCAGCGTGGTGAAACCGGCCAGCGCCGGCGACGGGAAGGCCAGCGGCGGGGCGCCGCGGTAGAGCGTGGCGGCGCTCCAGTTGCCACTGACCCCCCCCAGCAGCACCGCCAGCAGGGCCGCAGCGGGGACGATCAGGCCGAGCACGGCGGCCACCCGCAGCCGTCCGCCCCAGGCCACCCAGGCCACTCCGGCAAGCCACGCCGGCCCCCAGGCCTGGGGCTCGAGAAGCAGCGCGGGCAGGACGAACAGGGCGCGCAGGCCGGTGTCCAGCTCGCTCATCAACACCGCCAGCACCGCCTCATCGAGGAGCGTCGGGCCACCCCACCAACCCTGGTAAAGGGTCAGGGCCACCAGGGCGGCCAGGGCGGACCACCAGATCCACCCAGCGCCGTAACTGAACGCGCGCAGGGCGTAGCGCGGACCGCTGAGCACCTGGGCGGCCACCGGGTGGACACGCCCCCAGTTGCGGGCCCGCCAGGCGATCAGCGCCGCCGTGCGGCGCAGTCGCGGCGCGATCAGGTGGCGCGCCGTCCACCAGCCGGCCCACACACCGATCAGGCCGATCAGCAGCAGGGCGCCCAGGCGCAGCGAGACCGAGGCAGCCACCGCCAGCGAGGCACCGAAGACCATGCCCGGCACCAGATAGGCCGGCGCCCAGAGGACCGCCGAGACCAGGTTCACCAGCAGGAAGGGCCGCGGCGGCATGTTCATCATGCCGGCGATGGCCGGGATGATCCCCCGCACCGGGCCCACGAAGCGTCCGAAGAAGAGGCTCTTGCCGCCGTGGGCGGCGAAGAAGGCGTCGCCCTTGGCTAGGGCGCCGGGGTAGCGGCGCAGCGGCCAGTAGGTGCGCAGCCGCTCACCGAAGTGGCGGCCCAGCCAATAGCTGATGGAGTCGCCCACGAACGCCCCGCTCAGGGCGGCGAGCAGGCTTGGCCACAGCTCCAGGTGCCCGGTCCCCACCAGGGCCCCGGCGAAGAACAGCAGTGTGGCCCCGGGGACGATCAGACCGGCCACCACCACCCCCTCGCAGAGGGCGATGACGAAAATGACCAGCGTCGCCCACCCCGGATGGGCGGCAACCCAGTCCAACACCCCGGCGATCCAGGAGAGATCCATCAGTTCCCTGCTCCAGGCCGTCGGTCCCCGCTCGGAACAGACCTGCCCGCAGATAAAAAGATCCGGAGGGGCCGCAGCCCCGCCGGATCCGTGGATGCGCGGGTCGGGGCCGGCGGCGGCCCGCCCGCGCGCGCCGACGCCTGCTTAGACGCGGGCGAAGGCACGCTCGGCGGCGTCCAGGGTCTCCTGCACCGCCGTGTCGTCGTGGGCCAGCGAGACGAAGCCGGCCTCGAAGGCCGCCGGCGCCAGGTAGACCCCCTCCTCGAGCATGGCGTGGAAGAAGCGGTTGAACGCATCCAGGTCGCACGCCTTGACCTGCTCGAAGCGGGTGACCGGGGCATCGTCGGTGAAGAACAGCCCGAACATGCTGCCCGCCTGGTTGGTGGCCAGCGAGATACCGGCGGCGTCGGCGCGCTCCTTGATGCCGTCCACCACACGGGTGGTGGTCTGCTCCAGGCCCTCGAAGGCGCCGGGGGCGGTGATCCGCTCCAGCGTGGCCAGACCGGCGGCCATGGTCACCGGGTTACCGGAGAGCGTACCGGCCTGGTAGACACCACCCACCGGGGCCAGCGCCTCCATGATCTCGCGCCGGCCGCCGAAGGCGCCCACCGGCATGCCACCGCCGACCACCTTGCCCAGGCAGGTCAGGTCCGGGGTGATGCCGTAACGGCCCTGGGCGCACTGGGGCCCGACACGGAAGCCGGTCATCACCTCGTCGAAGATCAGCAGGGCGTCGGTGCGGTCGCAGACCTCGCGCAGCTTCTCCAGGAAACCCGGCACCGGCGGCACGCAGTTCATGTTGCCGGCCACCGGCTCGACGATCACCGCGGCGATCTCGCTGCCGTGCTCGTTGAAGCACTGCTCCACCGCGTCGATGTCGTTGTAGGGCACGGTCAGGGTCTCGGCGACCACCGCCTCCGGCACACCGGGGCAGCCGGGCACGCCCAGGGGCAGGGCGCCGGAGCCGGCCTGGGCCAGCAGGGCGTCCACGTGACCGTGGTAGTTGCCCTGGAACTTGACGATCTTGTCGCGCCCGGTGAAGCCGCGAGCCAGGCGCAGGGCGCTCATGGTCGCCTCGGTGCCGGAGTTGACCAGGCGCACCATCTCCAGCGACGGCACGTGCTGGCAGAGGGTGCGGGCCATCTCGACCTCGAGCTCCACCGGGGTGCCGAAGGAGAGCCCGCGGGCGGCGGTCTCCTGCACGCGCCGGACGATCTCGGCGTCGGCGTGGCCGGCCACCAGCGGCCCCCAGGAACAGACGTAGTCGACGTAGCGCTTACCGTCGACATCCCACATGTACGGCCCCTCGCCGCGCTCGAAGAAGATCGGCTCGCCACCGACCCCCTTGAACGCGCGCACCGGGGAGTTGACGCCCCCCGGGATCAGCTCCCGGGCCTGCTGGAACAACTGATGGGTGCGCTGCATGGGTACTCCTCTCGTATTGGGATTCGGTCTCGGGACGGGATTCTACCGACTGCGTTGCCACCGGGCGACGAGCTCCCGGGCCGCAGCCTCGGGGTCGTCGGCGGCGAACAGGGCACTGACCACGGCAGCCGCATCCGCCCCCGCCTCGGCGATCTGGTGGATGTTGTCGGCATCGATCCCGCCAATGGCCACCGTCGGGCAACCGGTCACCTCGCGCCCGCTGCGCAGCAGCTCCATGGGGGCGAGCCCGGATTCGGGCTTGGTGGGCGAGGGAAACATACTGCCGAAGGCCACGTAGTCCGCCCCCTCCCCCACCAGCCGGCGGGCACGCTCCAGATCGTCGTAGCACGACACACCGATCCAGGCGGCATCGCCGAGCTGCTGCCGGGCCGCCGCCACCGAGCCGTCGTCGCGGCCCAGATGGACCCCGTGGGCGGCGGCGGCCTCGGCCAGGGCCACGTCGTCGTTGACCAGGAACAGCGCCCCGGCGTCCTCGCAGAGCCGACGCAGGGCGATGGCCTCCTGGCGCCGGCGCTCGGGGTCGTCGCCCTTGTCGCGGTACTGGACAACCCCCACGCCACCGCGAAGCGCACCAGCCACGGCCGCCTCCAGATCCGGGCGGGGCTGGGTCACCGCGTAGACCCCCGTCAGTTGACTCACACGCTTCTCCACTTCGACCTCACACCTCCATCGCCTCGAAGGCCTCCTTGCCGGCGCTGCACTCCGGGCAGAGGAAGTCCTCCGGCAGGTCCTCGAAGGGGGTCCCCGGCGCGATCCCCTCGTCCGGGACCCCCTGACTCTCGTCGTACATCCAGCCACACACGGTACAAACCCAGACACGTTCGGCCACGGCGGCCCCTCCCTGCATGGTGATCGGCCCGCCTCACTCTACCAAAGCCTGGCCACGGGCCCGACCCCGGGCCTCATCGACCCCCAGCGCCACCATGAAGGCGCCGGCAAAGAGCACCGCGCAGAGCAGGATGGCCGACTGCAACCCCACCGCCGCCTGCAGCGCACCAACGCCGACCAGGCCAGCGGCGGCGGCCAGCTTGGTCGCCAGCCCCCAGAAGCCGAAGAACTCGGCGGCCCGTCCCGGCGGCGCGAACAGCCCCACCAGGGTGCGTCCGGCGGACTGGCACGATCCCAAGGCCAGACCGGCGGCCACCCCGGCGGCGAGAAAGACGTACTGCGCCTGCCACTCGGTGCCCAGCCAGCGGTTGAGCGCCTCGGTCAGCTCCGGCGTGAGCCAGATCAGCAGGATGGCCGACACCCACATCAGCAGGGTGACCATGTAGGTCCGCTTGGCGCCGAAGCGGTCCTGGGTCAGGCCGAAGCCGATGGCGCCGGCCGCCGCCGAGAACTGGGTGACCACGAACATGATCAGCCGCGCGTGCTCATCCCAGCCGATCACCTGGGCACCGTAGATGAAGGCGTAGGCGATGACGATGGCCAGCCCCGACATGGCCAGCAGCAGCGAGACCATGAACACCGCCAGATCACGCAGATAGCCCAGGCTGCGCAGGGTCTGCCCCACCCGCGCCACCCCCAGGCGCAGATACCCCTGCCCGGCGGGCAGGGCGCGCGGGTGCCCGCGCTCGCGCAGCCACAGGAAGGTGGGGATGGCGCAGACGAGGAAGAAGACAGCGGCGAAGGGGCCCACCCAGCGGATGCGATCGAAGTTCTCCTCGCTGACCTCGCCGAGCATCAGCACCGTGAAGGCGGTGGCGAACAGCCCGCCGATATAGCCCAGCGACCAGCCCAACCCCGAGACCCGGCCCATCTCCCGCGGCCCGGCGATATCGGGCAGGAAGCCGGCGATGAACGCCTCGCCCATGGAGTAGGCGTAGCTGGAGATCACGATCAGCACGAAACCAAGGACGACGTATCCCGGCTCCACCCAGTAGAGTGCGGCGGTAGCGGCGACGGTGGTGATATAGCTGAGGAAAAGGAAGCGGCGCTTGGCCGCCGCGTAATCCATCACCGCACCGAATACCGGCGCGGTGGCGACCACACCGAGGTAGCTCAGCGCCAACGCGGTGCTCCAGAGCAGGTTGCCCAGCCGATAGTCGTCGCCGCCATCGCCGACGATCACCCGGGTGAACAGGTCGCCGTAGATGACGGTGATGATCAGCAGGGTGTAGGCCTGGTTGGCGAAGTCGAACATCGCCCAGCCGAACACCTCGCGACGCGGCGCCTTGCTCGTTGCCCAGACCACGGGACCTCCCGGCAGACGGTCATCTCACGCCGGACACGGTACAGGTGCCACCCCGCCGCGGCTAGCGGCCGGCGGCGGAGTCCGGTACCCTGTCCCCATGAGCGAAACTCACCTGACCGATCAGCGTTTTACCGACCTACCCATCCACGACGCGGTGCTCGATGGCCTGGACGAGGCCGGGCTTACCCACTGCACCCCGATCCAGGCGGAGACCCTGCCCCGGACCCTGGCCGGCGGCAACATCGCCGGCGAGGCGCAGACCGGGACTGGCAAGACCGCCGCCTTCGTCATCGCCACCCTGCACCACCTGATGAGCCACCCGGTGGACGAGGACGCCGTCGGCCCGTGGGCCATCATGCTCGCCCCCACCCGCGAGCTAGCCCTGCAGATCTACAACGACGCCGAGCAGATCGGCGCCTACACCGGGCTGAAGTTCGCCGCCGTCTACGGCGGCACCGGCTACGACTCGCAGCGCCAGCAGCTGCAGGACGGGGTCGATGTGATCATCGGCACGCCGGGGCGGATTATCGACTTCTACAAGCAGAAGGTCTTCAGCCTGCGCAACATCGAGGTGGTGGTCCTCGATGAGGCCGATCGCATGTTCGACCTCGGCTTCATCTCGGACATCCGCTTCCTGCTCCGGCGCATGCCCAAGGCCGAGCAGCGGCTCAACCTGCTCTTCTCTGCCACCCTCTCCTACCGGGTCATGGAACTGGCCTGGGAGCACATGGGCGATCCCCCCCGGGTGGCCGTAGAGAGCGAGCAGCGCACCGCCGATCACGTTCGCCAAACGCTCTACCACGTGGCCAAGGAGGACAAGACCTCCTTCGTGGTCGGGCTGCTGCAGCACATCGACCCGCGGCGTACGCTGATTTTCGCCAACACCAAGCGCGCCGCCGAGCGCCTGGTCGGCTACCTCAAGGGCAACGGCATCGACGCGGCGGTGATCTCCGGTGACATCCCGCAGAACAAGCGCGAGCAGCTGCTCGAGCGCTTCCGCAGTGGCGATCTGCCGGTGCTGGTCGGCACCGACGTGGCCGCCCGCGGGCTGCACATCGATGCCGTCAGCCACGTGATCAATTTCGATCTGCCCCACGACCCGGAGGACTACGTCCACCGCATCGGGCGCACGGCGCGCGCCGGCGAGAGCGGCGACGCCATCTCTCTGGCCTGCGACGAGTACGTCTTCTCGCTGCCGGACATCGAGGCGTACCTCAGCACGAAGATCCCCTCGGCACCGCCGCCGGCAGAATACTTCGCCGAGCTGGCGCCGCCGAAGATGCCGCGCAAACCGCGCAGCGGCAACGGCCCGCGACGCTCCGGCGGCCAGGGCGGACGCTCAAGCTCGTCACGGCGGCGCTCGAGCACGGCGCGCAGCTCGCGATAAGGCGTCTGGTCTCGCCCCGCGCGGGCGTGTCATAGTCGAAGGTCCGTGGCGCCCGCCGGGGCCGACAAGGCGAACGGGAGACCATGTACGACTTCCTCAGCTACCGCGTCAGCGACTACATGACCACCGCCCCGAAGACGGTGGGGCACGACACGCCGCTGCGCGAGCTGCAGCGCCTGTTCGATGCCCACGACTTCAACGGGGTACCGGTGGTCGATGACGAGGGCCGGCTGCTCGGCCTGGCCACCAAACTCGACCTGCTCAAGGCGTTCACCTTCACCCCGGAGGCCATGGTGCCGCGCTACGACGCCATCATGGAGCGTCCGGTCCACGAGGTCATGACCCGCGAACCGATCACCGTCCCCCCGGACCTGCCGTTGACCCGCGTCCTGCAGCGCATGGTGGACATGCGCACCAAGGGCTTCCCGGTGGTCGATGACGAGGGCCGGGTAGTCGGCGTCATCGCCCGCGAGGACCTGCTCGGCGCCCTGCGCGACGCCACCGGCGGCACCCGCTAGGCAACAGAGGCCCCGCCCATGAACCCGTCCACCCTGATCGGCATCATCGGCGGGTTGATCCTGGTCGGCTCGGTGCTGTTCGTCGCCGCCGAGGAGGCGCTGGTCTTCCTCAACCTGCCGGGGCTGGCCATCGTCATCGGCGGCACCCTGGCCGCCACCTTCCTCGCCTACCCCATGGACGAGGTCCTGCGCGTCTTCCGCCTGGTGTGGATCGTCATCCGCAACGAGCGGGTCTACACGCGGGATGACATGGAAGAGCTGATCCGCATCTCGCAGCTGTGGTTCAAGGGCGACGTGCGGGCGGTGGAGGATGCGCTGGAGAACGTGGCCAATCCGTTCCTGCGCACCGGCGTGCAGCTGCTCATCGACCTGACCCCGGAGGAGGACATCCTCGATCTGCTGCAGTGGCGCATCCAGCGGCTGCGGGCCAAGGAGCACGCCGAGGCGCAGATCTTCCGGGTCATGGCCTCCTTCGCCCCGGCCTTCGGCATGATCGGCACCCTGGTGGGGCTGATCAACATGATGTTCATCCTCGACGACGGGGACATCGCCGCCATCGGCCAGCAGATGGGCGTGGCGCTGCTGACTACCTTCTACGGGATCCTCTTCGCCAACCTCATCCTCAAGCCGATCGCCGTGAAACTGGAGCGGCGCACGGAGCAGCGGCTGGTGACCCTGAACATGATCCTCCAGGGCATCTCGCTGATGTGCCAGAAGCGCAACCCGACCCTCATGCGCGAGACGCTGCATTCGTTCATCGCCCAGTACAAGGACGAGATCCGCGACCCGGACCTGATCCGCCAGCTTGAGGAGACCAGCCAGCGCGCCGCCGCTGCGGCCGGTCCGACGACCGGCGGCCCGGGCGGCGGCAAGCCGCAGAGTGGCAGCACCGGCGGCGACCGCCCCGCCGGCGCCCAGCGCTGACCCGGGGGGCACGACGTGGCCGAGCCGACCCCCACCGCCCGCCGCACCCGCCAGTTCAACCGGCAGGTCCAGCCGGAAGGCGACAAGGAGGAGGACACCAGCTGGCTGCTCGTCTACCTGGACGTCATCACCCTGCTGCTGATCGTCTTCGTCATCCTGCTCGCACTGCTCGAACCGGAGGAGGATGACCACCGCGAGGGGCTCGGCGACGGCGTGCTCGAAGGACAGGAACACATCCTTGAGGGCGACCCGAGCGTGCTCGAGGGGCTGCCGGACCCGCGGGATGAGGGCGAGCCGGTGGAGATCCCCGCCGAACTCGAGGAGGCCGGCATCCAGGCCGTGGGTGAGGAGGAGACGCTTACCTTCCGGCTCGATGACGCCGTGCTCTTCGAGACCGGGCAGGCCGTGCTCCAGCCCGACGGCCAGACGGCCATCGACGAGCTGGTCCCGATCCTCGAGGCCACCGGCGTGCGTCTTTCGGTGGAGGGGCACACCGACAGCCTGCCCATCGCCACCGAGCAGTTCCCGTCCAACTGGGAGCTCTCCTCGGCGCGGGCCAGCGCCGTGCTGCGCTACCTCCAGCAGCAGGGCATCGACCCGCAGCGCATGCGCGCCATTGGCTACGGCGACATCCGGCCGATCGCCGACAATGAGACCGCCGAGGGGCGGGCCGAGAACCGCCGGGTGGAGATCACCCTGCACTTCGGCGCCGAGACCCCGCCGGATGACCTGCCGCTGCCGTAGGCAAGCGACCGGGTACCGGCGATACTGACCCGAGCAGACCGACTGGAGACCCGAGCCCCGAGATGGACAACGCTGGCCCGCCCACCCTGTCGAACTTCCCGCCGGTGATCGGCTTTCTGCTCACGGCGAACATCCTCATCTTCCTGCTGCAGATGATGATCGGCCCGCAGTTGCTGATCACCGCCTTCGGGCTCTGGCCGCTGACCGGCGGGCTCGACCTGCCCCCGACCCTGGGGCCCGTACCCGACTTCCAGGTCTGGCAGCTGCTCACCTACGGCTTCCTGCACGGCGGGCTGCTGCACCTGTTCGTGAACCTCTTCGCCATGTGGATCCTCGGCGTCCACCTGGAGCATGCCTGGGGCTCGCGGACCTTCGCCCTCTACTTCTTCATCTGCGTCATCGGCGCCGGGCTGGTGCAGCTGTTCGTCGCCACCCAGGCGGCGGCCGACGGCCAGATCTACCCCACCGTCGGCGCCTCGGGCGGGGTCTTCGGCATCCTCCTCGCCTTTGGCATGATGTTCCCCAACTACCGGCTGATGCTCCTCATCCCGCCGATTCCCATCAAGGCGAAGTACTTCGTCATCGCCTACGGCGCCTTCGAGCTGTTCGCTGGCATTACGGGCACGGTGGCCGGCATCGCCCACTTCGCCCACCTCGGCGGCATGGTGGTCGGTTTCCTGCTGATCCAGTACTGGCGCGGCAAGCTGCCGATCAAGCCGCGCTACCAGCGCTTTCACTGGTAGCCCCCTTCCCCCTCCGGCGCCGGAGGGTCTAGGCTGGGACCTCGCTTCAGGGACGAAGCCGAAGGAGTGCCCATCATGGACGATGATCGTGCCACGGTCCGTGTCGTGGACCGTCTCCTCGCCGATGCCGTGCGCTGCCGGGCGTCGGACATCCACCTGCAGCCGGAAGCCGACCGATTGCGGGTGCGTCTGCGTATCGACGGCCTGCTGCGCGAGACCGAGGGGCCGCCGACGGCCCTGCGCGGGCGCATCACCGCCCGCATCAAGCTGCTGGCCGGGATGGACGTCGCCGAGCAGCGACGGCCCCAGGATGGCCGCCTGGAGGCCCGCGACGGTGACGGTCAGCGGGTGCAGTTCCGCGTTGCCAGCTGCCCCGGGGTGCACGGCGAGAAGCTGGTGCTGCGCCTGATCGAGCAGGACGCCCCCACCACCCTCGACGCCCTGGGCCTGCGCGAGCCCGCCCGAAACGCCCTGGAGGACGCGCTGGACCGCCCCGACGGGCTGATCCTGGTCACCGGCCCCACCGGCTCAGGCAAGACGGCGACCCTGCATGCGGCGCTGCGCCGGCTGAACACCCCCGAGCGCAACATCTGCGCCGTGGAGGATCCGGTGGAGGTGGAGACCCCCGGCGTGACCCAGGTGGCCGTCAACCGACGTGCCGGCATCGACTTCGCCCAGGCCCTGCGCGCCTTCCTGCGCCAGGACCCGGACGTGATCATGATCGGCGAGATCCGCGATGCCGAGACCGCCGCCATCGCCATCAAGGCGGCGCAGACCGGGCATCTGGTCCTCTCCACGCTGCACACACGCAGCGCCCCCGGGGCGGTGGAGCGCCTGGCGCAGATGGGCCTACCCGGCTACGACCTGGCCTCCAGCCTCTCCCTGGTCGTGGCCCAGCGGCTGGTCCGCCGCCTCTGCCCGGCGTGCCGGGACACCACCGAGACGGCGCCGCAGCCGATGGCGGCAGAGCCACCGGGCGGCTACGCCCGCCGCGGCTGCGAGCACTGCCAGGATGGCTACCGCGGCCGACACGGGGTCTTTCAGGTCATGCCGGTGACCGAGTCCGTGGCCGACGCGGTACTCGCCGGAGCCGCGGCCCGCGAGATCGAGGCCCGCGCCCGGGCGGCCGGCGTTCCGGATCTCTACGAGGCCGGCTGGCCGCTGGTCGAGGCGGGTGAGACCAGCGCCGCCGAGCTGCGCCGGGTGACCCAGGAGACCGGGCCATGGCCCGCCTGAGCTGGCGGGGTCTCGACCCGGCCGGACGCCGCCTGGGCGGACCCTGCCACGCCGACTCGCCGACCGCCCTGCGCCGTGCGCTGGACGAACAGGGGATCGCGGTGACCGCCATCCACCGGCGGCTGGGGCGACCCCGGCAGCGGCGGACAAGCAGCGCCGAGCGGGCCGCCACGCTGCGCCGGCTGGCCTCGATGCTCGAGGCCGGGGCGCCGCTGGGCGAGGCGCTGCGGATCACCGCCGCCCAGGCCCCGGGCGGCACCCTGCGCCAGGGTCTGCGTGGGGTGCGCTACGCCATCGAGCGGGGCACCGATCCGGCCACCGCCTTCGGCGACGCGTTCCCGGGGCTGCGCCCGGTCCACGTGGCCCTGCTCGGGGCCGGTAGCTGGACCGGGGATCTGCCCGCCGCGCTGGGCAGCGTCGCCGCCGAGATCGAGCGTGAGGCGGCGATCGTGGCGCAGCTGCGCCGGGCCCTGAGCTACCCGGCCGTGGTGGCGGCAGCCGCCCTGGCCCTGGTCAGCCTGCTGCTGACGGTGGTGGTCCCCCGCTTCGAGGGGCTCTTTGCGCAGAGCAGCGAGCCGCTGCCCGCCCCCACCCGGGCGGTGGTCGCCGCCTCGGAACTGTTCACCCTGGTGGCACCGGCGCTGGTGCTCGGCGGCGTGACGGCGACCATCGCCCTGGCCGCCGCGCTGCGTCGTCATCCACCCTGGCGGCAGCGGATCGCCGCCGGTCTCCTGCGCCTGCCGTGGCTCGGCAGCCTCCTGCTGGAGGCCGCGCTGGCCCGCTGGTCGGCCACGCTGGCGCGCCTGCACGGGGCCGGGGTACCGCTGCTCGACGCCCTGCCCCGCGCCGCCGAGGCGGCCCGGGGCGCCGGGCTGGAACCACGCCTGGCGCGGCTCGACCGGCGCGTTGCCGCCGGGGAGCCGCTGGCTACGGCACTGCGCGAACACCTCCCGGGGGCGCGGGAACTCAGCCAGCTGGTGAGCATCGGCGAGCACAGCGGTCGCCTCGAGGCCATGCTCCAGGAGGCCGCAGCGCTGTACCAGCAGCGGCTGGAGGCCCGCCTGCAACGGGCCGGAGCCCTGCTCGAGCCGACCCTGATCGGCCTTCTAGGTCTGATCACCGCCGGTGTAGTGGCCGCGCTCTACCTGCCCGTCTTTCGCATGGGCACGACACTGTGACCCACCCTCCCTACAATGGGCGCCCGTTCACCCCTTCAGGCGCGGAGAGCCATGGAGACCTGGAACCAGTTACCGGAGTGGATTGCCTGGGGCGGCGCCGGCCTGCTCGGCCTGCTGGTGGGCAGTTTCCTGAACGTCGTTGTCCACCGCCTGCCGGCCATGCTGGAGCGGCGCTGGAGCCACGAGGCGCAGGATATCCTCGGCACCACCCCCGAGGCGCCTCCGGGGCCGGCCTACCACCTGGCCTGGCCGCCCTCCCACTGCCCGAACTGCCAGCGGCGCCTGCGCCCGCAGGAGAACATCCCGCTGCTGAGCTATCTCCTGCAGCGCGGGCGCTGCCGCGGCTGTCGGGCCCGCATCCCGGCCCGCTACCCGGTCATCGAGGCCGTGACCGGGGCCGCCACCGTGGCGGTGGTGGCAAGCCACGGGCTCGACCTGCTGGTCCTCGGTCCGCTGCTGCTCACCTGGACCCTGATCGCCGCAGCGGCCATCGACTATGAGCACTACCTGCTACCGGATGCCCTCACCCTGCCCATGCTCTGGCTCGGGCTGCTCTGGAGCATCCTCGCCCCCGGCGCGCCCGCGCCTGCCGATGCGATCCTCGGCGCCGTGGCGGGCTATCTGGCGCTGTGGGCCATCTTCCATGGCCACCGGCTGGTCACCGGACGCGAGGGCATGGGCTACGGCGATTTCAAACTGACCGCCGCCCTGGGGGCATGGCTGGGGTGGCAGGCCCTGCCGGCGCTGGTGCTCTTCGCCGCGCTGGCGGCGCTGCTGGTGGCGGTGCTGCTGGCCGTGCGCAGCCGGCCGCTGGGGCAGCCGCTGCCCTTCGGCCCGGCGCTGGCCGCTGCCGGGTGGCTGCTGCTGGTGCTCTCGCCGGCCGGCGTGGCCTGGCAGCTGGTATGACCCCGCAACGCCCACCCTGGTGCGTCGGGCTGACCGGCGGCATCGCCAGCGGCAAGAGCACCGTGGCCGAGCTCTTCGCCGCCCGGGGGGTGCCGGTGATCGACACCGACCTGTTGGCCCGGGAGGTGGTCGCCCCCGGCACCGAAGGCCTGGCCGCCGTCGCGGCCGCCTTCGGCCCCCGGGTGCTGGACGACGACGGACGTCTGGACCGCGCCGCCCTGGGCCGTCGCGTCTTCGCCGACGCCTCCGCCCGCCGCACCCTGGAGGCGATCCTCCACCCGCGGATCCGGCAACGGTTGCGCGACCGACTGGCGCGTCTGCGTGCCCCTTATGCCGTTGCAGTGGTACCTTTACTGGTTGAGACAGGCATGGACCGCGACATGGACGCGGTGGTGGTGGTCGACCTGCCCGAGGCGCTCCAGCGCGAGCGCCTGATGGCGCGCGAGGGTCTCGACGCCGCGGAGGCCACCCAGCGCATGGCCACCCAGGCGAGTCGGGAGCAGCGCCTGGCCGTGGCCGATTACGTCATCGACAACAGCCGTGCGCGCGGCTCGCTGGCCGGGCAGGTGGCCGACCTGCACCGCCGGCTCCTCGCCCGCGCCGCTGCGCACCCCCCGATCAGGAGTGAAACGCATCGCGATGAGTGACAACAACCGGGACTGGGTCATCTACGAACACCCGCTCAATGAGCGCCTGCGCACGCTGCTGCGACTGGAGTTCCTCATGGAGACGGCCAGCGCCGCCATGGAACGCGAGGCGATCATCGACAGCCGCATGGCCGTGGAGGCGTTCATCCACACGTTCAATGTCCTTGAACGCGGCGAGGTGCGCTCGGAGGTCATCAAGGAACTCGACCGGCTCTCCACCGAGACCGCCCACATGGGCGCGCGCGGCATCTGGTCCGCTGCCCGGGTCCAGGAGGAGACCGACCGCTGCCGGCAGCTGCTGCGCCGTGTCGGGGAGCCCGACGCCGCCCTCGGGCAGGAGCTGCGCGAAGACGAACTGCTCGGCTTGATCACCCAGCGCTTCGGCGGCGGGGCTGGCACCTGCAACTTCGATCTACCCAGCTACCACCGCTGGCTGAGTCGCCCCTATGAAGAACGCCGAACCGACATGCAGCGCTGGTTCGAGAGCTTCGCCGATCTGCGCGCGGCGGTCGCCTTCGCCCTGCGGATCCAGCGCGATGCCGGCGCCTTCGCCGACGAGGTGGCCGAGGGCGGCTCCTGGCAGCAGCGCACCCCCTACGACAGCCGGGTGACCCAGATGCTGCGCCTCCAGGCCCCCATGGAGAACGGCGTCATCCCGGAGATCAGCGGCAACCGCCACCTGGTCACCATCCGCTTCCTGCGCCAGCCGGACACCCGCAGCCGCCCGGAACCGGTGGGTGCCGACGTCCCCTTCAAGCTGGCACGCTGCACCCTGTAACGCCGCCGCGCCCTCAGGCGCCGGCCTCCGGCAGCAGGCCACGGATGGCCGCCACGCCCTGGGCGCCGCACTCTCGCGCCCGGGCGATGTCCGCCGGCCCCACCCCGCCCAGGGCGTAGACCGGCAGCCGGGCCCCGGCCACCCCCTCAGCAAAGCGCTCCCAGCCCATGCCGGTCTGCTCCGGGTGGCTCGGCGTCCACTGCACCGGCGAGAGCAGGGCGAAGTCGGCACCGCAGTCGGCGGCGCGTTCCAGCTCGAGCTCGTCGTGGCAGGAGGCGCCGACCCAGCGCGCCCAGGCCGGACGGGACACCCCCTCGGCAAGGGCCGGCGCGCTCCAGTGCACGCCGTCCGCCCCCACCGCCCGGGCCCACTCCGCCGGCGCATTGGCCAGCAGCCACGCCCCGTGGGCGTCGCAGCGGGCGCGCAGGGCGCGGCCCAGCGCCATCCAGGCCTCGGCATCCAGGTCCGGACGGCGCATCTGGACCAGGCGCACGCCGCCGGCGAGCGCCGCCTCTACGCGGGCCAGCCAGGTGTCGACATCCGCCGGCTCCTGGGGCGTGATCAGATACCGGTCGGGAAGCTGCAGGGCGCGGATGATGGGCCAGTTGGCAGCGGGCCAGTCGAAGGCGGGCATCTCCTCGGGGGTCAACCACGCCACCGACTGGCCCTCTCGAGCGACCGGCTCTCCGCACCACTCGGTCACCTCGAGGACATGGAGCACCACGCGACGCCGTCCATAGTCCCACGGGATGCGGATGCGCAGCGCCCCGGGGCGCACGCGGATGCCCAGTTCCTCGTCCAGTTCACGGATCAGGGCATCGGCCACCGACTCCCCGGGCTCGATCTTGCCCCCGGGGAACTCCCACACCCCCCCGTGATCGAGGTGCCGGGGGCGGCACTGAACCAGCACACGACCGTCGCCGCCGCGCAGCACCGCGGCCGCCACCGGGATCGGCGTGGAGGGATCGGCGACGGTCATGGTCCAGGGCTCAGGTGCGGTACTCGGCGTTGATGCGCACGTACTCGGCGGTGAAGTCGCAGGTCCACACCGTGGCCGACGCCGCACCGCGGCCGAGCTCGATCCCCAGACGCACCTCCGAGCCGGTCAGATGCGCAGCGGCCGCCGCCTCGTCGTACCCTGCGGCCACGGCGCCGCGCTCGGCCACGTGCTGATCGCCGATGGTCAGCACCACGGCGTCGACGTCCAGATCGCCGATCCCCGCCCGGCCGACGGCGGCCAGGATCCGGCCCCAGTTCGGGTCGGCGGCGGCCAGCGCGGTCTTGACCAGGGGCGACTCGGCCACCGTGAAGGCCACCTGCTCCGCCTCGGCGGTGTCGCGTGCGCCCTCGACAACGACATCCACCAGCCGTGTCGCCCCCTCGCCGTCGGCGGCGATGGCGCGGGCCAGATCGATGCAGACCGCCTCGACAGCGGCCTGGAAGCGCTCGAAATCGCCGCCCTCATCGGGCACCTGCGGCCCCTGACCGGTGGCGGCGAGCAGGCAGGCGTCGTTGGTGGAGGTATCGCCGTCCACCGTGACGCGGTTGAACGATCGCTCGGTCGCCCGGCGCAGGCAGGCGGCCAGGGCCGCATCGGAGACTTCGGCATCGGTCGCCAGGAAGGCCAGCATGGTGGCCATATCCGGGCGGATCATCCCCGCCCCCTTGGCAATCCCGGTCACCGTGCAGGTGCCGCCAGCGAGCGTGACCTGGTAGCTGGCGATCTTCTCGCGGGTGTCCGTGGTCTGGATCCCGGCGGCCGCCTGGCGCCAACCGTCCTCATCCAGCGCCTGCAGCGCCCCGGGCAGGCCGGCGGTGATGCGGTCCACGGGCAGCGGCTCGCCGATGACCCCCGTGGAGAAGGGGACCACCGCCTCGAGGGGACAACCGGCTTGCTCGGCCAGGGCGCGGCAGCAGGACAGGGCGTCGGCCTCGCCACGCTCCCCGGTCCCGGCATTGGCGTAGCCGGTGTTGATCAGCAGATAACGTGGCGCGGTGGCGGCCAGGTGGCGCTCGGCGATGCGCACCGGGGCGGCACGAAAGCGGTTGCGGGTGAACACCGCCGCCGCCCGCGCCCCGGCGGGCAGGGCCATGACCACCAGATCCGGGCGCCCGGGCTTGCGGATGCCGGCCGAGACCGTACCGAGCCGGAACCCGGGAACCGGATGGATCGAGGCGTCGGCGCCCGCCATCTCAGAGCTTCCCGCAGCAGTGCTTGTACTTCTTGCCGGAGCCGCAGGGGCAGGGCTCGTTGCGCCCAACCTTGGGCCCCTCGCGGGTGACCGTATCCTGCCCGGCGCCGGCCTGCTGCCGGGTGCCACCCGCCGCCTGGGCGGCGCCCTCGCCACCGCCACCGGCAGCGGCGGCCGCCCCAGAGGCGCCAGCTGCCCCCGAGGCCCCGGCGGCAGCGGCGGCGGAGGCCGGCGCGGCGTGGCGCATCTGCATGCGCTCCGCCTCCTGCCGGCGTTGCTCCTCGACGGCCTCCACGTCCTCCTCGGCGCGGACCTGAACGCGCAGCAGCACGCCGACGGCGTCGCGTTTCAGGCCCTCGAGCATCTCCTGGAACATGGCGAAGGCGTCCTTCTTGAACTCCTGCTTCGGGTTGCGCTGGGCGTAGCCGCGCAGCCCCACCCCCTGACGCAGGTAGTCCATGGCGGCCAGGTGCTCCTTCCAGTGCTTGTCCAGGACCTGGAGCATCACCGCCTTCTCGAAGTGACGCACCACGCTGGCACCGGCCTCGGCCTCCTTGGCGCGATACGCCTTCTCGATCTCGGTCTGGATGCGCTCGCGCAGGGTCTCCTCGTGGAGGCTGTCGTCCTCGTCGAGCCAGCGCTGGACGGGCAGCTCCTGGCCGAACTCCTCCTTGAGGGTGCGCTCCAGCCCGGCCACGTCCCACTGCTCGTCGATGGAGCCCGGCGGGATGTGCTCGGAGATGACCTTGTCCACGACATCCTGGCGGATGGCATCCACCGTCTCGGAGACGTCGTCGGCCTCGAGGAGTTCGTTGCGCTGCTCGTAGACCACCTTGCGCTGGTCGTTGGCGACGTCGTCGAACTCCAGCAGGTGCTTGCGCATGTCGAAGTTGTGCGCCTCGACCTTGCGCTGGGCGTTCTCGATGACCCGCGAGACCATGCCCGACTCGATCGCCTCGCCGTGCTGCATGCCGAGCTTCTCGAGCATGCCGGACATGCGCTCGGAGGCGAAGATGCGCAGCAGCGAGTCCTCCAGCGAGAGGTAGAAGCGCGAGGATCCCGGATCGCCCTGACGGCCGGAGCGCCCACGCAGCTGGTTGTCGATGCGGCGCGACTCGTGGCGCTCGGTGCCGATGACGTGCAGACCGCCGGCGTTGACCACCCGGTCGTGGCGATCCTGCCACTCGGCCTTGCGCCGCTCGACCTCGGCGGGGTCGGCGTCCTCGCCGAGATCGGCCAGCTCCTGATCCAGGTTGCCGCCGAGCACGATGTCGGTGCCGCGACCGGCCATGTTGGTGGCGATGGTCACCGTGCCCGGCCGGCCGGCATCGGCGATGATCTGCGCCTCGCTCTCGTTGTGCTTGGCGTTGAGCACATTGTGCTCCACCTTGGCCTCGTTGAGGGCCTTCGACAGGCGCTCGGAGGCCTCGATGGACGTGGTACCCACCAGCACCGGCTGGTCGCGCTGCACGCAGTCACGGATGTCGGCGATGATCGCCTCGAACTTCTCGTCCGCCGTGCGGTAGACCAGATCGTTGGCGTCGTCCCGGACCATCGGCCGGTGGGTGGGGATGGAGAGCACCTCCAGGCCGTAGATGTGCTGGAACTCGAAGGCCTCGGTATCCGCGGTACCGGTCATGCCGGCGAGCTTGTCGTAGAGGCGGAAGTAGTTCTGGAAGGTGATCGAGGCCAGGGTCTGGTTCTCGGCCTGGATCGGCAGCCCCTCCTTGGCCTCCACCGCCTGGTGCAGCCCCTCGGACCAGCGGCGTCCGGGCATGGCACGGCCGGTGAACTCATCCACGATGACCACCTGGTTGTCGCGGATCAGGTAGTGGACATCGCGCTCGTAGAGGGTGTGGGCGCGCAGGGCCGCATTGAGGTGGTGGACCACATTGATGTTGCGGGCGTCGTAGAGGGAGTCGTGCTCGCCGATCAGCCCCTCGGCCCGTAGCAGTTCCTCGGCGCGGTCGTGGCCGCCCTCGGTGAGATAGACCTGACGGGCCTTCTCGTCGACGTAGTAATCCCCCGGCCCCAGCTCCGGGTTCTCCTCCGGACGCTCGTCGGGCTTCTGCGCCTGCAGGCGCGGCACCAGGCGGGACATGGCCTCGTAGAGCTCGCCGGCCTGCTCCGCCGGACCCGAGATGATCAGCGGGGTACGCGCCTCGTCGATGAGGATGGAGTCGACCTCGTCGACCAGCGCGTAGTAGAGATCCCGCTGGACCTTGTCCTCCTTGCGGAAGGCCATGTTGTCGCGCAGGTAGTCGAAGCCGAACTCGTTGTTGGTGCCGTAGGTGATGTCCGCCTGGTAGGCGGCGATCTTCTCCTCGCGGGGCTGGCGCGGCACCACCACGCCCACCTCCATGCCGAGGAACCGGTAGAGCCGGCCCATCCACTCGGCGTCACGCCGGGCCAGGTAGTCGTTGACGGTGACCACGTGCACACCACGGCCGGTGAGCGCGTTGAGGTAGACCGGCAGTGTGGCCACCAGGGTCTTGCCCTCACCGGTCTTCATCTCGGAGATGTTGCCCTGGTGCAGCACCATGCCGCCGAGCAGCTGCACGTCGAAGTGGCGCAGCCCGAGCACCCGGCGCGATGCCTCGCGCACGACGGCGAACGCCTCCTCGAGCAGGTCGTCGAGCTCCTCGCCCTGTGCGAGCCGCGCCTTGAACGCATCGGTCTTCGCCTGCAGCTGCTCATCGGAGAGCTTCTGCAGCTCCGGCTCGTGCGCATTGATGGCCTCGATCCGCTTGCGCAGCCGCTTGAGCGCACGATCGTTACGGGTTCCGAAGACGCGTTTGGCAATGGCTGAAAACATGGGCACTCATAAAGATTTCCGGCGAAGTCAAGGCCAACAGGATACAGATAATCGGCGGCGGAGGGTAAGGCGTGGGCGGTCGCATCAGCCGTCGGGTGCGGATGTCCTTGCATCGGAGCCGCCGCAGCCGGAGACTCAGCGGGATGAGCGACCCGAAACGCTTCAACCCGGCCCGCCCGCCCCGGCGCGAAGGCAAGCTGCACCGACTGGCGCCGCGCCTGGCGCAGCGCCCCGGCCCCCTGCGCGCGGTGATCGACCACGCCCGCGGCCTGGAGCGGCTCGGGCGCCGACTGCAGCGCAATCTACCGGCGGAGATGCGGGGTCACTGGCGCCTGGCGCGCCTGGATGAGGCGGAGATGGTGGTCATCGCCGACGGCAGCGGCTGGGGCACGCGGCTGCGCTACCTCTCCCGTCAGCTTCAGGATGCGGCGGAGGGGCTCACCGGGCAGCGGCCGCGGCGGGTCACCGTGCGGGTCACGCCGGCCTCCTCCGCCCCGCGCAAGATCGAGGGCCCGGGCCCGCTGAGCGAGCGTGCCGCCGACACCCTGCGTCGTGCCGCCGCCGGCAGCAGCGACCCGGCCCTGCGCGAGGCCCTGGAGCGACTCGCCTCGCGCCGGGGCGAAGGCGACGAGCGCTGACTAGCGCTCGTCCCGGTCCTCGAGGCCGCTGCGCAGCACGTGGGTCTCGGGGTCGTAGTGGTGGCGCAGTTCGTCCTTGATCGTGCCATCCCACAGCGGCACCCCGACGAAGTAGCCGGCCCGACCGATGACGTGGGCGGCCACCGGCGCCGTGAGCACGATGAAGACGATGATCGCCACCGCCCGTGCCGTCACCGAGGCATCGGCGAAGTGCACCGCCACCCCGGCGATGATCAGCGCCGCCCCCAAGGCACCGGCCTTGGTGGTGGCGTGCATCCGGGTCAGCAGGTCCGGCAGCCGGTAGAGCCCGACCGCTGCGATGAGCATCAGCCCGCCGCCGAGCAGCAGCAGGGCGGAGGCGATCAGCTCCTGCAGGAACTCAGTCATCCCGCGGCCCCCCTTTCTCCAGATAGCGGGCGAACCCCACCGCGGCCATGAAGGCGAGCAGGGCCAGGACGATGGCCACGTCGATGAAGTCGTCAACCCCGGTGTGGATGGCGTAGACGCCGATGAACCCCACAAGGATCGAGGCGATCAGCTCCAGCGCCACCACCCGGTTGGGCAGCATCGGTCCCTTGGCCAGGCGCACGAAGGCCAGCACCAGCGACGCCGAGAGCATGGCAAAGACGAGGGTTGCGGCAATCCCGAGCATCAGCGCATCACCTCCAGCACCCGGCGCTCCAGCTCCTTGACCTCATCGAGCAGCGCCTCCTCATCCTCGATGTACATGGCGTGGATGTAGAGCACCCG
>PULM01000056.1 GCA_003552345.1 Ectothiorhodospiraceae bacterium
CAGCGCTGCGGCAACATCGACCCCGGGGTGATCCTCCATCTGCTCCAGCAGGAAGACTGGAGTGCGGCGCAGATCGAGCGCCTGCTCTACCGCGAGTCTGGGCTGCTGGGCGTCTCCGGGCTCTCCGCCGACATGCGCGTGCTCCTCGACAGCGACGACCCGGCCGCCGAAGAGGCGGTGGATCTCTTTTGTCACCGTACGCTGCGCGAGATCGGTGGCCTGGCGGCGGTCCTCGGCGGGCTGGACGCTGTGGTTTTCACCGCCGGGATCGGCGAGCACGCCGCGCCGATACGAAAGCGGATCCTCGAGGGGCTGGCCTGGCTCGGCGTCGAGTTCGACGATGCCGCCAACCAGGCCGATGGCCCGCGGATCAGTGCGGCGGGCAGTGCCGTGCGGGCCTGGGTCATCCCCACCGACGAGGAGCGGGTTATTGCCGCCCACGCCGCCCGCCTGGTCGCCTGAGGCGGCGCTCGCCGCCGCCTGGGCGGCGTATGTACAATGGCCGGACGCTGGAGAAGGCAGGGCCGATGAGCGATCGCTACCCGGAGACGCTCCACCGCAGCACCGTCGCCCGCTCGCGGCTGTTCCGCATCGAGGCGGTGGGGCTGCGCTTTGGCAACGGAGTCGAGGTGGAGTACGAACGCCTGGGTGGCAGCGCGGCCGGGGCGGTGCTGCTGGTGCCGGTGAATGCGCGCGGAGAGGTCCTGCTTATCCGCGAGTACGCCGCCGGGACCGAACGCTACGAGCTGGGACTGCCCAAGGGGCGCGTGGAGCCCGACGAGGACCCGCTGCGCGCCGCCAACCGCGAGCTCATGGAGGAGGTCGGCTACGGTGCCGAGCGGCTGACCGTGCTGCGCAGCGTCACGCTGGCGCCGGCCTACTTCAGCCACCGCACCCAGCTGATCCTCGCCGAGGGGCTCTACGAGCACCGCCTGCCCGGTGATGAGCCGGAGCCGATCGAGGTGGTGCCGTGGCCGCTGGGCGACCTGGAGCGGCTCCTGGGTCAGAGCGACCTGACCGAGGCGCGTTCGATCACCGCGCTGTTCCTGGCGCGCGACCACCTGGCGGCGCGCACGGGCTAACGTGCGCGCGCACGAGACGGAAGGGAACATGGCAGAGCAAGCGTGGCAGCACTGGCTGGCGCCGGTGCAGGAGATCGCCGAGCGGGCCGGCGAACGCATCATGGCCGTCTACCGCACCGCCGACTTCGAGGTGGAGGCCAAGGCCGACGACAGCCCGCTGACCCGGGCCGATCAGGCCGCCCACGACGCCATCCGGGCCGGCCTGGCTCAGCTCACCCCTGAGCTGCCGCAGCTCTCCGAGGAGGGCGAGGACATCGATGCGGCCGAGCGCGCCGCGTGGCGGCAATACTGGCTGATCGATCCGCTGGACGGGACCCGGGAGTTCATCAAGCGCAACGGCGAGTTCACCGTCAACATCGCGCTGATCGAGGACGGGCGCCCGGTGCTCGGTGTCGTCCACGCCCCGGATTTGGGGATGACGTGGGCGGCGACGGCGGCCGGCGAGGCGTGGCGCGAGGTCGGAGGTGAGCGCAGCAGCATCCGCACCCGTGCCGCCCGGCCTCCGCTGACCGCGGTGGTCAGCCGCTCCCACCGCGAGGCGGCGGTCTCGGATATGCTCGAGCGCCTGGGCGACTTCCGCGAACTGTCCGTGGGCAGCTCGCTGAAGATCTGCCGCATCGCCGAGGGCGAGGCCGACCTCTGCCCGCGCTTCGGCCCTACCTGCGAGTGGGACACCGGGGCGGCGCAGTGCGTGCTCGAGGCCGCCGGCGGCTGCCTGATGGATGTCGGCGGGCAGCCCCTGCGTTACAACACCGGCGCCTCGCTGCTCAATCCCGACTTTCTCGCCGTCGGCGACCCCGCCTACGACTGGGCGCGGATCACCGATGGGCTGCCCTGGGAGGCGCGGCGCTAGGCCGCTCGGCGCTGCCCTTGTGATTGTGGAGTCCTGCGCGCATCATTAAGGATCAGCAGGTCGTCGCGCAGCGGAGGTAAGCGGAAGTGGCCGAGTCCATGGCCCCCCTGGAAGAGGTGGAAGCGCAGCTGACGCGCATCAGCCACAGCATCGCGGAGGCGGTGGCGGCGGTGTGCAGCGACCCGGGTGCCTCGCCGGTGCTCCGGGCGGTATTTGAGGAGCTGCTGCGCAAGAGCGAGGCGACGCTCAACTGCGTCGAGTGCCAGCGCCTGTGCTGCTTCCGCGCCCGGGTGATCGAGCTGGAACAGGCGGCCGATTCCGCGCGGGCGGCGGCCATCGCCGACGAGGGCGCCGCCGAGCAAACCCAGGAGCGGATCCTCGCCGCCCACGACGCGCTGCGCGATCTCAAGGAGGTGGCGCAGCGGGGCCTGCGCTGCTGCGAGGCCCTGGGCGCGTGCCAGCGCAGTTGACACGCCGGCCCTGGGCCGCTATTTTCCGTCCTACTACAACCGCGCATCGCGCGCCGGCTCTCCTGGCAGCGCAGCGCCCAATCCCGCACTCGGCCCCCTTGTCGGGATCACTCGATTCCAGATCAGTGAGCGGTTTCCAATTTTCCGAGCCCCGTGCAGCGGCTCCGTCCATATCGACGCAATCGAACCTGGAGGTCTTCTACCGTGAGCGACCCAATCGTGCACGCCACTGACCAGAACTTCGAACAGGAAGTGCTTCAAGCCAGCGTGCCGGTGCTGGTGGATTACTGGGCCGAGTGGTGCGGGCCGTGCAAGATGATCGGGCCCATCCTCGAAGAGATCGCGGCCGATTACGGAGACCGCCTCAAGGTGGTCAAGCTCAACATCGACGAGAACCCCGAGACGCCGCCGAAGTACGGCATCCGCGGTATCCCGACGCTGATGCTGTTCAAGGGCGGGAATGTTGAGGCCACCAAGGTCGGCGCCCTGTCCAAGTCCCAGCTGACCGCCTTCATCGACAGCAATCTTTAGACCGCCGCGGCGCCGCCCCCGGATGCAGTCCCGCGCCTCCGCGCCCCTGCGGACCTCCGGTGGGCCGGCGCCCCCGTGACCCTCCCCACGCCAAAGCGAACCATGAACCTCACCGAGCTCAAGAGAAAGCCAGCCACCGAACTCCTGGAGATCGCCCAGTCCATGGGCATCGAGGGCACCGCCCGCTCCCGGAAGCAGGACATCATCTTCGCCATCCTCAAGGCCCACGCCAAGAATGGCGACTCCATCTACGGCGATGGGGTCCTTGAGATCCTCCAGGACGGCTTCGGCTTCCTGCGCTCCGCCGATGCCTCGTACATGGCCGGGCCCGACGACATCTACGTCTCGCCCAGCCAGATCCGGCGTTTCGCGCTGCGCACCGGGGATACCATCACCGGCAAGATCCGCCCGCCGAAAGATGGTGAGCGCTACTTCGCGCTGCTCAAGGTCGACCAGATCAACTTCGAGCCGCCGGAGGCGGCCAAGAACAAGGTCCTCTTCGAGAACCTGACGCCGCTGTTCACCCGCGATCGCATGCGCATGGAGCGGGGCAACGGCTCCACCGAGGATCTGACCGCCCGCGTCATCGATCTCGTCGCCCCCATCGGCAAGGGCCAGCGCGGTCTGATCGTCTCGCCCCCGAAGGCCGGCAAGACGATGATGCTCCAGAACGTTGCCCAGAGCATCACCTACAACTTCCCCGAGTGCTACCTCATCGTCCTGCTCATCGACGAGCGGCCAGAGGAGGTCACCGAGTTCGCCCGCTCGGTGCTCAGCGCCGAGACCGTCTCCTCCACCTTCGACGAGCCGGCCTCGCGCCACGTCCAGGTCGCCGAGATGGTCATCGAGAAGGCCAAGCGCCTGGTCGAGCACAAGAAGGATGTGGTCATCCTGCTCGACTCCATCACCCGTCTGGCGCGCGCCTATAATACGGTGGTGCCGTCCTCCGGCAAGGTGCTCACCGGCGGTGTGGACGCCAACGCCCTGCACCGGCCCAAGCGCTTCTTCGGCGCGGCGCGCAACGTCGAGGAGGGCGGCAGCCTGACCATCCTCGCCACCGCGCTGGTGGAGACTGGCTCGCGCATGGACGAGGTGATCTACGAGGAGTTCAAGGGCACCGGCAACATGGAGCTGCACATGGACCGGAAGATCGCCGAGAAGCGCATCTACCCGGCCATCCACCTCAACCGCTCCGGGACCCGCCGCGAGGAACTGCTGATGACGCCCGAGGAGCTGCAGAAGACCTGGATCCTGCGCAAGCTCCTGAACAACATGGACGAGGTCGCCGCCATCGAGTTCCTCCTCGACAAGCTCAAGGACACCAAGACCAACACCGAGTTCTTCGAGGCCATGAAGCGCACATGACCCTGCCGCGCCGCCGCCGCGTCCGTGCCCCGCTGATCGCCGCCGTGGTGATGGCGGTGGCCGGCCCGGCGTCGGCGCACGGCTACCAGGGTGAGCGCGGCTACGACGTGGATCTGCGCATCAACGGCGCCCACGCCCAGACCGACCTCGACTACGGTGATCGCACCGTCGAGCACCGCACCAGCCGCGTCGGCTTCCAGCTCTTCGAGGTCGGCAATCCGCAGATCCAGCCCGGCCTGTTCGGCGGCTGGATGCGCTCCCAGGTGGACGACCCCGGCAGCCAGGTGGCCGACACCACCCGGCTCAGCGGGTACTACATCGGCGCCGGCGTGCGCTCGCACCTCTTCCACCGCGAGCCGGTGAGCCTGCTCGGCGAGGTCCGCTACACCTGGCACGACGTCGACGGCAGCAGCAACGGCCGCGAGGTCGAGCGCGAGTGGACCGAGCTGCAGGCCCGGCTCGGGCCCGTGGTTCGCGTCGGCCCGGTGCGCTGGAGCGTGGGCGGCTACCTCAGTGCCATCGACGGCGATCAGTACGTGAATGGCGTACGCGACGGCTTCGAGCAGGACCGGCTTACCGGCGCCTACACCCAGCTCGATCTGATGGTCGATCGCACCGGCTACGTGGGCCTGCACGCGGACACCGGCGGCAGTGCCGGCGTGCACATGGTCTTCGGCCGCATCTTCTAGCCGGCGGTTCATCCCTGCGCGCAGCAAGGATGAGTGGGCTATAGTAGGGGCGGTGGAGACCGTCCACCCTGCTCCGGCCCCGACCCTGGAGGACCCATGCCCCTGAATCGTTTCCCCGCCCTGCTGGTGGCCACCGCCCTGGCCGCGACCCTGATCGGCTGCGGCACCACCCCCGACGAGCCGCCCGAGACCGAGCCCGAGGCCGAAGAGCGCCTGGGGCTGCCCGGCTGGTACGTGCAGCGCGAGACGCCGGGAGAGTCCATGGTCGTCTACGGCTTTGGCGTCTCCCAGGCCGAGCCGGACTATCCGGATCAGATGCGCCGGCAGGCGCGCACCAACGCCGCCGCCGAGATCGCCGAGCAGCTGACCCAGACCATCCAGGCGCTCAACAGCGAGTACTTCGACCGCCAGGACCTGGGCCGCGACGAAGAGGGCGCGCGCACCCGGCAGCAGCTGCAGCAGAGCACGGAGCAGTGGATCGACCAGACCCTGGTCGGCGTGCAGGTCAAACGCACCGACGTCACCGAGGACGGCCGCTGGGTGGTGATGTCGGAGTACGACCTGGAGCAGGACTTCGACGCCTACTTCCGCGCCATCGGCGCCGAGGACGACGAAGGGCTGCGTTCCGACCTGCGCGGCGCCGCCGAGGACCACCTGGATCGGCTCCGCGAGCGGGTCGACCGGTGAGGAGGGCGTGGCCATGCCGCGGGGACGGATCCTGCTGATCCCGCTGCTCGGCGCCCTCCTGCTGGGGGGGTGTGCCGAGCGGGTTGAGCGCAGCGCCAGCGAGCGGGCGGCCGAGCGCGCCCTGGAGGA
>PULM01000217.1 GCA_003552345.1 Ectothiorhodospiraceae bacterium
AGCTCGCCGGCCGGCAGATCGAGATCAAGGCCCTGCAGGTTGTGCTGGCGGGCGCCGCGGATTCGGATGGGTTCACGCACGATCACGCTTCCAGAGACAAGTCGGCGCCGACAGCCCGGGGGCTGCCGACGCCGGCACGGTTCGCGGGATGCCGCCGGGGCGGCTGGATCAGGCGGACTTCGCCTTGGCCTCCTGGCGACGGCGGTGGAGCACCGGCTCGGTGTAGCCGGAGGGCTGCTCACGCCCCTTGAAGACCAGGTCGCAGGCCGCCTGGAAGGCGACGCTGGCGTCGAAGTCCTCGGCCATGGGGCGGTAGTTGGGGTCACCGGCGTTCTGCTCGTCGACCACCCGCGCCATGCGCTGGAGGCTGTCCATGACCTGCTCCTGACTGACCACACCGTGGTAGAGCCAATTGGCCACGTGTTGGCTGGAGATGCGCAGCGTGGCGCGGTCCTCCATCAGGCCCACGTTGTTGATGTCCGGGACCTTGGAGCAGCCGATGCCCTGGTCGATCCAGCGCACCACGTAGCCGAGGATGCCCTGGCAATTGTTGTCGAGCTCCTGCTGGATCTCTTCCTCGCTCCAGTCGGTGCTCGGCGCCAGCGGCACGGTGAGAATCCGGTTCAGGTCCGAGCGCCAGCCGGCACGGGCGATCTCGGCCTGGACCCCGGCGACCTCCACCTGGTGGTAGTGCACGGCGTGCAGGGTCGCCGCGGTCGGCGACGGCACCCAGGCGCAGTTGGCACCGGCCTTGGGGTGACCGGCCTTGGTGTCGAACATCTCGCGCATCTTATCCGGCTTCGGCCACATGCCCTTGCCGATCTGCGCCCTGCCCTTGAAGCCGGCGGCCAGACCGACGTCGACGTTCCAGTCCTCATAAGTGGTCATGAAGGATGCCCCCTTCATGTCCGCCTTGCGGATCACGGCACCGGCCTCCATCGCGGTGTGGATCTCGTCGCCGGTGCGATCGAGGAAGCCGGTGTTGATGAAGATCACCCGGTCCCGGGCCTGCTTGATGCAGGCGCGCAGGTTGACCGTGGTCCGCCGCTCCTCGTCCATGATGCCGACCTTCAGGGTGCGGCGCTCCAGCCCCAGGGCATCCTCGACACGCTCGAAGAGCTCCACGGTCAGGGCCACTTCCTCGGGGCCGTGCATCTTCGGCTTGACGATGTAGACGCTGCCGGTCTTCGAGTTGCGCACCTGGCCCAGGCCCTTGAGGTCGTGGACCGCGCAGAGGACGGTCATCATGGCGTCGAGCATCCCCTCGGGGATCTCGTTGCCGTCGCCGTCGAGCACCGCCGGGGTGGTCATCAGGTGGCCGACGTTGCGCACGAGCATCAGCGAGCGCCCCGGCAGGGTCAGCGTGCCGCCGTCCGCGGCGGTGTAGGTGCGATCGGCATTCAGCCGCCGGGTGAAGGTCTCGCCAGCCTTGCTGACCGGCGTCTCCAGATCCCCCTTCATCAGGCCCAGCCAGTTGCGATACACGCGGACCTTGTCCTCGGCATCCACCGCGGCCACGGAATCCTCGCAGTCCTGGATGGCGGTCAGCGCCGACTCCATGATCACGTCCTTGACGCCGGCCGGGTGGTCCTTGCCCACCGGATCGTTGGGATCGATGACGATCTCCGCGTGCAGGCCGTTGTGCCGCAGGAGGATGGTCGCCGGCTGCTGCGGATCACCGGTGTAACCGACCAGGCGTGTGGGATCGGCCAGCTCCGTCTCGCTGCCATCGGAGAGGGTCACCCGCAGCTGACGCGGGTCGGCATCGCTCAGGCGGTAGGCGGTGACATCGGCATGCAGCCCGTGCGCCAGCGGCGCGACCTCGTCCAGCGTCTCGGCGGCCAGCTCCATGACCCGCTTGCCGCGGGCCGGGTTGTACCCCTTGCCCCGGGCCAGCCCTTCGCTATCGGGGATCATGTCGGTGCCGTAGAGGGCGTCGAACAGGCTGCCCCAGCGGGCGTTGGCCGCGTTGAGGGCGAAGCGCGCGTTGTCCACCGGCACCACCAGCTGCGGCCCGGCCACGGTGGCGATCTCCGGATCGACCCCGGTGGTGGTGATCTCGAACTCTTCCGTCTCCGGCTCCAGATAGCCGATCTGCTCGAGGAAGGCCTTGTGGTCGGCCACGGAGAACTGACCGCGATGGGTGCGGTGCCACTCGTCGATCTGACGCTGCAGGCTCTCGCGCTTTTCCAGCAGCTCGCGGTTGCGCGGCGCCAGATCGCGGACGATGCCGCCGAGCTCGTCCCAGACGGCGTCGGCATCGATGCCCGTCCCGGGCACCATCTCGTTGGCCACCAGGTCGTAGAGCTCACGCGCCACCTGCAGGCCGCCGACTTGAACCCGTTCGCTCATGGAAGTCTCCCTATTCAGCTTCGCGATCCGCGGATAAGCGGCGATAGTAACGCATCCAAGTGAGGCTGATCATCCGCCGCTGGGCGCGCCCGTCACCGCGCCAGTTCTGCTTCAAGCCCCTCGTAGAAGGCGCGGATGTGCCGGGCATTCCCGCCGACGTCCGCCTCACCGCCGCGGGTGGCCACGCGCACACCGACACGACGGTACTCCTCGGCCTCCTCGACCCGCACGATGATGTCGTGGACCACGCCCAGCCAATCGCTGCGGATCGTGGCCTCCAACTCGCCCTGCATATCGGTGCGCGCCACGGTCCACTCCAGCTCCAGCGCCGCGCTCTCGGCGGCGCCGAGGATGGTCGAGACATCCTCTTCATAGGTACGCGATTCAAGATCCGGGTGCGCCTGCGCCTGACGCTCGGCCAGTTCGCCGCCGGGATACTCCACTGCGCTGCCGGCGGCCTCCCGGGCCTGGGCCAGGGCACGGTAGGCCGGTGGGTCCTCGGGATCGGTCACCAGGTCGTGGAGATTCGGGCCCAGGACGGCGGCGTAGACCTTCGGCCCGGCGACCACCACCACACCGAGCCCCAGGGCGAGCCCGAGCAGGGCACGCCCACGGCCACGTTTGCCGTGCAGGCCGAAGGTGGACACCAGACCGCCCCCGCCGGGGATGAGGGCCAGGGCACCGCCGACAAAGCCGGCGGCGATCATCGTCAGGGCCAGGTCGAGCTCAATGACCTGGATGCGGTAGAGCGGACCGGCCACCGCAGCCGCCGCGGCCCCGCAGGCCGCAAGCAGGGCGGACGCCGTGGCCAGCCGGGATACAGGCGCCTGGAACATGAACCCTCCTGCCGAATATTCGACCGATTATGCGCCCGGTTGCAGTCGAGGCAAAGCGCGGCAGGCAGGGGCATGCGCGGCGGCGCCCCCGCGGGGACGCCGCCGCGTCGGGGTTGGGAGGGGTTACTGCAGCCGCCCGGCAAGCACCGTCTCGACCCGGCTGCGCTTGAGCGGGCGCAGGTTGCGCACCACCTCGTCACGGCATTCCGGGTCCATGCGCTGAAGCACGCGGGCCAGGGTGTTGAACGGGAGACGGTTGGCCAGGCGTGCGGCCGGGCCGCGGTCCATGTGCTCGAGGACACTGGCCTGCGCGGCAGGGCGCATCTCAAGGAAGGTCGCCAACCCCTCACCGTCCGGCATGGCACGCAGGGCGGCCGGTCGCTCGGCCGGGGCCATCTGCAGGATGCGGCGCGCGGCGGCCGCTGGAAGACGATCCGCGTACTCGGCACGGGCCGGTGCGCCGAGGTCACGGTCGTGATGCTCGGTGGTGATGCTCATCTCTGCCTCCTTCCAATCCGGGTGCCCGACCCGCGGCACCGGAGACAGAGATGACGGAGGGACTCCGTCAGTCGGCCGGCACCCCGGGGCGGGCGTTGGTTCGCGGTACCACGTCGTTGTTCGACGTACTGCCGTCCGGCATGACGGTCTCCTCGTGTGGCTGACACGTGCCGCGGAATGTAGGCGCTGCCCCGCCCTCTGTCAAGCGCCGGGGCAGGCGTGGGGCCATCTTGACCCCCCATGCTGCGCCGGCTACTATCCGCGGTTTAACATGCTCAAGAACGCGGCTAAACGTCGCGGAGGGTCACCATGAAGAAAGACATCCATCCCGAGTACCGCGAAGTCGTCTTCCAGGACATTTCCACGGACTTCTCCTTCCTGACCCGTTCCACGGTGAAGACCGACGAGACCATCACCTGGCAGGACGGCAAGGAGTACCCGCTGGTCAAGATCGAGGTCTCGAGCCGCAGCCACCCGTTCTTCACCGGCAAGCAGCGCGTGGTCCATTCCGGCGGCCAGGTCGATCGCTTCCGCAAGCGCTTCGGCATCACGCGGGGCAGCTCCAGCCAGTAGCCGCAGCCGCGCCCAGCGCGGTCTCCCCAGGCAGCAGCGGAGGGCACCATGACGTCGAAAACCGTCACCGTCACCGACAACGCCACCGGCCATAGCGTCGAGATGCCCGTCCGCGAGGGGACCCACGGTCCGGGCGTCGTCGATATCCAGAGCCTGTATAAGGAGTTCGGCTACTTCACCTACGATGCCGGCTTCACCTCCACGGCGAGCTGTCGCAGTGACATCACGTTCATCGACGGCGAGAACGGGGTGCTCCTCTACCGCGGCTACCCCATCGAGGACCTGGCTGAGAACAGCAACTTCCTCGAGGTCTCCTACCTGCTGCTCCACGGTGAGCTGCCGACCAAGAACGAGCTGGATCAGTTCAACCGGGCGGTCACCGAGCACGCCATGATCAACGAGTCGTTGAAGGACTTCTTCGACGGCTTCCACTACAACGCGCACCCGATGGCCATGCTCACCGGCGTGGTGGCGTCGCTGTCGGCCTTCTACCACGACGCGATCAAACTCGGGGATCCGCGCAACCGGATGCTCACCTGCCACCGCGTGCTGGCCAAGATGCCCACCATCGCCGCCGCGGCCTATAAGCACATGGCAGGCGAGCCGTTCGTCTACCCGCTCAATCGGCTCTACTACACCGAGAACCTGCTCAACATGCTGTTCTCGCGCCCCACCGAGCCGTACGAGATCAACCCGATCCACGCCCGGGCCCTGGATCAGCTGCTGATCCTCCACGCCGATCACGAGCAGAACGCGTCGACCTCCACGGTCCGCCTGGCCAGTTCCACCGGCACCAACCCGTTCGCCTCCATCGCCTGCGGCTGCGCGGCGCTCTGGGGCCCCGCCCACGGCGGTGCCAACGAGGCGGTGCTGAACATGCTCCACGAGATTGGCGACATCAGCCAGGTGCCGAAGTACATCGAAAAGGCCAAGGACAAGGACGACCCCTTCCGCCTGATGGGCTTCGGTCACCGGGTCTACAAGAACTTCGACCCGCGGGCGCGGATCATCCGCAAGACCTGCCACGAGGTCCTCAACGACCTGGGCATCGAGAACGACCCGCAGCTTGAGCTGGCCATGGAACTCGAGGAACGCGCCCTCGAGGACGACTACTTCGTCGAGCGCAAGCTCTACCCGAACGTCGATTTCTACTCGGGGATCATCTACCGCGCCCTGGGCATCCCCACGGACTTCTTCACGGTCATGTTTGCCCTCGGGCGGACGCCGGGCTGGCTGGCACAGTGGAACGAGATGGTCGCCGACCCCGAGCAGCGCATCGGGCGGCCGCGCCAGCTCTACACCGGCGCCGCGCGGCGCGACTACGTCTCCATCGATCAGCGCCGCAAGGGCTGATTCACACCGTGCTGCCCCCGGCTTCGGGGGCAGCAGGGCGTTTGCACCCCGGCAGCGACCTCCGGGCCGCCCGCCCTACCCTTCGTCCACCGCCTCCTCGACCAGGGCCGCTACCTCGGTCACCCCGGCGCGCTCCATGGCGCCACCGTGGACCTCGCTGCGCGGCGGCTCACGCAGACCGGCCTCCGAGAA
>PULM01000186.1 GCA_003552345.1 Ectothiorhodospiraceae bacterium
ACAAGATCCACCCCGGCGAGGCGATGGACAAGGACCTCTACGACCTGCCGCCGGAGGAGGAGAAGGAGATCCCCAAGGTCGCCTTCCAGCTCGACGAGGCGCTCGAGGCCCTGGACAACGATCGGGAGTTCCTCAAGCAGGGCGGGGTCTTCTCCGACGACCTGATCGATGCCTACATCCACCTGAAGATGGACGACGTCACGCGTCTGCGCATGACCACCCATCCGGTGGAGTTCGATATGTACTACAGCGTCTGATCCCCACTGGGGAGGATGCGGTACCGATCCGGGGCGGGGCCGTTCGGCTGCCGCCCCTTTTTATTGCAATGCACCAGGATGGTGCGAAGCCCCTAGATCAACGGGCCCATCCACGCCCGGGCTGCGGCACCGGGGAGGATGGCCCGCCCTTTGCACAGGGATGGACATGGACGGACACGAGCAGGACCACTCGCGGATCCTCGAAGAGCTGACCACTGCCGTGCTGCTGGTGGATGCCCGGGCGTGCATCCTTTATGTGAATCACGCTGCCGAGACCCTGTTCCGCGTCAGCAGTCGGCAGGTCGTGGGGCAGCGCCTGGGGACTGCCCTGCGCGGCACGGAGCTGCTCGAGGAGCTGATCCGCCAGACCCAGCGTACCGGCGGGGCGTACACGCAGCGGGAGCGCCGCTTGCCGGTCCGTGGCGATCACCCGGTGACGGTCGACTGCACCATCACCCCCCTCTCCCGGGAGCGGGTGCTGCTTGAGATCGCCGAGGTCGATCGGCACGCACGGATCACCCGCGAGCAGCACCTGCTCTCGCAGAATCGCGCCGTCCAGGAACTGATCCGGGGCCTGGCCCACGAGATCAAGAACCCTCTGGGCGGTCTGCGCGGTGCCGCGCAGCTGCTTGAATGCGAACTGCCCGAGCCGGATCAGCGGGAGTATACGCAGGTGATCATCCGCGAGGCCGATCGTCTGCAGCAGCTCGTCGATGCCTTGCTCGGCCCCAACGCCCCGGCCTGCGCCGAGTGGGTGAACATCCATGAGGTCCTCGAGCGGGTTCGCGCCCTGGTCATCGCCGAGGACGCGGAGGGGCGTGATGACAGCCCGGCGGTGGTCTTGCAGCGCGACTACGACCCCAGCATCCCGCCGGTCCAGGCCGAGTACAACCACCTGGTCCAGGCGGTGCTCAATCTGGTGCGCAACGCCCGCCAGGCCACCGGCCCCGGCGGCACCATCACGCTGCGCACGCGGACGCAGCGCCAGTTCACCATCGCCGACCGACCCCACCGCCTGGTGGCGCGCATCGATATCATCGACGACGGGCCGGGGATCCCCCTCGATCAGCAGGAGCAGATCTTCTACCCGATGGTCACCTCCCGCCCCGATGGAACGGGCCTGGGCCTGCCCATCGCCCAGAGCCTGATCAGCCGCCTCGGTGGCCTCATCGAGTGCGTCAGCGAGCCGGGGCGCACGGTGTTCACCATCTGGCTACCCATGGAGACGGAAAATGACTGAGGCCGAATCGCAGGTATGGGTGGTGGACGATGATCGTTCCATCCGCTGGGTGCTGGAAAAGGCGCTGCGTCGCGCCGGCTACGGCGTCCACACCTTCGAGAGCGGCGATGCGGCGCTGGAGGCGCTGCGCCGGGAGGAACCCGACGTGCTGATCACGGATCTGCGCATGCCCGGGCTCGGCGGTCACGATCTGTTGCAGCGGGTGCAGAGCACGTCGCCGCAATTACCGGTGATCGTGATCACCGCCTACTCGGACCTGGATGCAGCCGTGAGTTCCTATGAGGGCGGCGCCTTTGAATACCTGCCGAAGCCGTTCGATGTCGATGAGGCGGTGGATCTGGCCGGTCGCGCCGTAGCCAGTCGGCGCAAGGCCACCGGGACGGGGTCGGCCGCCGAAGGCTCGGCGGATATCCTCGGCGAAGCGCCGGCGATGCAGGAGGTTTTCCGCGCCATCGGACGGCTGTCGCGCTCGAGCGTCACGGTCCTGCTCACCGGCGAGTCGGGTAGCGGCAAGGAGTTGGTGGCGCGGGCCCTGCATCGGCACAGTCCGCGGGCGGCGGGTCCGTTCGTGGCCCTGAACATGGCCGCCATCCCCCATGACCTGATGGAGTCCGACCTCTTCGGCCACGAGAAAGGGGCCTTCACCGGGGCCCAGCAGACGCGGCGCGGACGCTTTGAGCAGGCCGACGGCGGGACGCTCTTCCTTGATGAGATCGGCGATATGCCCGCAGACCTGCAGACCCGGCTGTTGCGCGTGCTGGCCGATGGGGAGTTCTACCGGGTGGGGGCACACACCGCCATGAAGGTGGATGTGCGGATCATCGCCGCCACCCACCAGGATCTGGAGCAGCGGGTGGCCGAGGGGCGCTTTCGTGAGGATCTTTATCACCGCCTGAACGTGATCCATATACAACTGCCGCCGCTGCGGGAGCGGCGTGAGGACATCCCCGCGCTGGCCCGGCGTTTCCTCGCCGACGCTGCCCGCGAGCTCAACGTCGATCCGAAGGCGTTGGATCCGGCGGTGGAGCGCGAGCTCATGCAGATGGAATGGCCGGGCAACGTGCGCCAGCTGGAGAACACCTGTCGCTGGTTGACGGTTATGGCCAGCGGACAGGAGGTCGTCCCCGAGGATCTGCCCGCCGACCTGCGCCGCGCCAGCAGCACCAGCAGTGCGGAGAAGGCAACGGTGGATGGGGACTGGGAGGCGGCGCTCTCGCGCTGGGCCGAACGGGCCCTCGATGGCGGTGAGGATCACCTGCTCGATGATGCCCTGCCCCGTTTCGAGCGCACCCTGATCCGCGCGGCGCTGAGCCGCAGTGGCGGTCACCGCCAGGAGGCGGCCCGGCTGCTCGGCTGGGGCCGCAACACGCTGACGCGCAAGATCAAGGAACTCGGTATGGAGTGAGTCGGCGCTGCGGCTCAGTCGCCGAACTCGGCCTTCGGTGTGCGCTCCATGAGTTCACGAACGGCCTGTTCCAGGGGGGTATCGCCGCCGACCACGCGGTAGACCATGTTGCAGATCGGCATCTCCACGCCGTGGCGGGTGGCCAGGCTGTGCAGTTCGGCCGCGGTGCGTGCGCCCTCGACGGTGCTGCCCACCGAGGCCAGGGCGGTGTCGACGTCGGCGCCCCGGCCGAGGGCGAAGCCGAAGCGGCGGTTGCGCGACTGGTCGTCGGTGCAGGTCAGCAGCAGATCACCCATCCCGGCCAGCCCGATCAGGGTCTGCGGGTCGGCGCCGAGGGCGGCGCCCAGCCGCGAGATCTCGGCCAGGCCACGGGTCACCAGGGCGGCGCGGGCGTTGGCACCGAGGCCCAGCCCGTCGCTGACCCCCGTGGCCACGGCCAGCACGTTCTTGACGGCGCCGCCGAGCTCGACACCGATCATGTCGGTACTCGAGTAGGGCCGGAAGCGCTCGTTGTGGAAGGCGCCAACCACCTCGGCGGCCAGCTCGCCGTCGCTGGCTGCTACGGTGATGGCGGTGGGCAGGCCGCGGCCGACCTCCGCCGCGAAACTCGGCCCGGAGATCACGGCCATGGCGGGGATCGGATCGAGGGTCGCCTCGACGACGCCGTGCAGGAAGCCGCCGGACTGTGATTCCAGCCCCTTGGTGGCCCAGACGACCTTGCTCGGCCGGTAGGGGGCCAGGCACTCGATCAGGCCACGAAAGGCGCTGCTGGGTACCGCGATCAGCAGCCAGTCGCTGCCGGCGATGGCCGCGTCCAGGTCGGCGGTGGCGGTCAGGCTCTGGGGCAGCGGGCAGTCCGGCAGATGGCGGTGGTTGACGCGATCGGCGTTGATGGCCGCTGCGTGCTCGGCATCTCGGGTCCACAGCTGAACAACGTGGCCGTTGCGCCCCAGCACCGAGGCCAGGGCGGTGCCCCAGGCGCCGGCGCCGAGCACTGCGATGGTCGCCACGGCGTTACGCCCTCCCCCCATCCTGACTGGTCGCGTTCTGGTCGCTGGCACCCTGCTCGCGACGCTGCTTCTGCTGCTGGTAAAGCGACTCGAAGTTCACCGGGGCCAGGAGCAGCTGCGGAAACCCGCCCTTGACCACCAGGTCGTTGATCGCCTCACGGGCAAAGGGGAAGAGCTGCGCCGGGCAGTAGGCGCCGAGTACCCGCTCCATGTCGGCCTCGGGGAAGCCCTCCAGGCGGAAGACGCCGCCCTGCTTGACCTCGCAGAGGTAGGCGGTGCGCTCGTTGTTGCGCGCGGTCACGGTGACGCTGAGGACCACGTCGTAGGTGTTCTCACCCAGCGGCTGATGCCGGCTGCCCAGCTCCACATCGAGCTGTGGCTTCCACTCGTCGCGGAAGCCTTCCGGGGCGCTCGGCGCCTCGAAGGAGACATCGCGCAAGTACATCTTGGCGATCTGGAAGCGTTGCCGCTGGCCCGCATCGGCGGCGCCGGTGCTGCCGTTGCCGTTGTTCTCTGCCATCGTCCCTTCCCCCTTCTTAACGTTCTCCATCGGGTACCCGGCGCCCTGCCAGGCCCGCAGCCCGTGCTTGAGTCGATAGACGCGGGTGAAGCCGGCCTTGCGCAGCTTGCGCCCGACGCGGTCCGCCTGGGGCCCCTGATCATCGTAGACGATCAGCGGTGGGTCGCCGTCGGCCTCTTTGCGCAGTTTGTCGATCAGTTGGTCGAACTCCGCCTCCGGCAGGCTGAACGCGCCGGGCAAGTGCCCGCCATCGAATTCCTTGCGCGGGCGCATGTCGATGAACCGGCCCGACTCGCGGTTGTACATCCGCGTGGCGGTGTCGGCGTCGATCATCTTCACGCCGCTGTACCAGTGGAAGAGCTCGCCACCGATCCACCAGCCGAGGATCAGCACGAAGGCCAGGACGAGGCCCCAATTGTTCTGTGCGAATTCGAGGAATTCCTGCATGGACGCTGCCGTGCCTCTGTGGTCACCGGGAACAGGCCGGGATGATACCAGCCGTCCGCGGTGCCTGCAGGTCTACCGGGCGTGATCGCGCTACCATGGGCGGCGTTTGGCAAGGCAGTGGAGAGGGGCATGGCGGCAAGCCGACGGCGGACGGGGATGGTGACCGGGATCGTGCTCACGGCCCTGGCCGTCACGGTGTCTGCGGACTACGAGCGTGAGCGCGAACAGCTCGAGGCGCTGCGCGATGACCTGGAGACGATCCAGGAGAAGCTGGCGGCGGACCGGGATGCCCGCGACGAGGTCGAGGGGGAGCTCTCGCGGCTTGAGCAGGCCGTCTCGGAGGCGGCTCGCGAGCTGGAGCGGCTGCGCGAGCAGCGCGCCGAGGCCCGCGAGCGGGTGGCGCGGCTGCGGGAGGATTACGCCGCAGAGTCCGAGCGCCTTAGCCAGCATCGCGAGACTCTGGCCGAGCAGATCATCGCCGCCTATGTCGGTGGCGGTGACGACCCCCTGCGCCTACTGCTCAACCAGCAAGAGCCGGCCGGTGCCCAGCGGCTGTTGGTCTATCACGACTACTTCAATGAGGCGCGGGCCGGGCACATCGAGTCCGCCATGGCTGAACTGGAGAGCCTCGCCGCCCTGCGCGAAGAACTGCGCGGCGAGCTGACCGAGCTCGAGCGGTTGGAGGCCGCCACGCGCGAGGAGCGCGAGGCGCTGGCCGAGCAGCGGGCCGAGCGGGATGCAAGGCGCGAGGAGCTGGAGGCGCGGATCGCCGAGCGCGGCGCGGAGGCCGAGTCCCTTGAGGCCGAGGTGGCCGAGCAGGAATCGCTGCTTGAGGATCTGCGCCAGCGCCTGGCCGATGTGCCGGACGAGGC
>PULM01000216.1 GCA_003552345.1 Ectothiorhodospiraceae bacterium
GATCGAAGAGGATGAACAGAATGGCGACGAGGTAATAGCGCACGTCGAACTTCATGCGCGAATCCTCGAAGGCCTCGAAGCCGCACTCGTAAGGCGACTGCTTTTCCGGATCTTCACGCCGCGGACCGAGGACGAAGCCGGCGACCAGAGGCAGGGCGCCGAAGACGAGCCCGACGAGAATGAAGAGCAGGACCGGGAGGTAATTCTCTAGCATCGTTCGCCGCTCCGCTGGTAGCCCCACGGGGTCCGGTCAGACCACCCCCGTGTCGAACATCGCTGGAGTTTACGGAGCGCCCTCTCTCCGTGTCAACTCAGCGGGCTTTTTAACTTCTTGATTTTAAAGGCGTTATCGTGCCAAGAAGCAATCGTGACGGTTGCGGGATATCAATCCCGCCCACCGGCGCGACCTGGCATCGAACAGCTGGGGTAGCAGGAGGCGCGCGGATGCGCGCTGAGGGAAGGAGAGATGTAGATGGTGCCGAAGGCCGGACTCGAACCGGCACGGCTTTCGCCACCGCCCCCTCAAGACGGCGTGTCTACCAGTTCCACCACTTCGGCACGTAGACAGTTGCTGCGTGGGCGATCATCCCCGCCCAAACGCGGGACGTATATTAGCAATCCTGGGCCTGAGAATCAAACCCGCTTTCGTCGTCCAGGACTACTCCTCACCCTCCCCTTCCGTGGGCGCCTCGGGCGCCACCGGCTCGCCCGGTGCCTCCGGTGCCGGGGCCTCCTCATCGGCGGGCATATCCGGTGCATCCGGCGCCTCCGGATCCACCTCCTCGACCTCGTCCTCTTCCTCCAGAACGTCCTCGTCGTCGCCGATCACCGAGGCGCCTCCGCCGATCCCCTGAGAGGCAATCACCGCCAGGCCCAGGCTGGTCAGGAAGAACGTGGTCCCCAGGGTGGCGATCAGCTTGGTCATGAACGTCGCTGCCCCGCGCGAGCCGAACACGGTGCTCGAGGCACCGCTGCCGAAAGCGGCTCCCATATCCGCGCCCTTGCCCTGGTTGAGCAGCACCAGCACCACCAGGACGACGGCGATGACGATATGGACGGCTAGCAACGCTTCAAACATGGGTCTACCTCAGCCCTCCGCGGCTGCGTTGTAAATCGAAAGGAAACTCTCCGGGTCCAGTGACGCCCCGCCGATCAGGCCGCCATCGATATCCGGCTGGGCCAGGAGTTCGGCGGCGTTCTCGGCCTTCATGCTGCCGCCGTAGAGCAGCCGCAGCTGATCGGCCACCTCGCTGCCGTCGCGCTCGGCGACGCGCTGGCGGATGAAGGCGTGCACCGCCTGGGCCTGATCGGGGGTCGCCGTTCGCCCGGTGCCGATGGCCCACACGGGCTCGTAGGCAATGACGGCACCCTGAAACGCCGGGCCGTCCACGGCATCCATGATCGCATCGAGCTGCTCGCCGACCACCACCTCGGTGCGCTCGGCATCGCGCTCGGCCAGGGTCTCACCGACACACAGGATGGGCGTCAGTCCCGCGCCACGCGCGGCCACGAACTTCCCGGCCACGCGGCCGTTGTCCTCGCCGTAGAGGGTCCGGCGCTCGGAGTGACCGACGATGACATAACGGCAGCCGGCCTCCAGCAGCATGCCCGCCGAGACCTCGCCGGTGTAGGCGCCGGCCTCATACTCGCTCACATCCTGCGCGCCCAGCGCAACGCCGAAAGGCAGCTGCGAGGCGGCCGCCGCCAGCAACGGGAACGGCGGACAAACCGCCATTTCGGCCCCGCCACCGCTGTCGGCAGCGTGCTCTGCCACGCGGCGAACCAGGTCCTGGTCGCCGTTCATCTTCCAGTTACCCGCGATCAACTTGCGCCGCATGCCTCGACCCAACCCTGTCAGTGGATTCCTGTGAAGCTGACGAAGACTATCTGCACAAGCGACTGAAATCAAATCGGGTCGGTCGCCGCACCCTGTGCCGCCACCTCGACCGCCCTGGCCAGCCATTCCACCAGGTCATCGACCTGGGCGCCGTCCGCCCCCTCGACCATCACCCGCACCAGCGGCTCGGTGCCGGAGGGGCGCAGCAGCCCCCGCCCGCGGTCGCCGAGCTGGCGCTCGGCCTCCGCCACCGCCTCGCCCACCGCCGGGACGCTGAGGGCGTCCACGCCGCGGGCGACCGGGACGTTGATCAGCCGCTGCGGGTAGTAGTGCATGCCGGCGACCAGCTCATCCAGGGGCCGGCCGGTGACGGACATCGCCTCAAGCACCTGAAGTGCCGAGATCAGCCCATCCCCGGTGGTGGTCCGGTCGAGGCAGATGATGTGCCCCGACGACTCGCCACCAAGGTGCCCCCCGACCTGCAGCAGCCGCTCAAGCACGTACCGATCCCCCACCCGGGTTCGCTCCAGCCCCAGCCCCAGCTCCTGTAGTGCCACCTCGAGGCCAAGGTTGGTCATCTGCGTGCCAACCACCGGGCCGCAGGCCTGGCCGCGGGCCACCCGGGCAGTGGCGATGACATAGAGCAGGCCATCGCCATCGATCACCCGACCGAACCGGTCGACCATCACCACCCGATCGCCGTCGCCGTCGAAGGCCCCGCCCACGTCGGCCGACGCCTCCACCACCCGCTCGCAGAGCCGTTGCGGATGCTGTGAGCCGTGATCGACGTTGATGTTCAGACCATCGGGCTCGTGGCCGATGACCACCACGTCGGCACCCAGTTCCCGGAGCACCGCCGGGGCCGCCTGATACGTCGCGCCGTGGGCGCAGTCGACCACCACGCGCAGGCCGCGCAGATCCACCCCGCGCCCGACCGAACCCTTGCAGAACTCGATATAACGGCCCACGGCGTCGTTGATCCGCGTCGCCCGGCCCAGCTCATGGCAGGGGACCATCTGCGGCGACGGGTCATCGAGCAGGCGCTCGATGGCCTGCTCGGTGGCGTCATCGAGCTTGTAGCCGTCGGGACCGAAGAACTTGATGCCGTTGTCGTAGTGCGGGTTGTGCGAGGCGCTGATGACCACACCCGCCCGGGCATGCAGCGTGCGCGTCAGGTAGGCGATGGCCGGCGTCGGCATGGGCCCGAGCATCAGACAGTGCACGCCGGCGGCGGCGAAGCCGGCCTCCAGGGCGGATTCGAACATGTAGCCCGAAAGCCGCGTGTCCTTGCCGATGACGACCTTACGCTCGCCCTCGCCGACCAGCACGCGCCCCGCCGCCCAGCCCAGGCGGAGGACGAAGTCCGGCGTGATCGGCGCCTCGCCGACCCGCCCGCGGATGCCATCGGTGCCGAAATAGACTCTCTGCTCGGTCACGACCGTCTTCCCCATCCGTGTCCCAGGCTAGGCGCTGGCAGCGGCGGCCGCCACCCGCACCGCATCGGCGGTGGCAGCCACGTCGTGGGTGCGGACGATGTGCGCCCCCTGGAACACCGCCACCGCCGCCGCGCCCAGACTGCCCGCCAGGCGCTCCTCCAGTGGACGCTCCAGCAGCTGGCCGATCATGGATTTGCGTGACATGCCCACCAGCACCGGAAGTCCCAGCGCCGCGATCCGATCCAGGCCGCGGAGCAGCTGATAGTTGTGGGCCAGCGTCTTGCCGAAGCCGAAACCGGGGTCGAGCAGCAGGGATGCGCGCGGCACCCCGGCGGCCTCGGCGGCCGCCACCCGAGCGGCCAGGAAGTCTGCCACCTCCGCCACCACGTCTCGGTATTCGGGGGCCGCCTGCATGGTCTGCGGCCGCCCCTGCATGTGCATCAGGCAGACGGGCACGCCCAGACTGGCGGCCGCCTCCAGCGCGCCGGGCTCCTGCAACGCGCGGATATCGTTGAGCAGCCCGGCTCCGGCGGCCACCGCGGCCTGGGCCACCTGCGGTTTGTAGGTATCCACCGAGATGGGGCAGTCGACCTCGCCGGCCAGGGCCTCGACCACCGGGATGACGCGATCCAGCTCCTGCTCGAGGGGGACGGGATTCGCCCCCGGACGGCTCGACTCGCCGCCGACGTCGATCACGTCGGCCCCCTCGGCAACCATCTGCCGCGCGTGGGCACGGGCCCGCTCCAGGTCCAGGAAATGCCCCCCGTCCGAGAACGAGTCGGGGGTGACGTTCAGCACCCCCATGATCCGCGGCCGATCCAACGAAAGGGGGCGGCCCCCGCAATCGAGGACCGCCCCTTCACTTGCCGCTGTCATCAGTGCTCGCCCACAGGTCCGCCGATGGGCCCCTCGCGGCCGTCCTTGCCCTCGGTCTCGCCGGACTCATCGGCCCCGACGCTCTCCCCGTCGTCCGTGGAGCCGCCGTCGCTATCCCGATCCTGCCAGCCCTTGGGCGGCCGGGGCTCGTTGCCCTGCATGACGTCATCGATCTGGTCGCGATCGATGGTCTCGTACTTCATCAGGGCGTCGGCCATCAGGTGGAGTTTTTCCAGGTTCTCCTGGAGGATCTTCTCCGCCGCGGTGTAGTTGTTGTCGATCACCGCGCGGACTTCCTCGTCGATGGCGTGCTGGGTCTCATCGGAGACGTCCTTCTGCTGCGCCATGGAGCGTCCCAGGAAGACCTCGCCGTCCTCCTCGCCGTAGGCGAGCGGGCCGAGCCGCGCCGAGAGCCCCCACTTGGTCACCATGTTGCGGGCGATCTCGGTGGCCCGCTGGATGTCGTTCTGGGCACCCGTGGTGACGCGGTCGTTACCGAAGATCAGCTCCTCGGCGATGCGCCCGCCGAAGAGGCTGGCGATCATGCTATCCAGACGCTGCTTGGTATAGCTGTAACGATCCTCCTCGGGGAGAAACATGGTCACACCCAGGGCCCGACCGCGCGGGATGATCGTCACCTTGTGCACCGGATCGTGCTCCGGGGTGAGCAGGCCGACGATGGCGTGCCCGGCCTCGTGGTAGGCCGTGAGCTTCTTCTCGTCCTCCTTCATCACCATGGACTTGCGCTCGGAGCCCATCATGATCTTGTCCTTGGCCTGCTCGAAGTCCGTCTGATCGACGACCTCCTTGTTGGCCCGGGCGGCGAACAGCGCCGCCTCGTTGACCAGATTCTGCAGGTCGGCCCCCGAGAAGCCCGGCGTGCCGCGGGCGATGATCTCCGGGCGGACGTCGTCGTCGGTGGGCACCTTGCGCATGTGCACCTTGAGGATCTGCTCACGTCCGCGCACATCCGGCAGCGGCACCACCACCTGGCGGTCGAAGCGCCCCGGGCGCAACAGCGCCGGGTCGAGGACATCCGGCCGGTTGGTGGCGGCAATGACGATGATGCCCTCGCTGCCCTCGAAGCCGTCCATCTCCACCAGCATCTGGTTGAGCGTCTGCTCGCGCTCGTCGTGCCCGCCGCCCAGGCCGGCGCCACGCTGGCGGCCGACGGCGTCGAGCTCATCGATGAAGATGATGCACGGCGCCTGCTTCTTCGCCTGCTGGAACATATCCCGCACGCGCGAGGCACCGACACCGACGAACATCTCGACGAAGTCCGAACCGGAGATCGAGAAGAACGGCACCCGCGCCTCGCCGGCGATGGCCTTGGCGAGCAGGGTCTTGCCCGTGCCGGGCGGCCCGACCATGAGCACGCCGCGCGGGATCGTACCGCCCAGCTTCTGGAACTTGCTCGGATCGCGCAGGAAGTCGACCAGCTCCTTGACGTCCTCCTTGGCCTCGTCGCAGCCGGCCACGTCCGAGAAGCTGTGCTTGCTCTGCTCCTCGGTCATCATCTTGGCCTTGCTCTTGCCGAAGGACATCGCCCCGCGGCCGCC
>PULM01000177.1 GCA_003552345.1 Ectothiorhodospiraceae bacterium
CGACCACGTCGGGCAGCGACAGAGCGCCGCGGAAGGCGTCCTCGTCGATGCTCCGCGGGTCGACCTCGCCGCGGGCGGCATGATCGGCCAGGCGCCGGGCCGCCTCGGCGATCTCCCAGCGCCCCCCGTAACTGGTCGCCACGATCAGATTCAGCCCGGTGTTCTCGGCGGTGAGCGCCTCAGCATCATCCAGCCGACGCCGCAATCCCTTCTCGAACTGGCTCCGGTCGCTGATAAAACTCAGCCGGACCCGGTTCTCATGCAGGCGCTGTAGCTCCTGATCGAGGGTGGTCCGGAACAGCTCCATGAGCACCCGGACCTCGCCGCGCGGACGACGCCAGTTCTCGCTGCTGAAGGCAAAGAGCGTCAGCGCCTCGAGCTCCAGGCGCCCGCAAGCCTCCACCACCTCACGCACCGATCGTGCGCCGGCGCGGTGGCCGGCGTAGCGCGGCTGCCCGCGCCGCTGCGCCCAGCGCCCATTGCCATCCATGACGATGGCGATATGGCCCGGCAGCCGCAGACCGGCAAGGCGCTCAGTGATCGAGGATGGCCCGCTGGTATCCGCCATACGACCCGCTCAGACCTCCATGAGCTCGCGTTCCTTCTCCTCGAGCAGGTCGTCGACTTGAGCCACGTACCGATCGGTGAGCTTCTGAATGGCCTCCTGGGCGCCGCGCTCCTCGTCCTCGGTGATGTCCTTGCCCTTGGCTAGGTCCTTGAGGTCCGAGTTGGCGTCCCGACGGACGTTGCGGATGGCCACCCGCGCCTGCTCGGCCTCGTTCTTGACCAGGCGGACCATCTCCTTGCGCCGGTCCTCGGTCAGCGAGGGAAGCGGCACGCGGATGACCTGCCCTGCCGTCACCGGGCTGAGGCCCAGGTTCGAGGCCATGATGGCCTTCTCGATGGCGGGGACCATGTGCTTCTCGAAGGGCGTAACGGCCAGCGTGCGCGCATCCTCGACGCTGATGTTGGCCGCCTGCTTGATGGGGACCTCCATGCCGTAATACTCGACGTTCACCTGATCAAGCAGGCTGGTGTGCGCGCGCCCGGTGCGCAGCCGAGCCAGGTCGTGCTTGAGGCTCTCGACGGCCTTGGCCATGCGGCGTTCGGCGTCTTCCTGGATATCTTCGATCAAGACGTTTCCTCCTCGGCGCTGGGCAGGCCCGGATCGACCACGGTGCCCACCGGCTCGCCGCGTGCCGCGGCGACCATGGTGCCCGGGCTGGTGATATCGAAGACCATGATGCGCATCGCCTGATCGCGGCACAGGACGATGGCGGTCGCATCCATGACCTCCAGGCGCTTGCTCAGCACTTCATCGTAGGTAAGCTGCTGATAGCGTTTCGCCTCGGGGTCGCGGACCGGGTCGGAACTGTACACACCATCGACCTTGGTGCCCTTGAGCAGCAGTTCGGCCCCGACCTCCACGGCGCGCAGGCTGGCAGCGGAGTCGGTGGTGAAGAAGGGGTTCCCGGTGCCGGCTGCGAAGATGACCACCCGCCCCTTTTCCAGGTGGCGCACCGCCCGGCGGCGGATGTAGTCCTCACAGACCTGATTGATCTTGATCGCGGACATGACCCGGCAGAAGACGTTCCGCCGTTCCAGGGCATCCTGGATGGCCAGGGCGTTCATCACGGTGGCCAGCATGCCCATGTGATCTGCGGTGACCCGGTCCATGCCCGAGGCGGCCAGGCCGGCCCCGCGAAAGATGTTGCCACCGCCGATGACCACCGCCACCTGAACCCCCATGGCGTTGATCTCGGCGAGCTCATCGGCGATGCGATCGAGCGTGTTGGCGGCGATCCCGTATTGTCCGTCGCCCAGCAGCGCCTCGCCGCTGAGCTTGAGCAGTATCCGGCGATAGTGCGGCACCGTCATGACTCCGGCCTGTCGGTAAGCGGACGCGGTGCCCGGTAACCCCGGGCACCGCCACTGCCAATAACGCCGCCCGAGCTCAGGAGTCGCGGACCTGGGCCATCACCTCGTCAGCGAAGCTCTCGTCCTTCTTCTCCTTGCCCTCGCCGACCTCGTAGCGCGTGAAGCGGGTCACTTCCGCGCCCTTGGCCTTGAGCAGGTCCCCGACGGTCTGATCCGGGTCCTTGACGAAGGGCTGACCGAGCAGCGTGATCTCGCTCAGATGCTTCTTGAGCCGGCCCTCGACCATCTTCTCGACGATCTCCTCCGGCTTGCCACTCTCGCGGGCCTGGGCGAGCAGAACCTCCTTCTCGGAGGCCAGTTGATCCTGGGGCACATCCTCGGGGCTGACGCACAGCGGCGAGGACGCGGCGATGTGCATGGCCAGGTCGCGGCCGAGCTGCTCGTCGCCGCCCTGAACCTCGACCATCACGCCGATCCGGGCCCCGTGCAGGTACTGGGCCACCTGATGGTCCCCAGCGTAGCGAATAAAACGGCGGACCTCGATGTTTTCACCGAGCTGCGCGACCATCTCCTGGCGCAGGGTCTCCACCGACTTCCCATCAACCTCACAGGCCAGCAGTGCCTCGAGGTCCTCGGCGCCGGACTCCAGCGCCCGCTGCGCTACCGCCTCGGCGAAACCGCGGAACTCGTCGCCATTGCCGACGAAGTCGGTCTCCGAGTTGACCTCCACAAGGACGCCGGATCGACCGTCGCTGGAACGCGCTGCGGCGATCCGACCCTCGGCGGCGACACGATCGGCCTTCTTGTCGGCCTTGGCCAGACCCTTCTTGCGCATCAGCTCGGCGGCGGCTTCCAGATCGCCATCGGTCTCCACCAGCGCCTTCTTGCACTCCATCATGCCGGAGCCGGTGCGCTCACGGAGCTGCTTGACCAGGTTTGCGGATACGGACATGTCAGCTTGCCCCCTCAGGATGCGGTGTCGTTGATCTCGACGAAGTCGTCCTTGCCCGAAGCCGCGGCGTGACTTGTCGCCTGCTTGGCCTCGAGGACGGCATCGGCAATGCCGCTGACGTAGAGCTCGATGGCACGGATCGCGTCATCGTTGCCGGGGATGACGTAATCGACCTCCCGGGGTGAGCAGTTGGTGTCCACCACGCCGATGACCGGGATCCCAAGCTTCTTCGCCTCGGAGATGGCGATGTGCTCGTAGCCCACGTCGACGACGAACATGGCGTCGGGGAGGCGCTCCATGTTCTTGATGCCGGACAGGCTGCGGTCGAGCTTTTCGCGCTCGCGGCTCAGGGCCAGGGCCTCACGCTTGGTGACCTTGTCGAAGGTGCCGTCCTCAGCCTGCGTCTCCAGGTCCTTGAGGCGGGCGATGGAGTGCTTGACCGTACGGAAGTTGGTCATCATGCCACCCAGCCAGCGGTGGTCGACGTACGGCATCCCGCAGCGTGCGGCATGCTCGCGGACCAGTTCCCGAGCGGGACGCTTGGTGCCAACGAACAGGATCTTGCCGCCGTTGCTGGCCAGGCGCCCGGCGAAGTTCAGGGCGTCCTTGTAGAGGGGCAGCGTCTTCTCGAGGTTGATGATGTGAATCTTGTTGCGCTCGCCGAAGATGTAGGGGCGCATCTTCGGATCCCAGAAGCGGGTCTGGTGCCCGAAGTGCACACCCGCCTCCAGCATCTGACGCATGGAAACGTCGGCCATGATCGGATCTCCTTGGATCGGGTTGAGCCTCCATACGCCCGCATACGACGACCCGATGGCGGCTGGCGCTACCGGGCACCCGGTCGAATGTGTCGGCGTATGTGTGGATTTCAGTCGTTGTTCCTGAGTCGCCGCGACGCTCACGCCGCAGCAGCGCGGTTTATACCACTATCGACAGTCGGTTACAAGAACAACCGATCTGCCTTCACGACGCCCCGACCGCCCCCCGGCGGGGCGCCGCGGACACGCCGTCCGTGGTACGATAAAGCGCATGTCCGTAACCATCAAAACCGCCGAAGAGATCGAGGGCATGCGTCGCGCCGGCCGTATGGCCGCGAGTGTGCTGGACATGATCGCACCCCACGTCGAACCCGGCGTGACCACCGAGCACCTCGATGAGCTCTGCCACCGCTACATTGTCGAGGAGCTGGGGGCCACCCCGGCGCCGCTGAATTACCGCGGCTTCCCGAAGGCTACCTGCACCTCGGTCAACCACGTGGTCTGCCACGGGATCCCGGGGCCGAAGAAGCTCAAGAAGGGGGACATCCTCAATATCGACATCACGGTCATCGATGCCGAGGGCTGGCACGGCGATACCAGCCGCATGTTCTATGTCGGCGAACCGAGCATCCTCGCCCGACGGCTCGTCGAGACCACCCGCGATTGCCTCTGGCGCGGCATCGAGCAGGTTCGCCCCGGCGCCACCCTGGGCGACATCGGCCATGCCGTGCAGCGTCATGCCGAAGAGCACAACTTCTCGGTAGTGCGCGAGTACTGTGGCCACGGCATCGGACAGAGCTTCCATGAGGAGCCGCAGGTGCTGCACTACGGGCAGCCGGGAACCGGCATGCGCCTTGAGCCCGGTATGACATTCACCATCGAACCGATGATCAACGCCGGCAAGCCGGGCACCAAGCTCCTGCGCGATCAGTGGACGGTGGTCACCAAGGACCGCAGCCTCTCCGCCCAGTGGGAGCATACCCTGGCCGTCACCGAAAACGGCTACGAGATCCTGACCCCGGCGCCCGACGGGCGTTGAGCGGCCGGTCCACCGACAGGAGCCTTCGATCATGCCCGCTTCGGCCTGCCCCGCCGTTCTGGACCCCGGTGCCCTGAGCCGGGCCCTGGAGGCGGGCGGGCCGCTGCTGCCCACCCTGCGCCAAGCTCTACAGCAGGCCGATGCAGAACTCGCGGAGCGATTCCGCGCCGGGACCGGCGCCGAGGAACTGGTCCCACAGCGGTCCGCCCTCGTCGATGAGGTGGTTCGGCAATTGTGGCGAGGCAGCCTAGGCGGTGACGATCCCGGTGGCTGCGCGCTCCTGGCGGTGGGCGGCTACGGCCGCGGCGAGCTGCACCCGGGGTCGGACATCGACGTCCTGGTCCTGGTCGACCCCGGGCGCAGAGAGGCGCTCACCCCTTCGCTCGAATCTCTCATCACCGGGTTGTGGGACCTGGGGCTGGACATCGGTCACAGCGTTCGCAGCGTCGAGGAGTGCATCGAGGCCGCCGGCGACGATATCACCATCGCCACCAATCTCATGGAGTCGCGCCTGCTCTGCGGCGACCCACAGCTTTGTCAGGCGCTGCGCCAAGCCATGTCGGCCGAGCGCATCTGGCCAAGCCCGGCCTTCTTCGAGGCCAAACTGGCCGAGCAGCAGGCGCGCCACGCCAAGTTCCACGACACCGCCTACAACCTGGAACCAAACATCAAGTCGAGCCCCGGCGGCCTGCGCGATATCCAGATGGTGGGCTGGGTGGCCAAGCGCCACTTCGGTGCCGAGCACCTGCACGGACTCGTCGAAGAGGGCTTTCTTACCGAGGCCGAATACCAGGCCCTGCAGGCCGGGCAGTGCTTCCTCTGGGACGTGCGTTTCGGTCTGCACCTGATCGCCGGACGACGCGAGGACCGGCTGCTGTTCGATCACCAGGTCGCGCTCGCCGAGCTCTTCGGCTATGTCGATGACGATCGCACCCTGGCCGTCGAGCAGTTCATGCAGCGCTACTTCCGCACGGCAATGGACATCTCGCGGCTCAATGAGATGCTCCTGCAGCACTTCCAGGAGGCCATCCTCTACGCCGGCTCGGGAACCGAGCCGACGCCGATCAACAAGCGCTTCCAGATCCGGCGCGACTTCCTCGAAGTCACCGACCCCTCGGTCTTCCGGCGCTACCCCTTCGCGCTGCTGGAGGTCTTCCTGGTGCTGCAGCAGCACCCGCAGCTCAAGGGGGTGCGGGCCTCCACCATCCGGCTCATCCGCCAGCACCGGACCCTGATCGACGAGGGCTTCCGCCGCGACCTGCGCTGCCGCAGCCTGTTCATGGAGATCCTGCGCCAGTCGCAGGGGATCACCCACGCCCTGCGCCGCATGCACCGTTACGGGGTCCTGGGGCGCTACATCCCCGCCTTTGGCCGGATCAGCGGGCGGATGCAGTACGACCTGTTCCACGCCTACACCGTCGACTCCCACACCCTGTTCGTGGTCCGCAACCTGCGCCGCATGGCCCTGGCCGAGCACCGCAATGAGCTGCCCCTGGCCCACGATGTCATGCAACAACTGCCCAAGCCGGAGCTGCTCTTCCTGGCGGCGCTGTTCCACGACATCGCCAAGGGCCGCGGCGGCGACCACTCCGAGCTCGGCGCCGCGGATGCCTACGAGTTCTGCATCCAGCACGGGCTCGGTGCCTACGATGCGCGCTTGGTGGCCTGGCTGGTGCGACATCACCTGGACATGTCGGTGACGGCGCAGCGCAAGGACCTCTCGGATCCGGCCGTGATCACCGACTTCGCCCGGACCATGGGGGACCAGCCCCATCTCGACTACCTCTACCTGCTCACCGTCGCGGATATCCGCGCCACCAACCCGGAGCTCTGGAACACCTGGCGCGCCGCGCTGCTCAACGAGCTCTACGGGCTGGCGCGGGCGGCCATTCGGCGAGGCCTCAGCAATCCCCTCGACAAGCGGGAACTGATCCGTGACGCGCAGCGGGACGCCCGGCGCATCCTGCGCCAGCGCGGCTACGGACCGGCGCGCATCCGCCGGGTCTGGGGGCATCTGCCCGACGACTACTTCCTGCGCCACAGCGCCGAGGAGATCGCCTGGCACACCGAGGCCATCGCAGAGACCGCCCCGGCGCAGCTGCCCCTGGTGCTCACTTCCGCCCAGGAGACCGGCGGCGGCGCCCAGGTCTTTCTCTACGCCCCCGACAGCTCCGATCTTTTCGCCCGCTGTGTCTGGGCCCTGGACCGCGTCGGGCTGAGCATCCAGGATGCCCGGGTGATCACCACCGATGCCGGCTACACCCTCGACAGCTATCGGGTCCTCGATCAGCAGGGAGCCCCGCTGCGCGAGGCACAGCGGCTTGAGGAGGTGCGACAGGCGCTGGCGGCGGCCGCCGCCGATCGGGGCCCACCGCCCGCCCCAGTGGCCCGGCACATCCCGCGTCAGCTCCAGCACTTTCGCACCGAGACCCAGATCCGCTTTACCGACGATCCGGACAACAAGCGCACCGTGGTGGAGCTGATCACCGCCGACCGGCCCGGGCTGCTCGCCCGCGTGGGCAGAGCTTTCTCCCAGTGCGAGGTGCGGGTGAAGAACGCCAAGATCGCCACCATGGGCGAACGGGCCGAGGACGTGTTCTTCATCACCGACGACCAGGGCAGCCCCTTGCGCCTGCCGGCCCAGTACCGGTGTGTCCGCCAGGCCCTGCACCAACTCCTCGACGAGGAAGAGAACAAGGCATGAACCGCGGTCTCTCCGAACTGCAACCCTATCCGTTCGAGCGCATGGAGCGGCTGCTGACCGGGCGCCGCGCCGCCGCTGCCTCACCCATTCGTCTGGGCATCGGCGAGCCCCAGGACCCGCCACCGGAGTTCCTCACCCGCGTGCTGCAGGAGAACCTGGATCAACTGGCCCGCTACCCGGCCACCCGGGGCCAGGGGGCACTGCGCGAGGCGATCGCCGCCTGGCTGCAGCGACGCTTCGAGCTGCCCGAGACGGCCATCGACCCCGATTACCACATCCTGCCGGTGGCCGGCACCCGCGAGGCGCTGTTCGCCATCGCCCAGACCGTCATCGGCCGCGGGCGGCCCTACGTGGCCATGCCCAATCCCTTCTACCAGATCTACGAGGGCGCTGCGCTGCTCAGCGGTGCCCGTCCGCTCTACCTACCCATCGACCCCGCCAGCGGCCTGCCGGATCTGGATGCCATCGAGCCACGGACCTGGCAGCGGGTGCAGCTGCTCTACCTCAACAGCCCGGCCAACCCCACCGGCGCCGTGGCCGACGCGGATTACTATCGGCGTCTGCTGGCCCTCGCGGATCAATACGGCTTCATCATCGCCGCCGACGAGTGCTACAGCGAGATCTACGCCGACGAGGACCATCCGCCGCCGGGGCTGCTGCAGGCCTGCCAAGCCGAGGGCCGCAGCGACTTCCACCGTTGCCTGGTCTTCCACAGCCTCTCCAAGCGCTCCAACGCGCCCGGCCTGCGCTCGGGCTTCGTCGCCGGCGACCCGGGGCTGATCCACGCCTTCCTGCGCTACCGCACCTACCAGGGGTGTGCCCTACCCTTGCACGTCCAGGCGGCCAGCGCCGCGGCGTGGGGTGATGAGGCACATGTCGTCGACAACCGGGCACGCTATCGCGAGCGCTACCGGGAGGTGTGTACCATCCTCGGCGACGTCCTCGAGGAGGTCGCCCCGCCGCCGGCGACGTTCTACCTCTGGCCGCGCACGCCGATCGACGACCAGGAGTTCACCCGGCGTTTGTGGGAAGAGGAGAATGTGACGGTCCTGCCGGGCAGCTTCCTCTCCCGCCCCGGCACCGACGGCGTGGCCCCGGGGACGGGGCGTATCCGCATCGCGCTGGTTCCCGACCTGCCCACCTGCATCGAGGCGGCGGAGCGGATCCGGCGATTCGTCCAGAGAAACTTCCACTAGGGAGCCGAGCATGGCTGCAGACATCCAGAAGGTGATCGAAGACGCGTTCGAGCAACGCGCCCGCCTCAACCCCAACGACACCCCGGCGGAGATCCGCGAGGCCGTGGACGAGGCCCTGCGGCAATTGGACAGCGGCCAGGCGCGCGTGGCCGAGCCGGGCAGCGACGGCTGGCAGGTCAATGAGTGGCTAAAGAAGGCCGTGCTGCTCTCTTTCCGCCTGCACGACAATCGCCTGATGCGCGGTGGCGTGACCAACTTCTTCGACAAGGTGCCGATGAAGTTCGCCGACTGGGGCGAGGACGCCCTGCGCGAATCCGGCGTTCGCGTAGTGCCGCCGGCGGCAGCGCGGCGCGGCAGCTACATCGCCCCCGGGGTGGTGCTGATGCCTTCCTACGTGAACATCGGCGCGTATGTCGACGAGGGCACCATGGTCGATACCTGGGCCACGGTCGGCTCCTGTGCGCAGATCGGCAAGAACGTCCATCTCTCCGGCGGCGTGGGCATCGGCGGCGTGCTCGAGCCGCTGCAGGCCAACCCGACCATCATCGAGGACGGGTGTTTCATCGGCGCCCGCTCGGAGATCGTCGAGGGGGTGATCGTCGGCCGCGGCGCCGTGGTCTCCATGGGCGTCTACATCGGCCAGAGCACGAAGATCTACGATCGCACCACCGGCGAGGTCCACTACGGGCGGGTCCCGGAGGGCGCGGTGGTGGTCCCCGGCAACCTGCCCGCCGCCGATGGCAGCCACAGCCTCTACTGCGCGGTGATCATCAAATACGCCGATGAGAAGACCCGCGCCAAGGTCGGCATCAACGAGCTGCTGCGCCCATGAGCGCGACCCTTGAGCTGGCCCGGGCGCTCATCCAGCGCCCGTCGGTAACCCCGGAGGATGCCGGCTGCCAGAGCCTCATCGCCGAGCGCCTGACGGCGCTCGGCTTCGATGCGCAGTGGCTGAACGCCGGCGATGTGACCAACCTGTGGGCGCAGCGCGGCAACGGGCGGCCACTATTCTGCTTCCTCGGCCACACCGACGTGGTCCCCAGCGGCCCGGAGTCGGCCTGGCAGCATCCACCGTTCCAGCCCATCGTCGAGAACGGGCGTCTTTTCGGCCGCGGTGCGGCGGACATGAAAGGCAGCGTGGCCGCCTTCACCGCCGCCGTGGAGCGGTTTGTCGCCGATCATCCAGAGCACGCCGGCGCAATCGCGGTCCTGCTGACCAGCGACGAGGAGGGGCCGGCGGTGGATGGCACACGCCACGTAGTGGAGACCCTGGCGGAGCGCGGCACCGCCATCGACTACTGCCTGGTGGGAGAGCCGAGCAGCCAGACGCAACTCGGTGACGAATTCAAGGTCGGTCGCCGGGGGTCGCTGACGGGCCACCTCACCGTCCACGGTGAGCAGGGGCATGTCGCCTATCCGCATCAGGCGGAGAACCCGATCCACGCCCTTGCCCCGGCGCTGCAGGAGCTGGTGGCCACCGAGTGGGACCGGGGGGACGAGGACTTCCCGCCGACCAGCTTCCAGATCTCCAATATCCAGGCCGGCACCGGGGCCGACAACGTCATCCCCGGCAGCCTGGAGGTGGTCTTCAACCTGCGCTATTCACCGGCGGTCTCCGCGGCGGGTCTTCAGCAGCGCGTTGTGGCGATCCTGGAACGCCACCGGGTCCGTCACACAATCGCCTGGCGGCATTCCGGTGGTCCCTTTGCCACCCGTGACGGGGCGCTGATCGACGCCGTCGAGCAGGCCGTCACCGCCCAGACCGGGCGTACCCCGCGGCGATCGACCTCTGGCGGTACCTCGGACGGCCGCTTCATGGGCCCGACCGGGGCCCAGGTGGTCGAGCTTGGACCGCTCAACGCCACCATCCACAAAGCCAACGAGCATGTCGCGGTGGCCGATCTGGAACGCCTCGAGGCGATCTACTACGACATCCTGCAGCGCCTTCTGGCCTATTCGGCTGGCTGACACAGTCCCCGGTCCACCGGCGTCGGCGATTTGATGCGTCCGCTCAACCGGATTAGACTGGAAGACTGACCGGAGACGCCGCACCGAGTGGCCCATGGAACCGAGCCCGCCGACGCCAGCGCAGGACGCCATCGGCGCGGGGCGCCACTACCGGCGCCCCGCCGAGCGCCCCTTCACCCGGGAAGAGCGCGACCGGGTCACCCTGCTCTTCGGCAGCCTCAGTGTGGCCCACGACCGGCTTCTCACCGCCGCCCTGCGCGGCCTCGGCTACCACGCCGAGGCCATCCCCACCCCGCGCCGCCGGGACCTGCAGACCGGACGCGAACTCTGCAACAACGGACAGTGCAACCCCGTCTACTTCGTCGCCGGCGCCCTGATCAACCACCTGGAGCAGCGCCGCACCGAGCGGGGGTTGACGCCGGAAGAGGTCACCGACCGGTACGTCTTCGTCACACCGGGTTCGTGTGGCCCGTGTCGATTCGGCATGTACGAGGCCCAGTACCGGCAGGCCCTCACCAAGGCCGGCTACCCGGGATTCCGGGTGATCGCCTTCGATAAGAAGGGCGGCGGCGACGGCCACCCCGATGACGGCTACGGCGATGGGCTGGGCGTCGACCTGGGGCTTTACATCGCCGTACTCGATGCCCTGCTCATGGCCGACGTCCTCAACGCCGTATTCCATCGGGCCCGCCCTTACGCCACGGATCCGGCCGCGGCCGACCACACTCTGGAGGCGTGTCTGGCCGAGTGCGAACAGACCCTCGCGCAGGGCCGCCCGGAACCCCCGATGACCGCCACGGCACGGGTGCTCGCCGCCACGACGCCGCTGCCGTGCGCCCGGGATGCAGCACACCTGCTCGCACGTCTGGGGGACGATCGCTGCACCGCGGCACTGACCCGCTGCCGTCGGATCATCGAGGCAGGCTTCGAGGTGGATTATCTGCGCCCGCGCCCGCTGGTGAAGATCACCGGAGAGTTCTGGGCGCAGACCACCGAGGGCGACGGCAACTTCCGCATGTTCGATTTCCTTGAGGGCGAAGGGGCCGAGGTGCAAGTGGAGCCCGTGGCCGGCTGGGTCGATTACATGCGTCACGGCCTCCACGGGCAGCTCGACGAGGCCCATGCCGCTGAGCGGGCCAACACCGGCGGCCCCCGGGCGGCCCTGCGGGCAGTCGACCTGCGCCTGCGCCACTGGCTGATCGAGCGCATCGGTCGTCTGCTCCACCGCGAGTACGACCGCATGCGCGCAGCACTGGGCGACTGCGCTGCGCCGCTGGCCGATCAGCGCACCCTGGAGCAGCTCGGCCGCCCCTACTACCATCCGAGGATCACCGGCGGCGAGGGGCATTTGGAAGTGGCCAAGACGCTCTATTACCACCGTCACCGCCTGGCCCACATGACCCTCTCCCTCAAGCCCTTCGGCTGCATGCCGTCGACCCAGTCCGACGGGGCCCAGGCTGCGGTGCAGGCCGATCATCCGGGCCTGCGTTTTCTGCCCATCGAGACCTCGGGTGAAGGAGAGATCAACGCCTACTCCCGGGCACAGATGGCGCTCGGCGAAGCCCGCGAGTCCGCGCGCAACGAGTTCCGCGAGGCCCTCGCCACCCACGGGCTCGATCAGGAGGCGCTGCGCGCCTATGTCGCCGCACACCCCCAGTTGCGCAGCCCGCTCTACCCGATCCCCCACACCCGCGGGGCGATCAGCCGGGCAGCGCGGTTTGTCCATCACATCGCCGGGCGCATGGCCGCGAAACCCGGCCGGTCGCGTGGCACCGCTCCTGACCAGGACAGCGAGGAAACCGGCCATGCCCCATCCAGCTGAGCGCAACCCCGTGCTGGTCGGCCTGGACGTCGGCTCGACCACGGTCAAGGCGGTGGTGATCGACGGCGCCGACGACTCGCTGCTCTGGCAGGATTACCGGCGCCACGAGACCCGACAGCTGGAGACCGTGCGCGACTTTCTAACCGCCATCGAGGCCGCAGTACCGGCATCCCGACGCGAAGACCTGCGCCTTTTCACCACCGGCTCCGGGGGCGGCAGCGTCGCTGAGGCACTGGGGGCGCGATTCGTACAGGAGGTCCACGCCGTCTCGCTGGCCGTGGAGGCCCGCTTTCCCAATGTGGGCAGTGTGGTCGAGCTCGGCGGTCAGGACGCCAAGATCATCGTCTTCAAGCCCCTCGATGACGGGACTCGGCGCAAGATCCCGGCCATGAACGACAAATGCGCGGGGGGTACGGGGGCAGTCATCGACAAGATCGCCGCCAAGCTGGCCATCCCGGCGGAGCAGCTCGGTGACATGGGGTATCTCGGCCACACCATCCACCCCGTCGCCGGCAAGTGCGGGGTCTTCGCCGAGACCGACATCAACTCCCTGCAGAAACAGGGCGTGGCCGCCGAGGACCTGATGGCCTCGCTGTTCGAGGCCATCGTGCAGCAGAACCTCTCCGTGCTCACCCGCGGCCATACCCTCCAACCGCGGGTGTTGTTGCTCGGCGGGCCGAATACGTACATCCGCGGGCTGCAGGAGGGCTGGCGGCACCACATCCAGACCCTGTGGGAGGAGCGTGGCGTCGACTGGGATGGCCCGCCGGAGGCGGCCATCCACGTCCCCGATCAGGCTCAGTACTTCGCCGCACTCGGCGCCGTGGCCTTCGGCCGCGGCGAGCTAGCCGACGACCCGAATGCTGGCCGCTACCCGGGAACGGCGGGTCTGGATGCCTGGCTGAGCGAACGCCGGGGCAACGGCCAGCGTCCGGGCGGCGCGCCGCCACTGGTGCGCGATGCCGCCGAACGGGAGGCCTTCCTGCGCGAGTTCCAGCCTCAGCCCTGGCAACCGGCTCGCTTCTCCCCCGGGGAGCGAGTGCGCGGCTACCTCGGCCTCGACGCCGGGTCGACCTCGACCAAGGGAGTCCTCCTGGACCCGGACGGGGACGTCCTGGCCAAGGCGTACCGCCTCTCCGGCGGCAACCCCATCGAGGACGCCGTGGCGCTGCTCGCCGAGCTGGAGACGGCCGTCCTGCGCCAGGGGGCGGAGCTGGAGGTGCTCGGCGTGGGGACCACCGGGTATGCCAAGGACATCCTGCGCGAGGTGCTCCACGCCGATACTGCGGTGGTCGAGACCGTAGCCCACGCCCATGCGTGCGAACACGAATACCCCGGGACCGACTGCATCGTCGATGTCGGTGGCCAGGACATCAAGCTGATGCTCCTGCGCGACGGCCGCGTCCGCGACTTCCGCCTGAACACACAGTGCTCGGCGGGCAACGGCTATTTCCTGCAGGCCACCGCCCGGACCTTCGGTGTTGAACTCGACGACTATGCCGATGCAGCACTCAGCGCCGAGGCGATGCCCGAGTTCAACCACGGCTGTGCAGTCTTCCTGCAGTCGGACATCGTCGACTTCCAGCGCAAGGGCTGGCAGCGACACGAGATCCTTGCCGGGCTGGCGGCGGTCCTGCCGAAGAACATCTGGCTCTACGTGGCACAGCTGCCCAACCCCGCCGACCTCGGCCGCCGCTTCGTCCTACAGGGCGGCACGCAGCACAACCTTGCCGCGGTCAAAGCACAGGTCGACTACCTGCGTGAGCGCTTCCGTCAGGTCGGGGCCGAGTGCGAGATCCACGTCCACCGCCACTGCGGCGAGTCCGGCGCCATCGGCGCCGGCCTGGAGGCGCGCCGGGTGCACCGCGTCGAGCACCGGCGCTCGACGTTCATCGGTTTCGAGCGCACCCGCCGCCTGCAGCATCACACCGTGCGCGACGAGCGCACCCGCTGCCGGTTCTGCCGCAACCTCTGCCTGCGTACCTTCATCGACGTCGCCACCGGCGACAGCGCTGAACCGGCTACCGGGACCGAGACACCGCCCCGGAGCTCGGTCCCGCTGGCCCCCGGGTTCCGGCGCGTGATCATCGCCTCCTGCGAGCAGGGCGAGGTGGAAGACAAGGCCGCCATGCAGCAGGTCAAGGCCACCCTGGACCGCGAGGCCGAGCGCAATCCCAACCATCTGGAGCGAGCCGCTCGCGAGGTCTTCCGCTCACCGGAGGTGAACGCGGTGGCGGACCCATTGCCGGAGCCGCGGCTACCCGGCCCCCTGGCACGGCCCGCCCTGCGCCGGCGTGCCGCCATGGAGCGGCGGCGGCAGGTGCGCATCGGCATCCCCCGGGTCCTCAACCTCTACAGCTGCGCGCCCTTTTTCCTGGGCTACTTCGCCGCCCTCGGTGTGCCCGAGCGCGCGCTGATCTTCTCCGACTACACCGATCCGGAGCTCTACCGCCGCGGCGCCAACCGCGGCAGCATCGACCCGTGCTTCCCGAGCAAGCTCGGCATTCCCCACGTCCACAACCTGCTCACCCGCAAGCACCACCGGCGTCCGCTGACCCACATTTTCTTCCCGATGATCAAGAGCCTACCCGGCGCCCTGGACGGCGTCCTGGCCGCCCAATCGTGCCCCACGGTGCCCGGTACCGCCGAGGCCACCCACGCCGCTTTCCGTCGCGAGGGGGATGTGTTCGCCGAGCACGGGATCCGCTTTCGCAAGACACTGGTCAATCTGGACGACCCCGCCCTGTGCGCCGAGCAGATGCGGGCCGACTGGGGCACCGAGCTGGGTATCAGTGCGCAGGAATCAAGGCGTGCGGCGGAACAGGGCCTGGCGGCCCTGCACGCGTTCCATCAGCGCATGGAGGCCGAGCAGCGGGAGACGCTACAGCGCCTGGAGCAGGAAGGACGGGTGGGCATCGGCGTGCTCGGCCGACCCTACCACAACGATCCGGGGATCAATCACGGCATCCTTGAGGATCTGCAGCGCAAGGGCTACCCGATCCTCTGGCAGGACGCCCTACCCCGCGATCCGGCCACGCTCGAGCGGCTCTTTGGCGCCGAGGTGCGCGCTGGCACCGTGCGCTCGGCGCTGGCCATCGACGACGTCTGGAAGCACGACTTCTCAGAGCACAGCTCGCGCAAGCTGTGGGCGGCGAAGTTCATCGCCCGCCACCCCAACCTGGTGGCCGTGGAACTGTCCAACTTCAAGTGCGGCCACGACGCGCCGATCTACGCGGTGATCGAGGCGATCATCGAGCACTCCGGCACGCCCTACTTCTGCTTCAAGGACCTCGACGAGAACCGCCCGGGCGGTTCCATCCAGATCCGCACCGAGACCATCGACTACTTCCTGCGCCGCTACCAGGCCGAGGCGCTGCCCACCGGCCGCTCGGCCGCTTGAGAGCGGGGCGGCGCGGCGGCTGCCCCGCGCCCTGGCCTTCACACGCCGATCAGATCGCGCATGTCGTAGCGCCCCGGCGGCTGCTCCACCAGCCAAGTGGCGGCCCGCACGGCGCCAGCCGCGAACGTGGTGCGGCTGGAGGCCTTGTGGGTCAGCTCGATCCGCTCGCCGTCGCCGCCGAAGAGCACCGTATGCTCGCCGACGATATCCCCGGCACGGATCGTCTCAAAACCGATGGTCTGCCGGTCACGCTCTCCGGTCTGGCCCTCGCGGCCGTAGACGGCGCACTGGCGCAGGTCCCGACCCAGCGCGTCCGCCACGGCCTCGCCCAGGCGCAAGGCCGTCCCCGAGGGGGCATCCACCTTGTGGCGATGGTGGGCCTCGATGATCTCGATATCGCTCTGCACCCCGATGGCGCGGGCCGCCTGCTCCACCAGCGCAGTGAGTAGCGTCACACCGGTGGAGTAATTGGCCGCCTGCATCACCGCCCCCTGCTGCGCAAGCCCGTCGATCGCCGCCTGCTGCGCCTCGCCGAGCCCGGTGGTCCCCAGCACCAGGGGACGACCGTTGCGGGCACAGGCAGCGGCGACGATCTCGGTCGCCTCGGGCAGGCTGAAGTCGATGACCGCGTCGGAGGCGGCCACTGCGGCGTCGATATCGTCGCCAACGCGCACTCCCAGGGCACCCTGCCCGGCCAGCTCGCCGGCATCGCGGCCCACCGCCTCGCCGCCGCTGCGGTCGGTGGCGGCGGCCAGATGAGTCCCCGGCTGGCGCTGCACAACGTCGATCAGCATGCGCCCCATGCGGCCGCCAGCCCCGACGATGCCGATGCCCAGGCTCATATCCGCCACTCCTCGATGAAGCGCTTGACCTTGTCGAGCCAGGAGGAGGTCTGCGGATGGTGCTTGCCGCCGGTGTCCTGCAGCGTCGCCTGGAACTCCTCGAGCAGTTCGCGCTGGCGCTTGGTCAGATTGACCGGGGTCTCCACGTGGATGCGGCAAAGCAGGTCACCCTGACGATTGCCGCGTACCGGCTTGACCCCTTTACCGCGCAGGCGGAACACCTGGTTGGGCTGCGTCCCAGGCGGGATGCGCAGATTGACGCGGCCATCGAGGGTGGGCACCTCCACCTCACCGCCAAGGGCGGCCGTGACGATGTCCACCGGCACCTGGCAGTGCAGGTCGGCCCCGTCGCGCTCGAAGAACTCGTGCTCGCGCCCCGCCACCTGGACGTAGAGATCCCCCGGCGGGCCACCACGTTCGCCGGGCTCGCCCTCGCCAGAAAGGCGGATCCGATCGCCGGTATCCACGCCGGCGGGGATGCGCACGTTGAGCGTCTTGCGATCCTCGACACGCCCACGGCCCCGGCACTTGGGGCACGGATCGGTGACTACGGCGCCCTCGCCGCTGCAGCGCGGACAAGTCTGCTGGATGGAGAAGAAACCTTGCTGCACGCGCACGTCGCCGTGGCCCTTACAGGTCGGGCAGGTCTGCGGCTTGGAGCCAGCCCGTGAGCCCGAACCCTTACAGGAGTCACACTCGACGTGGGTAGGAACCTGGATCTGCTCCTCGGTGCCGCGCACCGCATCCTCGAGGCTCAGCTCCAGGGTGTAGCGCAGGTCGGCACCGCGGAAGGCCCGACTGCGGCCGCCGCCGCGGCCACCCCCGGAGCCGAAGATATCCCCGAAGACATCGGAGAAGATATCCGAGAAATCGGGCCCACCCGGCCCGGCGCCACCACCGTAGCCGCGCGGCCCGCCACCGCCGGCGGACGGATCCACCCCGGCGTGGCCGAACTGATCGTAGGAGGCGCGCTTCTGCGCGTCCGAGAGGATCTCGTAGGCCTCCTTGACCTCCTTGAACCGCTCGGCCGACTCCTCGTCACCCGGATTGCGGTCCGGGTGGTACTTCTGGGCCATGCGCCGGTAGGCCTTCTTGATCTCGGCGTCGGAGGCATTCTTGTTGACCCCCAACACCTCGTAGTAGTCACGCTTCGCCATAGGCTGCTCCGCGTTTCAGCACCCGGTAACGACAAAGGCGCAGGAGGGTATCCCACCCTGCGCCTCCGCTCGAACGGCGGCCCGCTCGGCAGCGGGCCGCCGGCTGCGGCTCACTTGCGGGAGTTGCCGTCCTCGTCCTTGACCTCTTCGAAGTCGGCGTCGACCACGTCCTCCTTCTTGTCGCCGGACGCGGCCTCGCCAGCGCCCGCACCCGCGGAGGCCTCTTCCTCGCCGCCGGCCGACTGCTGGTACGCCTTCTGCGCCAGCTCACCGGCCTTGGTCGCCAGCTCCTGGGTCTTCTCCTCGATGGCGTCCTTGTCCTCGCCATCCTTGACCTGCTCGAGCGCGCTGATCGCGCCCTCGATCTCCTGCTTCTCGGCATCGCCGATCTGCTCGCCCAGATCCGACAGCGTCTTGCGAGTCGAGTGGATCATGTTCTCCGCCTGGTTGCGGGCCTCGACCAGCTCGCGCTGCTTGCGATCCTCCTCGGCGTGCTCCTCGGCCTCCTTGACCATACGCTCGATCTCGTCCTCGGTCAGCCCGGAGGAGGCCTTGATCTCGATGCCGGTCTCCTTGCCGGTGGCCTTGTCCTTGGCCGAGACGTTGAGGATGCCGTTGGCATCGATGTCGAAGGCGACCTCGATCTGCGGCACGCCGCGCGGCGCCGGCGGGATGTCGGTCAGATCGAAGCGGCCAAGCGACTTGTTGTCCTTGGCCATCTCGCGCTCGCCCTGCAGGACGTGCACCGTCACCGCGGTCTGATTGTCATCGGCGGTCGAGAAGGTCTGCGTCCCCTTGGTGGGGATGGTCGTGTTCTTCTCGATGATCTTGGTCATCACACCGCCAAGGGTCTCGATACCCAGCGACAGCGGGGTGACGTCGAGCAGCAGGACGTCCTTGACGTCACCGCCGAGCACACCGGCCTGGATCGCCGCACCCACGGCCACGGCCTCGTCCGGGTTGACGTCCTTGCGCGGATCCTTGCCGAAGTAATCCTTGACCTTCTCCTGGACCTTGGGCATCCGCGTCTGGCCGCCGACGAGGATCACGTCGTTGATGTCGCTGGAGGCGAGACCGGCGTCCTTGAGCGCCGTCTTGCAAGGCTCGATGGTGCGCTCGATCAGGTCCTCGACGAGGGACTCGAGCTTGGCCCGGGTGAGCTTGATGGCCAGGTGCTTGGGACCGCTCTGATCCGCCGTGATGTAGGGCAGATTGATCTCGGTCTGCTGGCTCGAGGAGAGCTCCACCTTGGCCTTCTCAGCCGCCTCGCGCAGGCGCTGCAGCGCCAGGTGATCCTGCCCCAGATCGATGCCCTGATCCTTCTTGAACTCCTGGATCAGGTAATCGATGATCCGCTTGTCGAAATCCTCACCACCGAGGAACGTGTCGCCCGAGGTGGAGAGCACCTCGAACTGCTTCTCCCCGTCGACCTCGGCGATCTCGATGATCGACACGTCGAAGGTGCCGCCGCCCAGGTCGTAGACCGCAACCTTCTTGTCGCCGCCCTCCTTGTCCAGGCCGTAGGCCAGCGCCGCCGCGGTGGGCTCGTTGATGATGCGCTTGACCTCAAGCCCGGCGATCTTGCCGGCGTCCTTTGTGGCCTGACGCTGGGAGTCGTTGAAATAGGCCGGGACGGTGATCACCGCCTCGGTGACCTCCTCACCCAGGTAGTCCTCGGCGGTGCTCTTCATCTTCTGCAGGGTGCGCGCCGAGACCTCCGGCGGCGCCATCTTCTTACCCTGCGCCTCGACCCACGCATCGCCGTTATCCGCCTTGACGATCTTGTACGGCATCTCCTTGATGTCGCGCTGGACGACATCCTCGTCGAAGCGCCGACCGATCAGGCGCTTGACCGCATGGATCGTGTTCTGCGGGTTGGTGACCGACTGGCGCTTGGCGGGCGCGCCGGTGAGCACCTCGCCGTCTTCGGCGAAGGCCACGACGGAGGGGGTGGTGCGGTCACCCTCCGCGTTCTCGATGACGCGGGTCTTGTTGCCCTCCATGACCGCGACGCACGAGTTGGTCGTGCCCAGGTCGATGCCGATGATCTTGCCCATAGTTCGCTCCTGCTAACCGTTGAATCTGTCCGGGCCGAATAGCCTTCTGCCCCTTAGGTGTGGTGCCCGACCGGCTTTTTCAAGGGCCCGGGATGAATCGCACCGGACCGCTGAAGTCAGGCGGTCTCGTCGATGGAGCCGCCGCTGCCCGCAGCGCCGTCGCCCTTCTTGGCCACCACCACCAGCGCCGGGCGCAGCAGGCGCTCCTGCAACCGGTAGCCCTTTTGCACCACATGGAGGACGGTGTTCGGCTCCTGCTCGTCGCTCGGCTGCGTGGCCATGGCCTCGTGGTAATCGGGGTTGAAACGCTCGCCCTGCGGGTTGAGCTCCTCGATCTCGAAGCGCTCGAAGACCTGGTTGAGCATCTTCAGCGTCAGCTGCGATCCCTCGAGGAGCTTCTCGCGGTCGGCCTCGGTGTCCTCGGCGGCCTGAACCCCCATCTCCAGGCTGTCCTTGACCTGCAGCAGATCGCCGCAGACCTTCTCCAGCCCTTGGCGCCGGGCCTGCTCAACGTCCTTCTCGGCGCGACGCCGCGCATTCTCCAGCTCGGCGCGAGTGCGCAGCACCTGGTCCCAGTTCTCCTCGGCCTTGCGCTCGGCGTCGGCCAGGGCGCTCTCGAGTTCCTCAATGCGCTGGCGCAGGGTTTCGGGGTCATCGCCACCGTCGTCCGGCGACCCGGCGGCGCCACTGTCCTGCAGCTCGCCCTCCACGGCGCCGCTCGCCTCTTGGCCCTGCTCCGGCCTCTTCGCCGTTGCCCCGGCGCCGTCGTGCGCCTCGGGCTGCTCCTCGGTTGTGTTCTGTCGCTGGTTATCGGTCATAGGGCTGCTCCGCTGGATTGAGCCGGAAAACGATTCCCGGTAGTCAGCCCGGGCGCGCCCCGCGCACGAGCGTACTACCGGCTGTCTGGGCACAGGTCTGGGGGTCTAGCGCGGCGGATTCAAGGCCGAGCCGACCAAACGGGCGGTGATATCGACGATCGGAATGATCCGGTCGTAGGCCATGCGCGTCGGCCCGATCACCCCAAGCACCCCGGCCGCCTCGCCGTCGACCCCGTACCGGGCGGTCACCAGCGAGAGACCGTCGAAGACCTCGTAGCCGGCCTCCTGGCCGATGTAGATCTGCACCCCATCGGCCTGGGCACAGCGATCGAGCAGATGGAGGATGTCCCGCTTCTCGGTGAAGGCCTCGAACAGCTGCCGGAGCCGGTCAACGTCCGAGAGCTCCTCGAACTCCATCAGATTGGTCTGGCCGGCGACGACGTAGCCTTCATCATCCCGCTCCTCGGCCAGTGCCTTTTCGCCGACCTCCACCGCCGAGCGCATCAGCTCATCGAGCCGCTGCTGATCGGCCTGCATCGCCGCCAGCAGGCGCTCACGCACCCGCGGCAGCTCCACGCCGGCGAACTCCGCATTGAGGTAGTTGGCGATGCGCTGCAGCTCCGCCTCTGAGAAGTCGCGCTCGGTACGGATGACCCGGTTCTGCACGTCCTGCTCGTTGATGACCAGGATCGCCAGCACCCGCCGGTCAGACAGGGGCAGGAACTCCACGTGCCGCAGCACCGCCCAGTCACGCCGCGGCAGAGTGACCACGCCGGCCAGCCGAGTCAGTTGCGAGAGCAGGCCCGAGGCGGAGTCGGCCAGTTCCTCGGCCCCCTCCTCGCGGTCGCGCACGAGCCGACGGCGCAGCCGCTCGACGGTATCGCCCTCGATGGGCTGCACCTGTAACAGGCAGTCGACGTAGAAGCGCAGGCCACGGTCGGTGGGCACCCGACCCGCCGAGGTATGCGGAGAGGCGAGGTAACCCAGATCCTCGAGATCAGCCATAACATTGCGTACGGTGGCGGGGCTGACGGAAAGCCCGGCGTCGCGGGCCAGGTTCCGCGACCCGACCGGCCTGCCGCTGTCGATGTAGCGACGCACCAGCGTGCGGAGCAGGGTGCGCGCGCGCTCGCCCAGCTCCAGATCGTGCGGCGGGCTCATGGCTCCAGCACCACGGGTTGCGCGATTTCGCAGGGATTGCGCTCGGGAGGCCCGAGCGCCAAAAGAGGCTAGCAAGCCCCCTGTAGAGCCGTCAACGAGCCCG
>PULM01000049.1 GCA_003552345.1 Ectothiorhodospiraceae bacterium
CGACATCGAAGCGGTAGCGATAATCGGGTGCGTTGTCGCCGATCCATGTGCGCAGCTCATCGGAGACGCGTGCCGGGTTGAGCCCCCGGGCGGCGTCGCTGTTGCGGCGGGCGAGGGCGGCCCGGCGTTCGCGCTCGCGCTGCAGCTCGGGCAGGGCGGTGCGCACGGCCACCGCCGCAGCCACCGCCGCAGCGCCGAGGATCAGGGGCCAGGCGTAGCTGAGCAGGGTGTGGGCCTCAGCGACCACGGGCAGTCCGGGCTGATCGATGAAGGTGGGCAGCAGGGCGAGGGCGGAGATCACCAGCGCCAGGTTCAGCCAGCGCCGCGCCGCCCGCCAGCGCCGGACCGCCGCCGGGTTGTCGCGGGTGCGATGGATGCGGTTGGTGGTAACCTCGCGCAGGGCGAGCAGCGTCACCAGGACCGTAATGGCGAGCAGTGTCATGGATCCCCTGTGCGCGGGCGGCATCGACGATCGGTGGTCGCCCATGGTAGCCGACTGCGGCCGGCCCGCCGAGCGCGTGGGTGCGCATTGCGGGCAACGCGTCCACCGTTGTTATACTGACGCGGCGAAGGGCGTCAGGGCCAGGGCCCGTTACGACGCGCAGAGTCTGCGAAAGTGGCGGAATTGGTAGACGCGCCGGGTTTAGGTCCCGGTGGGGTTTGTAGCCCCGTGAGAGTTCGAGTCTCTCCTTTCGCACCAGGCAGTCCGCAGGCCGCGCCGCCCGAGTGCGGGCGGCAGGCGCGAAACCGCAATCACCAAACGTTTGGATCCCAAGGACTTCCCGATGCAAGTTTCCGTGGAGACGACCGAAGGCCTGGGCCGGCGCATGACGGTCCAGGTCCCCGCCGAGCGCGTGGAGCAAGAAGTAGAACGCCGGCTGAAGGATCTCAGTGGCCGCGTCAAGATGGACGGCTTCCGGCCCGGTAAGGTGCCGGTGAAGGTCGTTCGCAAGCAGTACGGTGCCCAGGTGCGCAGCGAGGTACTGAGTGAGGTGGTCCAGCAGACCTACTCCGAGGCCCTCGAGCAGGAGTCGCTGCGCCCGGCGGGCAACCCGCACATCGAGCCCAAGCGCACCGGCGAAGGGGAGGACCTGGAGTATCAGGCCACCTTCGACGTGCTGCCGGAGATCGAGGTCCAGGGCCTCGACCAGATCCAGGTCGAGCGGCCCCAGGTGGAGATCACCGATGCCGATCTGGACAACGTCCTTGAGCGGCTGCGCAAGCAGCACGCCGACTACCAGGAGACGGACCGGGCCGCGCAGGACGAGGACCGGGTGGTCATCGACTTCCACGGCACCATCGACGGCGAGGACTTCACCGGGAACGCGGCCGAGGATGCACCGCTGATCCTTGGCGCCGGGCAGTTGCCCGAGGCCTTCGAGCAGGGTCTGCAGGGCGCCCGGGCCGGTCAGGAGCTCACCGTGGAGCACAAGTTCCCCGATGAACTGGCCGAGCCGAGCATCGCGGGCAAGACCGCGGTGTTCCAGGTCACCGTCAAGCGCGTGGAGGAGCCGCAGCTGCCCGAGCTGGACGACGATTTCGCCGCCCGCCTTGGCATCCAGGAAGGTGGCGTCGAGGCGCTGCGCGAGGCGGTGCGCGGCAACCTCGAGCGCGAGCGCGACCAGGCCGTTCGTCAGCGCCTCAAGCGCCAGGTGCTGGAGGCGCTGGCCGATCAGAACGAGCTGGAGCTGCCCAAGAGCCTGGTCGATGCCGAGATCCAGGCGCTGCGCCAGCAGTCCGGCGCCACCGCCGAGGGCGAGCTGCCGGAGTCCGAGCGCTCGGCCTATGAGGAGGTGGCCGGCCGCCGCGTCAAGCTGGGCCTGCTCGTTAATGAACTGGTGCGCAGCCAGGGGATCCAGCTCGATCGCGAGCGCATGATGACCCAGTTGCGCGAGATGGCGGCCAGCTCCGGTCAGGACCCCAGCGAGGCCCTGCAGCAGATCGCCCAGGACCGGCAGATGATGCAGGGGCTGGAGGCCTCGGTGATCGAGGAGCAGGTGGTGGACTGGCTCCTGGAGCAGGTGCAGACCGAGGACAAGACGCTGAGCTTCGACGAGCTCATGAACAGTGAGGACGGCGACCAGGCCTCGGCCTGAGTCGCGGCCCCCAGGAGGCCAACGGCATGAGCGATACGCAGCAAACCGCCCCCGACGTGTTCAACACCGGCCTGGTGCCGATGGTCGTCGAGCAGTCGGCGCGCGGCGAGCGGGCTTACGACATCTTCTCGCGTCTGCTCAAGGAGCGCGTGATCTTTCTCGTCGGCCCGGTGGAGGACTACCAGGCCAACCTGCTGGTGGCGCAGCTGCTCTTTCTCGAATCCGAGAACCCGGACAAGGACGTGCACCTGTACATCAACTCACCGGGCGGTTCGGTCACGGCCGGGCTGGCGATCTACGACACCATGCAGTTCATCAAGCCCGACGTGGCTACCCTCTGCGTGGGCCAGGCGGCTAGCATGGGCGCACTGCTGTTGGCCGCCGGGGCCGCCGGCAAGCGGTACGCACTGCCCAACTCGCGGATGATGATCCACCAGCCGCTGGGCGGATTCCAGGGGCAGGCAACGGATATCGATATCCACGCCCGCGAGATCCTGAACATGCGCGATCGGCTCAATACCATCCTCGCCCACCACACCGGGCAGGACATCGAGACGATCCGCCAGGACACGGATCGGGACAACTTCATGACCGCTGATGCGGCCGCGGAGTACGGCCTGATCGACCGCGTCCTGACCAGCCGCGGCGCCTCCGAGTGAGGCCCCGCGGGCTGGTTGCGTACCCGCTGAAAAGGGTGCATCGTTGATAAAGAATGATTCCAGTGCGCAAACCGAGGCCGTGGCATGACTGATCGAACTCAGAACAAGGGCGATGACGGCGGCAAGCTGCTCTACTGCTCCTTCTGCGGCAAGAGCCAGCATGAGGTCCGCAAGCTCATCGCCGGGCCATCGGTGTTCATCTGCGACGAGTGCGTCGAGCTCTGCAACGACATCATCCGCGAGGAGCTCCAGGAGGGCGCGGCCTCCGAAGGGGGCGGGCTGCCCCGGCCCCACGAGATCAATCGTGAGCTCGACCAGTACGTGATCGGCCAGGAGCACGCCAAGAAGGTGCTCTCGGTGGCCGTGTACAACCACTACAAGCGCCTCGAGAGCCGTTCCAGTCAGGACGATGTGGAGCTGACCAAGAGCAACATCCTGCTCATCGGCCCCACCGGTTCGGGCAAGACCCTGCTCGCCGAGACCCTGGCGCGGCTGCTCAACGTGCCGTTCACCATCGCCGATGCCACGACGCTGACCGAGGCCGGCTACGTCGGTGAGGACGTCGAGAACATCATCCAGAAGCTGCTCCAGAAGTGCGACTACGACGTCGAGAAGGCGCAGCACGGCATCGTCTACATCGACGAGATCGACAAGGTATCGCGCAAGGCGGACAACCCGTCGATCACCCGGGACGTCACCGGCGAGGGCGTGCAGCAGGCGCTGCTCAAGCTCATCGAGGGCACCACCGCTTCGGTGCCGCCCCAGGGTGGGCGCAAGCACCCGCAGCAGGAGTTCGTCCAGGTTGATACCAGCAACATGCTGTTCATCTGCGGTGGTGCCTTTGCCGGGCTCGACAAGGTCATCCAGGAGCGCTCCGAGCGCGGCGGGATCGGCTTCTCCGCCGAGATCAAGAGCGAGCGGGAGCGCGCGAGCGTGGGTGAGACCCTGCAGACGGTGGAGCCCAGCGACCTGGTCCGTTACGGGCTGATCCCGGAGTTCGTCGGCCGTCTGCCGGTGATCGCAACGCTCAACGAGCTCGACCAGCAGGCGCTGGTGCAGATCCTGCGCGAGCCGAAGAACGCGCTGGTCAAGCAGTACCAGAAGCTCTTCGAGATGGAGGGTGTCGAGCTCGATCTGCGCGATGATGCCCTGCGTGCCGTGGCCGACAAGGCCATGGAGCGCAAGACCGGGGCCCGTGGGCTGCGCACCATCATCGAGCAGGTCCTGCTGGAGACCATGTACGATCTGCCGTCCATGGAGAACGTCAGCAAGGTGGTGGTCGATGAGTCGGTGATCGCCGGAGACAGTGATCCGTACATCGTCTACGCCGGTGCCGAGCAGCACCCCAAGGCGGCCTCCGAGGATTAGGGTGGCGTCGATCCCGGCGCACCTTGAAACCCGCCCGAATCACCCCCATTCCGAACCCAGAGCCGGGACGCGCGCGGTGAGCACCGCGCGTGTCCCGCCGTCCGCATGCCAATGAGGTTCGCACCCCATGGATGAGCCAACCGCTCACAACCCCGAGTCCCCGCAGACCATCGCTCAGGCGCCGGTGCTGCCGCTGCGCGACGTGGTGGTCTATCCGCACATGGTGATCCCGCTGTTCGTCGGGCGGGAGCGCTCTATCCACGCCCTCGAGGCGGCGATGGAGCAGGATAAGCGCATCTTCCTGATCGCCCAGCGCAGCGCCGAGGTGGACGACCCGGGCGTCGACGAGCTCTACGGCTACGGCACCGTCGCCTCGATCCTGCAGATGCTCAAGCTCCCCGACGGTACCGTGAAGGTGCTGGTGGAGGGCAGTGAGCGCGCACGGCTGATCGAGCTGCTCGACAGCAACGAGTACCTCTCGGCCCGCCTGGTCACCGTGCCGGAGGCCCAGCCCAGCGACGAGGACCGCGAGCTCGAGGTGGTGGCGCGTTCCGCGACCAACGTCTTCGAGCAGTACGTCAAGCTCAACAAGAAGATCCCGCCCGAGATCCTCTCCTCGCTGTCGGGCATTGAGGAGCCGGGGAGGCTGGCGGACACCATCGCCGCGCACATGGCGCTGAAGGTCGAGGAGAAGCAGAAGGTCCTCGAGATGGAGGCCCCGCGTGAGCGCCTCGAGCACCTGATGGGGCTGATCGAGGGGGAGATCGATATCCTCCAGATCGAGAAGCGCATCCGTGGGCGCGTCAAGCAGCAGATGGAGAAGTCCCAGCGGGAGTATTACCTCAATGAGCAGATGAAGGCCATCCAGAAGGAGCTGGGTGAGCTCGAGGACGTGCCCAACGAGGTCGAGGATCTCGAGAACAAGATCGAGCAGGCTGGGATGCCCCAGCAGGCCCTGGACAAGGCGAAGCAGGAGCTGAACAAGCTCAAGATGATGTCGCCGATGTCCGCCGAGGCCACGGTGGTGCGCAACTACCTCGACTGGCTGGTGAGCCTGCCCTGGAAAGACAAGACGCGGGTCCGCCACGACCTCAAGCACGCCGCCAAGGTGCTTGACCAGGACCACTACGGGCTGGACAAGGTCAAGGAGCGCATCCTCGAGTACCTGGCCGTGCAGCGCCGGGTGCGCAAGCTCAAGGGGCCCATCCTTTGCCTAGTCGGGCCGCCGGGTGTGGGCAAGACCTCCTTGGGCCAGTCCATCGCACGGGCGACCAACCGCCGGTTCACCCGCATGTCGCTTGGCGGGGTGCGCGACGAGGCCGAGATCCGCGGCCACCGGCGCACCTATATCGGTTCGCTGCCCGGCAAGATCGTCCAGAACCTAAGCAAGGCCGGCAAGCGGAACCCGCTGTTCCTCCTCGACGAGGTGGACAAGATGGCCATGGACTTCCGGGGCGACCCCTCGTCGGCCCTGCTCGAGGTCCTCGACCCGGAGCAGAACAGCAGCTTCAGCGATCACTACCTCGAGGTGGATTTCGACCTCTCGGACGTGATGTTCGTCTGCACGGCGAACACCATGAACATCCCGGCGCCGCTTCTGGACCGCATGGAGGTCATTCGGCTGCCGGGCTATACCGAGGAGGAGAAGCTCGCCATCGCGCAGAACTACCTGCTGCCCAAACAGATGAAGGCCAACGGGCTGAAGAAGGGCGAGCTGGACGTCAAGGAGAGCGCCATCCGTGACGTCATCCGCTACTACCCCCGCGAGGCCGGTGTCCGGAACCTGGAGCGGGAGCTGGCCACGGTCTGTCGCAAGGTGGTCAAGGACCTGGTCGAGGGCGAGTCGAAGGGGCGCAAGCGCGGCAGTAGCGTCCAGGTGACCCGCCGGAACATCGACAAGTACCTCGGCGTGCGCCGTTACCGTTTCGGCGTGGCCGAGACCGAGGACCGGATCGGCCAGTCGACCGGGTTGGCGTGGACCGAAGTCGGCGGGGAACTGCTGACCATCGAGGTGGCCGTCGTCCCGGGCAAGGGTCGGGCAACGCAGACCGGCCAGCTTGGTGAGGTCATGAAGGAGTCCATCGACGCGGCCACCACGGTGGTCCGCAGTCGGGCCCGCAACCTCGGCCTCGATCCGGATTTCTACGCCCGCAACGACTACCACATCCATGTGCCGGAGGGGGCGATCCCCAAGGACGGGCCCTCGGCGGGTACCGGCATGTGTGTGGCCCTGGTCTCGGCGCTGACCGGCATCCCGGTGCGCGCCGGAGTCGGCATGACCGGCGAGATCACCCTCCGCGGCGAGGTCCTGCCCATCGGCGGGCTCAAGGAGAAGCTCCTGGCCGCCCTGCGCGGCGGGATCGATACGGTCCTGATCCCCGCGGAGAACGAGAAGGACCTGGCCGACGTGCCCAAGGACGTCAAATCGAAGCTCGACATCCGGCCGGTGCGCTGGATCGATGAGGTCCTTGAGGTGGCGCTTACCCACCAGCCGGAGCCTCTCCCGGCGCCGGAAGGTGAGGACGAGGCGGGAACCGCTAAGCCTGTGGCCGTTGGCGGAGACAAGGGCGACGCCAAGCGCCCCCACTGAGGCGTCCTCGTCCATTTGACAGTCCGGAAAAGGCGCTGCTATAACGCCAGCACCCTGCCAGCCCGGGCCCTGGGGCCCGGGCTGGCGGCATCGAAGCAACCGGCACAGTTGGCCATCGGCAACGCTGTGGAAGCGCGCCACGCCGTGGTAGGGTTGGACTCCGGAGGGCTGCCGGGGATCCCGGCGGTTCCGCCCCCAAGGGGCAGCCACGCGAGCATCGAGTAAAAAAACCGAAAAGGGGACACGGGGATGAACAAGAGTGAGCTCATCGAGGCGGTAGCCGACTCCGCGGATCTTTCCAAGGCCGCCGCCGCGCGTGCCGTCGACGCCATGGTGGATTCCGTCACCGACGCCCTGCGCGAAGGGGATCAGGTCACCCTGGTCGGTTTCGGTACCTTCACGGTCCGCGAGCGTGCCGCGCGCACCGGTCGCAACCCGCGCACCGGCGAGAGCATCGACATCCCGGCGTCCAAGGTTCCGGGCTTCAAGCCTGGCAAGGCGCTGAAGGATGCGATAAACTAGACAGCTTATTCGGTTTGGGTGGTTAGCTCAGTTGGGAGAGCGTCGCCCTTACAAGGCGAATGTCGGGGGTTCGAATCCCTCACCACCCACCAGGGGTAGACACACGGAAAAAAGTTGTTACAATAATTAGCGTAATAACGGAGCGGTAGTTCAGTTGGTTAGAATGCCGGCCTGTCACGCCGGAGGTCGCGGGTTCGAGTCCCGTCCGCTCCGCCAAATCAGAAAGCGGCTTTAAAAGTCGCAAATAAAAAAGGCGCCCTCGTGGCGCCTTTTTTGTATCCTGAACCCCCACATGAGCACTCTGCGGAAGGCAAGGCATGCTTCAGGCGATTCGTGACGGCATCAAGGGCTGGATTGCGTGGGTCATCATCGGCTTCATCGCCCTGCCGTTCATCTTCATGGGTGGCTACGAGTACTTCGGCGGTGGCCGCGACGATGCGGTGGTCGCCCGCGTCGATGGCGAGGAGATCCCGCGCTCGCAGATCGACCAGGCGGTGGAGCGCCAGCGCGCGCAGCTGCGCGAGATGTTCGGCGGTGACCTTCCGGATGGTGCCTTTGACGGGGCCGCGCTGCGCCGCGAGGCCCTGGAGCAGCTCATCGACGAGCGACTGCTGCATGCCTACGTGGAGCGCCAGGGCCTGCGGGTCACGGATCAGGAGGTGGCCCAGACCATCCGTGGCCAGGAGATCTTCCACGAGGGTGGGCGATTCTCGCGCGAGCGGTACCAGGTCCTGCTCGAGCGCAACCGTTTGACCCCGGAAGACTACGAGGAGCTGGTCCGACGGGACCTCAAGGCCGATCAGTTCCAGCAGGCGGTGTTCGTCAGCAGCATCAGCACCCCCTCGCAGCTGGATCGTCTGGTGCGCCTGCAGGATGAATCGCGCAGCTTCAGCTACCTGGAGATCGCCGCGGAGCGCTACACCGACGAGGTCCGTGTCGATGATGCGGATGTTGAGGCCCATTACGAGGCCAACACCGACGACTATATGGCCCCGGAGGCGGTGCGCCTTGAGTACGTCGAGCTGGGTCCGCTGGCCCTGCGTGATCAGGTCGAGGTGGATGACGAGGCGCTTCGCGAACGCTTTGAGGAGCGCTACGGCGAAGACGACGACCCGCCGTCGTTCGACGACGTCCGGGAAGAGCTGCTGGCCGACTACATCCGCGAGCAGTACCGCACGGAGCTCATGGAGGCCGGGGATGAGCTGGGCAACATCGCCTTTGAGCAGCCCGATAGCCTGGAGCCGCTGGCCGATCGCTTCGGTCTTGAGGTTCGTACCAGTGACTGGATCCACCGCGAGGGCGGTGAGGGGATCGGTGAGATCTCCGGGGTCATCGAGCAGGCCTTCAGCGAGGATGTGCTCGAGTACGGTTACAACAGCGACCTGATCCGCGCCGACGAGGATCGCTACCTGGTGGTTCGGCTCCTGGAGCACCGGGAAGCGGAACCCAAGCCGTTGGAGGAGGTCGCCGACGAGATCCGCGAGGATCTGCGTAAGGAGCGGGCCGGTGAGCTAGCCCTGGAACGGGCCGAGGAGCTGGTGGAGCGGCTTCGCGATGGCGCCTCGTTGGAAGAGTTGGCCGAGGAGCTCGATGCCGAGCGGTTCACGGTGGAAGGGGTCTATCGGGACGACCGCAGTCATCCGGAGGCGGTGGTGCGCCAGGCCTTTGCCCTGGAGGAGGGCGACTCTGCCTGGGTGGAGCTGGAGGACGGCTCCGCGGCGCTGCTGCGCCTGGACGGCATCAGCCGCGGCGATCCGGACGGCCTCTCGGCCGAGGAGCGACAGCAGCTTCAGCAGCAGCTCCAGCGCATGGCGGGTGAATCGGAGGTGCGGGCGCTGATCCGCGCCCTGCGTGCCGAGGCGGATATCGAGGTCGCCCGCGAGCGCCTCTAGCGCGACTTTCTGCCATACTCCTCCCCGAGGCGGCTGCTATCGCCACCCTGGAGACAACCGGGGTGGTGGTCGGCAGGACCAACGGGAGGGGCCGCAATGGCATCGGCGAAGCCGCAGGTCGGGCTTTTCGTAACCTGCCTGGTCGACGTGATCCGGCCAGAGGTCGGCTTCGCGACGGTGCGGCTTCTCGAGGCCGCCGGGTGCCGGGTCGAGGTGCCCGCGCATCAAACCTGCTGCGGACAGCCGGCGAGCAGCGCCGGCGATCGGCCACAGGCCGCCGCTGTCGCCCGAGCGGTGATTCGCGCCTTTGAGCGTTTTGATTACGTCGTCGGACCTTCTGGGTCGTGTCTATCGATCCTCTCCCGGCACTACCCGCAGCTGCTCAGCGACGACCCGCAGTGGCTGGAGCGGGCGCGTTCACTGGCTGGACGGACCTGGGAGCTGACCCGTTTCCTGGATGAAGTGGCGCCCGCGCAGGGTTTGGAACCTGCTTATCCAGGCATCGTTGCCTACCACGACAGTTGCTCCGGTCTCCGGGAACTCGGTATCCGCGACCAGCCCCGTCGGCTGCTTGGCCAGGTTCAGGGGCTGGAGTTACGGGAGATGGAGGCGCGTGATGTCTGCTGTGGGTTTGGCGGAACCTTCTGCGTCAGCTATCCCGAGATCTCCGCGCGGATGGTCGATGACAAGGTGGCGAGTGTTCTCGCCACCGGTGCGGATACCGTGGTGGGCGGTGACCTCGGCTGCCTGATGAACATTGCCGGTCGGCTCCGCCGGCGGGGTGAGCCGCTGCGGGTTTTTCACGTCGCCGAGGTGCTGGCCGGGCGTGCGCAAGGTGCCGGGCTCGCCGGCGCGGTGGAGGGGGCCACGGCTTGACGGCACCGAATCCCACAGCCGCCCATCCCCGTCGTTTCCGGTTACAGGCCCGTGGGGCGCTGCAGGATGCGCGTCTGCGCCAGGCGCTGGATCGGGCGCGGGGCGGGTTCGTCGCCAAGCGGGCACACGCCGTCGCGGGACGTCCCGACTTTGAGGCGTTGACCGCAGCGGCCGCGCAGATCAAGGACGACGCCCTGGAGCGCATGGAAGATCACCTCCAGCGTTTCGAGAGCCAGGTAATTGCCCGGGGGGGACATGTCCACCATGCCGCGGATGCTCAGGCTGCCCGGGAGGCGGTCCTGGAGATCTGTCGCAGCCGTGGGGCCCACCGGGTAACCAAAGGCAAGTCGATGGTTGGCGAGGAAGTCGGCCTCAATCAGGCGCTTGAGGGTGCCGGGCTGGAGGTGACCGAGACAGACCTCGGCGAGTACATCATCCAACTGGCCGGGGAAACGCCGAGCCACATCATCGCCCCGGCGGTCCACAAGACCCGCGAGCAGATCAGCGAGCTCTTCGCCCAGCATCACGGTACGCCCCCACGCGGCGAAGTGGCGGAGCTGGTCGATGAGGCCCGGAGTGTGCTGCGGGAGCGCTATCTGCAGGCGGACGTGGGCATTACCGGCGCCAACTTCCTGGTCGCCGAGACGGGTACAGCGGTGCTTGTGACCAACGAAGGCAATGGCGATCTGACCGCCAGCCTGCCCAACGTTCACGTGGTCATCACGGGCATCGACAAGGTGGTGCCGACCTTCCAGGAGACCTGCACCCTTCTGCGGGTTCTCGCGCGCAGTGCCACGGGGCAGGAGCTGACCTCTTATACATCCTTCTTCACCGGGCCAGCGGCCGAGGCGGATGGCGAGGGGCCGACCGACTACCATGTCATCCTCGTGGATAACGGCCGGCGGGCGATTCGCGACTCCGAGTTTCGCTCCATGCTGCGCTGCATCCGCTGCGGGGCGTGCATGAACCACTGCCCGGTCTATGCCTCCGTCGGTGGTCACGCTTACGGCTGGGTCTACCCCGGCCCCATGGGTTCGGTGCTCACCCCCCTGATGCTTGGTCTCGACCAGGCGCCGGATCTGCCGCGTGCCTGCACACTCAATGGCCGCTGTGGTTCCGTGTGCCCGGTTCAGATTCCGCTCCCGGATCTCCTGCGGCGTCTGCGTGAGCGCCAGTACGAGGGGGGCATCGTCAGCGTTCGCTACCGTTGGGGGACCCGCCTGTGGGGGGCGGTGGCCCGGCGTCCGTGGCTGTATCGCCCGCTTGCCGCTCTCGGTGCTCGCCTGCTTGGGTGGGCTGGAGGGGCCCGGGGACGCGTGCGCCGGTTACCGGGGGCCGGGGGCTGGGTCGCGGCGCGGGATCTACCGACCCCTACATGCGGAGGAACCTTCATGGCCCGCTGGCGGCGCGGGGAGCGGCCGTGAACTCGGCGCAGGCGAATGTCGCGGCATTTCTTGCGCGGTGGGAGGCGGCGGCCGGCTCGTGGCAGCACGTCGCATCCCGGGGACAGGTGCCAGAAGCGGTCGAGGCGTACTGCGCCTCCCTGGGCAGTGCCACGGTGGCTGTGGCGCCGGCACTGGCCGATCTCCCCTGGGGGGAGGCAGCGGCGGCGTACCGCTTCGGGGGCGCTGCCGGTGACGAGCAGGTCGGGGTCAGCGAGGCGGATTCCGCCATCGCCGAGACCGGGACCCTGGTGTTGCGCTCTGGAGCCGATCATCCGGTCACCCTTAATTTCCTGCCGGAACACCACCTGGTACTGCTTGAGGCCAACGGCCTGGTCCCGACTCCGGAGGCTTCGTGGGAGCGCATGCTCGCCGCTGGCCCTCTGCCGCGGGCGGTGAACTGGATCACGGGCCCTTCGCGGACGGCGGATGTCGAGCAGACCCTGCAGCTGGGGGCCCACGGCCCGCGCGCCGTGCACGTGCTACTGATCGGCGGAAACAGATTCTGATGCGTAGAAGGGAGGCGGGTAAGCGGTAGCGACGAAAAAAGCGAGACGATAATCACAGAAAGGTCCGCAGGCGAACGCGATAAAACCAAACCGGGAGGGGACGCGATGAACCTGGCCTTGCTGTTCCTGCTCGCGCTGTTGCCGTTGGTGACAGTGTTTGGGTTGCTGGTGGTGCTCCGCTGGCCCGCCAAATGGGCTATGCCCCTGGCGTATGCCGTGGCTGTGGTGGTGGCCCTCGGCTTCTGGGGGACTGATTTCAACGTGGTTGCCGCCGCGTCGGTGCACGGCATTGTAACCGCGCTGAATATCCTCTTCATCGTCTTCGGGGCGATCCTGCTCCTTTATACGCTGCGCGAGAGCGGCGCGATCGCAACGATTCGCGAGGGATTCAGCGGGATCTCTCCGGATCGCCGGGTCCAGGCCATCATCATTGCCTGGCTCTTCGGCTGTCTCATTGAGGGCGCCTCCGGCTTCGGGACGCCGGCCGCGATCGCTGCCCCGCTGCTGGTAGCCCTCGGGTTCCCGGCTATGGCGGCGGTGGTGACGGCGCTGATCATTCAGTCGACGCCGGTCTCTTTCGGTGCCGTGGGGACGCCGATCATCGTTGGTATCGACGCCGGCATAGCCGACCAGAGCGTCACCAATCGGATGGTGGAAGCCGCCGGTGTCACCTATGCGGAGTACCTGCACGACATCGGCATGTATACGGCCATGGTCCACGCCATCCTCGGTCTGCTCGTACCCTTGATCATGGTCGGTATGCTCACCCGTTTCTTCGGCGCCAATCGGTCGTTCCGCGAGGGAATGCGGGCCTGGCCCTTTGCCCTGTTCGCCGGCGTTGCCTTCGTGGTTCCGTACTTTGTCGTCGCCGTCCTCCTGGGCCCCGAGTTCCCGGCGTTGGTGGGCGGTCTGATCGGGCTTGCGATCGTTGTCCCGGCTGCGCGTCGTGGCTTCCTGCTGCCCAAGGACACCTTCGAGTTCGAGCCACGGCCTGACTGGGAACCGGAGTGGATCAGCCGGCTGCAGGATATCGTGGAGCCAGAGCGCAGCAGCGGTGTGAAGCTTACCCAGATGCAGGCGTGGGCGCCCTATGTCGTCGTGGCACTGCTCCTGGTGCTGACCCGAACCGTCGATCCGGTGGTCGACGCCCTGCAGTCGGTGACGCTGAGCTGGACGGATATCTTTGGCTCGGGGATCGACACCTCGTCTCAGCCGCTCTATCTGCCCGGCTTCGTGCTGTTGGTCACCTCGGTGATTACCTATTTCCTCCACCGCATGTGGGATCGTGGCAATTACTTCCAGGCGTGGAAGACCTCCGGTAAGACGATCTTGGCGGCGAGCGTGGCCCTCATCTTCGCCGTGCCGATGGTGCAGGTCTTCATCAACTCGGCACCGGCTGGCCTCGACGATGTCGTCGCTATCCAGGATCGGCTGGCGGAAGGCGTTTCCGTGGGTGGCGTTGCCTCCGTGGCGAGCATGCCGGAGGTGCTGGCTCAGGGCATGGCGGCGGTGGCCGGTGATTTCTGGCCGCTCTTTGCACCTTTGATCGGTGCCCTCGGTGCCTTCCTGGCCGGTAGCAACACAGTAAGCAACATGATGTTCGCCTTCTTCCAGATCTCCACGGCCGAGCAGATCGGCCTGGGCTCCTTTGGGGCCTCCATGGTGGTGGCCCTGCAAGCCGTTGGTGGCGCCGGAGGCAACATGATTACGGTGCACAACGTGGTTGCGGCCTCGGCCACCGTCGGGCTCCTGGGGCGCGAGGGCGATGTCATCCGCAAGACATTGATTCCGATGACGTACTATGTCGTCGGGGCCGGGCTTTTGGGGATGGCGATCATCGCGGGTGGGGCAAACCCGTGGTATCTCGTGGCGATCGCCTGGGCGGGGCTGTTCCTGACCTTCATGTACTTCAATCGCGGGCGCAAGCGCCGGCAGGCTGAGGCAGGCTCACCCGGCTGACCAGGTGAGCCTGCGCTCCGGGGTCGAGCCTAGAGCTCGGCCCCGGAGAGTGCCACGCAGTGGAAGCCGCCATCGACGTGGACCACCTCGCCGGTGATCCCCGAGGCGAGATCCGAGCACAGGAACGCCCCGACGTGGCCGACCTCCTCGGTGGAGACATTCTTGCGCAGGGGGGCGGCCTGCTCGTTGAAGCTCATCATCTGCTTGAAGCTGCCGATGCCCGAGGCCGCCAGGGTGCGGATCGGGCCGGCCGAGATGGCGTTCACGCGGATGCCCTCCGGGCCCAGATCCGCCGCCATGTAACGGGTGGTCGCCTCCAGGCTCGCCTTCGCTGCACCCATGACGTTGTAGTTGGGCAGGGCCCGCTCGCCGCCCAGGTAGGTCAAGGTGATCAGCGACCCCTTGCGCTGGCGCAGCATCTCGCGGCCGTAGCGGGCCAGGGCCACGAAACTGTACGCCGAGATCTCGTGAGAGGTGCGGAAGCCCTCCCGGGTGGTGTTGTCCACGAACGACCCGGCCAGCTCCTCACGCGGCGCGAAGGCCACGGCGTGGACGATGCCGTCGATGCCATCGTCCCAGTGCTTGCTAAGCTCAGAGAAGACGGACTCGATCTGCTCGTCCGAGCTGACGTCGCAGGGGAAGACCAGCTCGCTGTCCACCGAGGCGGCCAGCTTGGTCACCCGGTCCTGGAGCTTTTCGTTCTGGTAAGTAAAGGCGAGTTCGGCGCCTTGCTGGTGCATCGCCTCGGCAATGCCCCAGGCGATGGAGCGGTCACTGGCGACACCGACCACGAGGATGCGCTTGTTCTGCAGGAATCCCATATCTGCTCTCCGGCAACTGTTGCTTGCGTGCGCGTGCCCAGGGGCGAAACGCCGGAGATGATAACATGACCGGCATGCACGCCTTCCCCCGTCCCAGCGGCCGCGCCTGGCCCCGCCTGGCGCGTTGGCTGCTGGGCACGGCCTGCCTGCTGGCCGCGGTGCAGCTGCCGGCCATCGTCGGGGCAGCGCCGGGCTCGTCGGGGGTGCAAGGCCTGGCGCTGCACGGCGAGCCCAAGTACCCGCCGGATTTCTCGCACTTTGACTACGTCAACCCGGACGCGCCCAAGGGCGGGACCGTCATCCGCGAGGCCCGCGGCAGTTACGACAGCCTCAACGGCTATATCCTGCGCGGCACCAAGCCGCCGGGTCTGGGGCTGGTGGTGGATACGCTGATGGCTCACGCCGAGGACGAGCCGTTCTCCGTCTACGGGCTCATCGCCGAGCGTGTCGAGGTGGGCGAGGATGATGCCTGGGTGGAGTTTCATCTGCGCGAAGAGGCGCAGTTCCACGACGGGGAGCCGATCACCGCCGAGGACGTGGTCTATAGTTTCGAACTACTGCGTGAGCACGGTCACCCCCGGCTGCGCTCCTACTACCGCCATGTGGAGTCGGCCGAGGCGCTGGATCGGCACCGGGTGCGCTTCGAGTTCGCCCACGCCGGCAATCGCGAGCTGCCGCTGATCATGGGTGAGCTGCCGGTGCTGCCGCAGCACTACTGGGAGGATCGGGACTTCAGCCGGACCACCATGCAGCCGCCCCTGGGCAGCGGCCCGTACCGCATCGCCGAGGCCCGCCCCGGGCGCAGCATCACCTATGAGCGCGTGACCGACTACTGGGCCGAGGACCTGCCGGTGCGCCGCGGTCGGTTCAATTTCGATCGTCTGCGCTACGACTTCTACCGGGATGCCACCGTCGCCCTCGAGGCCTTTCGGGCCGGGGAGTTCGATCTGCGCGAGGAGAACACCGCACGGCACTGGGCGACGGGGGACGAGACTTCCGCGCGTCGCGACGGCCGCATGGTGCTCGAGGAGATCGAGCACCGCCGCCCGGCGGGCATGCAGGGGTTCGTCTTCAACCCCCGCCGCCCGGTCTTCGAGGACCGCGAAGTGCGCCGGGCCCTCGGCTACGCCTTCGATTTCGAGTGGACCAATCGGCAGCTCTTCCACTCGGCCTATACCCGCACGGCCAGCTATTTCGAGAACTCCGAGCTGGCTGCGCGTGGCGCGCCCAGTGAAGCCGAGCGGGCGATCCTCGAGCCCTATCGCGACGAGCTCCCCGAGGCGGTTTTCGAGCCGTACCAGCCGTCGGTGACCGACGGCTCCGGGTGGAATCGCGACAACCTTCTGCGCGCGCTGCGCATCCTCGAGCAGGCTGGATGGTCGGTGGGGGAGGACGGCATCCTCCGTCACCAGGACAGTGGCCGGCCGCTGGCCTTCGAGCTTCTGTTGGTCAACCCTAGTTTCGAGCGGGTGGCCCTGCCGTTCGTCCAGAACCTGCGGCGCATCGGGGTGCTGGCCCGGGTGCGCACCGTGGACACCACGCAGTATCAGTACCGGCTGGATAACTTCGAGTTCGATATGGCCGTTGTGGTCCTGCCGCAGTCGCCCTCGCCGGGCAACGAGCAGGCGATGTACTGGAGCTCGGCGGCCGCCGAGCAGCCGGGTAGTCGGAACTACGCCGGTGTGCGCGACCCGGTGGTCGATGAGCTGGTCGAGCGGCTGGTCACCGCCGAGGGGCGCGATGAGCTGGTGCACCGGACCCGTGCCCTGGACCGGGTCCTGCTCGCCGGTCACTACGTCATCCCCAACTGGCACACTCCGGTGCACCGGGTCGCCTACTGGGACAAGTTCGGGCGGCCGGAGATCGCCCCCGATTACGGCCTGGGTTTCGACACCTGGTGGGTCGATCCGCAAAGGGAGCAGCGACTGCGCGAGGCCAACGGCCCGCGTTCGGTCCGATAGCCGATGGGGACCATGCCGGCCTACATCCTGCGCCGCCTGTTGCTGATGATCCCGACCCTGCTCGGGGTCATGGTCATCAACTTTCTGATTGTCCAGGCCGCCCCGGGTGGGCCCATCGAGCGGATCAGTGCCGAGCTGGCCGGCACCGGGGTCGAGGCCACCGCGCGGGTGGGCGGCTCCGGGGGCGAGGTGGGCGCCGCCTTCGCCGAGGCCGGCGGTGGCTACCGCGGCGCCCACGGCATGGATCCGGAGCTGCTCGCCGAGCTCGAGCGGCAGTTCGGCTTCGATCTGCCCGCCCATGAGCGTTTTCTCACCATGATGGGCAATTATCTCACCCTCGATTTCGGCGATAGCTTCTACCGCGACCAGTCCGTCCTGGAGCTGATCGTCGAGGCGCTGCCGGTGTCGATCTCCCTGGGGCTGTGGACCCTGCTGCTGGTCTATCTCATCTCCATCCCGCTCGGGGTCCGCAAGGCGGTGCGCGACGGCTCGCCGTTCGATGTCTGGACTTCGGCGCTGGTGATCGTCGGCTATGCCGTGCCCGGCTTCCTGTTCGCGATCCTGCTGATCATCCTCTTCGCCGGCGGCACCTACCTGGATCTCTTCCCTCTGCGTGGGCTGGTCTCCGAGGGGTGGGCGGAGCTGTCCTGGCCTATGCGCATCCTCGACTACCTGCACCACATCGCGCTGCCGGTGCTGGCCATGGTCATCGGTGGCTTCGCCGGTCTGACCATGCTCACCAAGAACTCCTTCCTGGAAGAGATCCACAAGCAGTACGTGGTGACCGCCCGGGCCAAGGGAGTGACCGAGCGCCGGGTGCTCTACGGACACGTCTTTCGCAACGCCATGCTCATCGTCATCGCCGGCTTCCCGGCGGCCTTCGTCTCGACGCTTTTCACCGGCGCACTGCTCATCGAGGTGATCTTCTCGCTGGAGGGGCTCGGGCTGCTCGGTTTCGAGGCCGCCGTGGACCGGGATTACCCGGTCATGTTCGGGACGCTGTTCATCTTCACCGTGCTCGGACTGGTGCTGAATCTCGTCGGCGACCTGATGTACGTCGCCGTCGATCCGCGCATCGATTTCGAGACCCGGGAGGTCTGAGCCGGTGCTCGGGTCGCTGTCGCCGATCAATCAGCGTCGCCTGGCCCGCTTTCGCGCCAATCGCCGGGGGTGGTGGGCGCTGTGGATCTTCGTCGGGCTGTTCGTGCTCAGCCTCTTCGCCGAGCTCATCGCCAATGACCGGCCGCTGGTGGTCTGGTTCGAGGGCAGCCTCCACTTTCCGGTGGTCGAGTCGATCCCCGAGACCACCTTCGGCGGTGAGTTGCCCACCGAGACGGTCTATCGCGACCCCCATGTGCAGGAGTTGATCGAGGCGGGGGGCTGGGCGCTGTGGCCGCCGATCCGCTTCAGCTATGACACGGTGCACTTCGGCCTGGCAGAGCCGGCCCCGGCGCCGCCTTCGGCGGAGAACTGGCTCGGCACCGACGACATGGGGCGCGACGTGGCGGCGCGCATCCTCTACGGCTTCCGCATCTCGGTGGTCTTTGCCCTGCTGCTGACCGTGGCCAGCTCGGTGATCGGGGTGGTGGTGGCGGCGCTGCAGGGGTACTTCGGGGGCAAGACGGATCTGTTTGGTCAGCGCATCGTGGAGATCTGGTCCGGTCTCCCGGCGCTCTACATCATCATCATCGCCTCGGCGTTGATCGAGCCGAGCTTCTGGTGGCTGCTGTTCATCCTGCTGCTGTTCCAGTGGGTCAGCCTGGTGGGGGTGGTGCGCGCCGAGGTGCTGCGCGCTCGCAACCTGGAGTACGTCAAGGCGGCGCGGGCCCTGGGGGCCGGGCACCTGCGGGTGTTGTTCCGCCATGTGCTGCCCAACGCCATGGTGGCCACGCTGACCTTCCTGCCGTTCATCATGAACGGCTCAATCACCACGCTGACCTCGCTGGATTTCCTCGGCTTCGGTCTGCCGCCCGGGTCGCCGTCGCTCGGCGAGTTGCTGCAACAGGGCAAGGACAATCTGCACGCCCCCTGGCTGGGTATCTCGGCCTTTGTCAGCCTGGCGCTGCTGCTCTCGTTGCTGATCTTTGTCGGCGAGGCGGCCCGCGACGCCTTCGACCCGCGCAGGGCGCAGGAGGCCGGGCGTGGCTGAACCGCTGCTGAGCATCCGCGGTCTGCAGGTGGCCTTCGGCGATGGCGCGCCGGCGGTGCGCGGCGTGGATCTGGATATTGCCGCGGGCGAGAGCGTGGGGCTGGTCGGGGAGAGCGGCTCGGGCAAGTCGGTCACCGCCCACTCGGTGCTGCAGCTCCTGCCCTATCCATGGGCGCGGCACCCGGCCGGCTCGATCCGCTTTCGTGGCCGCGAGCTGCTCGGCGCCCCCGAGCCGGTGCTGCGCGAGCACCGCGGCGGGCGCATCGGCATGATCTTCCAGGAGCCGATGAGCTCCCTCAATCCGCTGCACACGGTGGAGAAGCAGATCCGCGAGACGCTGCTCGTCCACCGCGGTCTGGATCGGGTGGCGGCCCGAAGGCGGGTGAGGGGGCTGCTTGAGCAGGTCCAGCTCCCCGATCCGCAGCGGCTGCTCAGCGCCTATCCGCATCAGCTCTCCGGCGGGCAGCGTCAGCGCGTGATGATCGCCATGGCGCTGGCCAACGAGCCGGATCTGCTCATCGCCGACGAGCCCACCACCGCCCTCGACGTGACCGTGCAGGCGCAGATCCTCAGCCTGCTCGCCGACCTGAAGGCGCGGCTGGGCATGGCCCTGCTGTTCATCACCCACGATCTGGACGTGATCCGCCTGGTGGCCGACCGGGTCTGTGTCATGCGCCAGGGCGAGATCGTCGAACGGGGCGAGGTGCAGCGTCTGTTCAGCCGGCCCGAGCATCCGTACACCCGGCAGTTGCTCGCGGCCCGGCCCGCCGGCGAGCCGGTGGCAACGGACGCCCAGGCGCCGGTGCTCCTCCACGGGGCGGGGATCCGTGTGCACTTCCCGGTGCGCGGCGGTCTGCTGCGCCGGCCGGTGGATTGGGTGCGAGCCGTCGATGGCATCGACATCACCCTGCGTGCCGGGCAGACCGTGGCCGTGGTCGGGGAGAGTGGTTCAGGCAAGTCGACCCTGGGCCTGGCGCTGTTGCGGCTTGAGCGCAGCAGTGGCTCGATCCGTTTCCGCGGTGATGAACTCCAGGGGCGCACGGCGCGGCAGCTGCGCCCCTACCGCAGCGCCCTGCAGATCGTCTTCCAGGATCCGTACGGCAGCCTGTCGCCGCGCATGGCCGTGGGCGATATCGTCGGCGAGGGGCTCGACCTGCACCATCCACTTCTGAGTCGTGAACAGCGCAGTGCGCGGATCGTGCGTGTGCTCGAGGAGGTGGGCCTCGACCCGGAGACCTGCCACCGCTACCCCCACGAGTTCTCCGGCGGCCAGCGCCAGCGGATCGCCATCGCCCGGGCGCTGATCCTCGAGCCGCAGGTCGTGGTGCTCGATGAGCCCACCTCAGCGCTGGATGTCTCGGTGCAGGCGCAGATCATCGACCTGCTCCGCGATCTGCAACGTCGCCACGGCCTCGCCTACCTCTTTATCAGTCACGACCTCCAGGTCGTCCGCGCCCTGGCGCACGAGGTCCTGGTCATGCAGGCCGGCCGAGTGGTTGAGCGCGGGCCGGCAGAGGCGGTCTTCGCCGCTCCGCAGGACCCTTATACCCGGGCCCTGATGGCCGCCGCCTTCCTCTCCTCCTGAGCCATCGCGCTACCGAAGCCCCGCGCCCTTTGACATAGTTTCAAATATGCGCATACCATCGTATTCAAGAACGTTGATACATTTTCGAGTCGCTGGATACGCAACCTGACAAAGCAAAGGAGGGGGTATGCTTCATCGACTGCCCAGAGACCTCGGGGAGAACTACTCCCCGCTGTACTGGCTCGCGGCCCTGGGCGCCGGCGGGCTGACCGTATCGTTTTTCATGTGGCTGATGTTCTGGGTGCCCTACGAGGGCATGGTGCCCTTTTTCGAGGATATCGTGGCGGCGCTGGGCAGCGGTCACGCCGGCCTGCAAACGGCCATCGTGCTGGCCTGGGCCGGCATCCTGGCCATGGCCTTCATCCATTTTCGTCTGCTGTTCTGGAACATCCGCGAGCATCGGCGGTTCCTGCAGACCGACGCCTACCGCAAGAACATGCGCGGCAACCGCACCGAGGTGCAGCTGCTGGCCGCGCCGCTGACCGTGGCGATGACCATCAATGTCGGCTTCGTGCTCGGCATGGTCTTCGTCCCAGGGCTGTCGGCCATCGTGGAGTGGCTCTTCCCCGCGGCCATGGTCGCCTTCCTGATCGTCGGCGGCTGGGCTCTGCGCCAGCTCGGCGACTTCTGGGGCCGGGTGCTCACCGAGAGCGACTGCGACTGCGCCGCCGACAACAGCCTGGCCCAGGCCCTGCCTGCCTTCGCGCTGTCGATGGTCGGCGTGGGGCTGGCCGCGCCGGCGGGGATGAGCAGCGTGCCGGCGACGGCGGCATTCAGCCTGGCGCTGTCGAGCTTCTTCCTGGTCGCCGCGGTGCTCACCGGCGCTGTCATGCTGGTCCTCGGCGTGCGCGCGATGATGGAGCAGAACGCCAATCCGATCAGCGCGCCGAGCCTGTGGATCGGGGTCCCGGTGCTGACGATCATCGGCATCACCCTGGTGCGCCAGACGGCGGGCATCGAGGCCCACTTCGGCGCCGAGGCCGGTGGCATCCAGACCCTGGGACTGCTCACCTACTTCCTGGCGGCTCAGGTCGCGCTGCTGCTGCTGGGCTGGGTGGTGCTGCGCCGCTTCAACTACTTCGGCCGCTTCGTGATCGGCCCCGAGCGTTCCGCCGGCTCCTACACCCTGGTCTGCCCCGGTGTGGCGCTGGCGGTGATGATCCACTTCTTCACCAACCTGGGCCTGGTCCAGCACGGCGTCATCGAGGCCTACGGCGTCGCCTACTGGGTGCTGACGGCCATCGCCCTGACGGTGCAGGCGGTCACGCTCTGGCTGGTCTTCCAACTCAATCGCAAGCATTTCCGGGTGGATGC
>PULM01000212.1 GCA_003552345.1 Ectothiorhodospiraceae bacterium
CTGTGCTGGATGTCCACCGGTGCGCCCAGCCGGTTGGCGAGCGTATCGCGCAGACGCTCGACGTCGGGATCGGTGCGTTCGGCCCCTCGGCCGTTGTCGCCGTCACCGGCGGCCGATGAGGCAGCGGCCTGCTGATAGCGACGCACCAGGGACTCGGTCTGACGGACGGTCAGGTTGTCCCGGGCCACTCGCGCCGCCGCTTCGCTCTGGGCCGTCCCGGTGAGCCCGGCCAGGGCCTTGGCGTGGCCGGCCTCCAGACGGCCTTCGCTGACCAGTCGCTGGACGTCGTCGTTGAGTTCAAGCAGCCGCAACAGGTTGGTCACCGCGGTACGCGAGCGGCCGACGGCCTCGGCGGTCTTCTGGTGGGAGAGACCAAACTCATGGATCAGACGCTGCAGGGCCCCGGCGGCCTCCAGCGGGTTGAGGTCCTCCCGCTGCAGGTTCTCGATCAGGCCAACGGCGATGGCGGCCTCGTCAGGGATATCCCGGACCAGGGTCGGTACCGTCTCGATCCCGGCCCGCTGGGCGGCACGCCAGCGCCGCTCGCCGGCAACGATCTGGTAACGCCCCTCCTCCCCGGGGCGGACCACGAGCGGCTGCACGACACCCTGGGCGCGGATGGAGTCGGCCAACTCCTGGAGCGCCTGGTCATCGAAGTGCCGGCGCGGCTGGTGGGGGCCGCGCTCGAGCAGGTCCACCGGCAGGTCACGAAGCTCGCCGCCATCCACCGGCTGACCGGCAGCGACGGCACCGGGCTCGGCTCCGAGCAGGGCATCCAGACCGCGGCCGAGACCACGCTTCTTGTTCGACATACGTTCGCTTTCTCCTCGGGTTGCGGTGGGTCGCTCAGGCGGAGGCGGCGGGGGCCGCCTGGCCGCTGCGGTGGCGTCGTTCCATCTCGGTGGCCAGGGCCATGTAGGCCAGCGCGCCGCGGGAGGCGCGATCATAGGCCAGGGCCGGCAGACCGTGACTAGGCGCCTCGGCCAGGCGGACGTTGCGCGGGATCATGGTCCGGTAGAGCTGCGCCTCGAAGTGGGCGGCGAGTTGCTCGCCTACCTGGTTAGCCAGGTTATTGCGCGCGTCGTACATGGTGCGCAGCAGGCCGTCGATAACGAGGTTGGGGTTGGCACTGGCCTGGACGCCGCGGACGGTATCGAGCAGTGCGGTCAGACCCTCAAGGGCGAAATACTCGCACTGGATCGGAATCAGCACGCCGTGGGCAGCCACCAGGGCGTTCAGGGTCAGGATGTTCAGCGACGGCGGACAGTCGATCAGGATGTAGTCATAGGCTTCGGCCACCTCGCGGAGCTGACGACTGAGTCGCTGTTCACGTCGATCCGCCTCCAGCAGTTCCACTTCAGCGGCGGTGAGATCGCCATTGGCCGGCAGCAGGTCGAAGCCGGCGTCGGCGACCGGGTGGATGGCCTCGCGCACCGCCACCTGCTCGGCCAGGACCTCGTAGGCCGTGGGGGCCACCGCGCGGCGGTCGAGGCCTGATCCCACGGTCGCGTTGCCCTGCGGGTCCAGGTCGATGAGCAGGACGCGCTTGCGGTTGGCGGCCAGAGAGGCAGCCAGGTTGACGCAGGTGGTGGTCTTGCCGACCCCGCCCTTTTGGTTGGTTACTGCGATGATCCGACCCATGACACTCTCCTGCGTTTCAGGCCCCGGCCACGCCGGGATCGGTGTGTACAGCTGCGCCGGCGATCACGAGGCAGGCCCGCCCCTGACCGGGGAGCCTCGGCAATTCGCGCACCTCGAGCGACGCGGCAACCTGGGGATCCAGCTCGGAGAGCTCCTCTTCAACCCGCTCGCCTTTCAGGGCAAACAGGGCGCCATCGGGGGCCAGGAGGCCGGCTGCACCCGTGATCAGCCGTTGCAGGGAGGCGACGGCCCGAGCTGTCACCACCGCAAACCCGCCCTCGTGCAGATCCTCCATGCGTGCCTGGTGCACGCGGACATTGGCCAGGCCGAGTTCCGTCGCGCACTGGCGCAGGAAGCGCGTCTTCTTGCCGTTGCTGTCGATCAGCGTGACCGGTCGTTGCGGCTCGACCAGGGCCAGGGGCAGACCGGGGAACCCTGCCCCGCTGCCGACGTCGGCCAGCGCACCGCTGGGCAGATGGCCCCACACGACCAGGCTGTCGACGAGATGGCGGTCGATGAGCGCCTCGGGTTCGCGGGCAGCGGTGAGATTGTACGCGCGATTCCAGCGCATGAGCAGAGAGAGGTAACCCTCCAGGCGCTCCCGGGCACCCGCATCCAGGGCGATTCCGAACTCGTCGAGCCGGCGATTCAGGTGATTATGCGGCATCTTCACCCTCGTTCCCGGTGCGCAGCCAGCCGCGGCGACGCAGGTGGATCAGCAGCAGGGAGATCGCCGCGGGGGTCACCCCGGGGAGGCGGGCCGCCTGACCGATGGTCGCCGGGCGCATCCGGCTCAGCCGCTCGCGGACTTCGGTAGAGAGGCCGTCGATGGCGGTGTAATCCAGGGCCTCGGGCAGCTGGACCCGTGCGTAACGCTGATGCCGTTGGTTCTCGAGCTCCTGGCGCTCGACATAACCATCGTAGCGGGCCTCGATCTCGAGTTGGCGCACGACGCGCTCGTCCGGTCGCGGCGTGGAGAGATCGCCAATCACGCTGGCGTCGTCGTAGGAGAGCTCGGGGCGACGCAATAGATCGTAGAGGCTTTGGTCCCGGCGCAGTGGACCGCCAAGACGCTGCTCCTGCGCGGCGGAGAGCCCGCCGGGATGGACTCGCGTGGCCTGCAGCTGTTGGCGCTCCGCCTCCAGCGCGTCGCGGTACCGGACGAAGGCCTCCCAGTGCGCATCGCCGACGGAACCGAGACGACGGCCGATCTCGGTGAGCCGGTCCTCGGCGTTGTCGTCCCGAAGCCGCAGCCGGTGCTCGGCGCGGCTGGTGAACATCCGATACGGCTCCGTCACCCCGGTGGTGACCAGATCGTCGATCAGCACACCGATGTACGCCTCCTCACGGGTCGGGAACCACGGGTCGTCCCCGGCCGGTACGCGGGCGGCGTTGAGCCCGGCAATCAGCCCCTGGGCGGCGGCCTCCTCATAGCCGGTCGTGCCATTGATCTGCCCGGCCAGGAAGAGCCCGCCGACGCGCGCGCTCTCCAGCCACGGCGTCAGGCCCCGGGGATCGAGATAGTCGTACTCGATGGCGTAACCGGGACGGGTGATCCGTGCTTGCTCGAGGCCTGGCATGCTGCGGACCAGGGCCTGCTGGACGGCAAACGGGAGCCCGGTGGAGACGCCGTTCGGGTAGAGCTCGGTGGCGTGGAGCCCCTCCGGCTCGAGGAAGACCTGGTGGTGGTCCCGGTCGGCGAAGCGCACCACCTTGTCCTCGATCGAGGGGCAGTAGCGCGGCCCCACGGATTGGATCGCACCACTGTACATCGGCGACTGGTCCAGGGCGTCGCGGATGATGCGATGGGTCTCCGGCGTGGTCCAGGTAATCAGGCAGGCCGCGTCCGGCAGCGGGTGTTCCGGCGGGCAGAACGGCGAGAACTGCGGTCTCGGGTGGTCACCATGCTGTGCGTCGAGCTGATCGACCGCCACGCTGCGCCGGTCAATGCGCGGTGGCGTCCCGGTCTTGAGGCGTTGCACGCCGAGGTCCAACTCGCGCAGGGAGCCGGCCAGCCGATCCGCGGCGGGATCGCCGGCGCGCCCTGCGCTATGACGGGCACCCCCAATGTGGACCTGCCCCGCCAGAAAGGTTCCGGCGGTGATCACCACGGCATCGGCATGGAAACAGGCACCGCTCTCGGTCCGGACGCCGTGACAATGCCCGCCATCGACCAACAGCTCGTCAGCGGCATCCTGGAACAAGGCGAGCGTGGGGAGGGCATCGAGGGCCTGTCGGGCAGCGCGGGCGTAAGTCGGGCGGTCGGCCTGGAGACGGGTGGCACGCACAGCCGGGCCCTTGCGCTGATTGAGCACACGGGCGTGGATGGCGGCGGCGTCGGCCAGGCGACCCATGAGGCCACCGAGGGCCTCGATCTCGCGCACCAGGTGGCCCTTACCGATGCCACCAATGGCGGGGTTGCACGAGAGCGCGCCGATCGTCTCCAGGTTGTGCGTGATCAGCAGGGTGGCGCGGCCCAGGCGGGCGGCGGCCGCGGCGGCCTCGGTACCAGCGTGCCCCCCGCCGATGACGATGACATCGAAGCGGTTGGTGTTCATGCGGGGATTTTGGGCTGCCGTGGCCGAAGCCTCAAGGGGGGGATGTTCCACGTGGAACCAAGTCTGCGCAGTACCGCCGCCCGACCCGGTACCGATCGATGTTCCACGTGGAACTATTTGCCGATACAGAACCCGGAGAAGATCCGATCGAGCAGCGCCTCGTGACTGACCCGTCCGGTAATCTCCCCTAGCGCCTCCTGGCACCGTCGCAGCGCCTCGGCGACCAACTCCTCCTGCCCGCCGTGCTCTGCCGCCGCCTGCGCGATCTGCAAGTCTCGATCCGCCCGGTCCAGTGCCTCCACGTGCCGCCGCCTAGCCGCCCAGGCATCCTCACCAGCCGCCCCGGCGACCAGTGTTTCGAGTCCGTTGCGCAACACCTCGATCCCCGCACCGGAATGCGCACTTACCCAGGCCGTAGAGACGTGGGGCCTCGAGCCTGCGCCATCGACCCACCCGGGTTCCTCTCCGGTCTGATCGATCTTGTTCCGCACCACCACCGCCGGCCGCGGCGCCTGCGCCTCCAGACGCGCCTCCAACTCACCATCGAGCTTCGCCCCAGCCTCGACGACGATCAGCAGCAGGTCGGCCTGCCCCGCCGCGACCCTTGCCCGCCGCGCGCCCTCAGCCTCGATCTCGTCCTTTTCCGCCCCATCGCGCAGCCCGGCGGTATCCAGCAACTCCGCCTGCCGTGGGCCGATCACCGCCCGCTGACGCACGACATCCCGCGTTGTGCCCGCCTGCGCCGAAACGATCGCCGCCTCCTCTCCGCTGAGCCGATTCAGCAGGCTCGACTTGCCGGCGTTCGGCGGCCCGATTAGAACGACCCGCATCCCCTCCCCGAGCCTCGCCCCGGCCACCACCCGCCGCCGGATCTCGTTGAGCTCGGCGCAAAACCCCCGGACCTCCGTGCCGAGTTCCGGCGCCTCAGCCGGTACATCCTCATCCTCCGGGAAGTCCAGGAAGGCCTCGACCCGCGCCCGCAGGTCCATCATCCGATCCGCCAGGCCATTCACCCGCCGGCCGAACTCCCCGGTCAGGGCACGCACCGCCGCCCGCCGCGCACCATCGGTCTCCGCCTCGATGAGCGACGCAACCGCCTCCGCCTGCGTTAGATCGAGTCGCCCATTGAGAAACGCCCGCTCGGTAAACTCCCCGGGCCCGGCCGGCCGCGCCCCCGCCGCACACAGCGCCTCAAGGATCGCCGCCACCGCCGCGGGACTGCCGTGCCCCTGAAGCTCGACCACGTCCTCGCCGGTGTACGACGCCGGTCCGGGAAACACCAACACCAGACCGTGATCGAGCGTTTCGCCGCCGCGATCCCGGAACCCCCGCAGCGCCGCCTCTCGAGGACCTGGCAGCGGCCCGGCCACTGCCTCGGCCACTGCGAGCGCCCGCGGTCCGGATACCCGAACGACAGCGACCCCGCCCTGACCGGACGGGGTCGCCATCGCGCAGATCGTATCGGCGGCTTCGCCGACGTCTACGTCGTGTCGGACTTCTCTACCTGACGCAGTATGTACCATTGCTGTGCGATCGACAGGATGTTGTTGGTCAGCCAGTAGAGTACCAGTCCCGCCGGGAAGAGCATGAAGAACCCGGTGAACACGAACGGCAGCACCTGCATCACCCGTTTCTGGATCGGGTCCATCGGCGGCGGGTTGAGCTTCATCTGCACCAGCATGCTCGCGCCCATCAGCAGCGGCAGGATGAAGTACGGATCGCGGCTCGAGAGATCCTGGATCCACAGCATGAACGGCGCGTGGCGCAATTCCACGCTCTCCACCAGGACCCAGTAGAGCGCGATGAACACCGGGATCTGCACCAGAATCGGGAGACACCCGCCCAGCGGGTTGATCTTCTCCTTCTTGTACAGCTCCATCAGCGCCTGGTTCATCTGCTGCCGATCATCCGAGTAGCGCTCCCGGATCTGCTGCATCTTCGGCTGGACCTTGCGCATCTTCGCCATCGAGCGATAGCTGATCGCCGAGAGCTTATAGAACGCGATCTTGATCAGCAGCGTCAGGATCAGGATGGCCACGCCCCAGTTCTTCACCAGGTTCTCGATCTGATCCAGCGCCCAGAACAGCGGATTGGCCAGGATGGTGAGAAAGCCGTAGTCAACCGTCAGGCGCAGGTCATCCACATCCAGCGCAGAGCCCACGGCCGTCAGCCGATCCTGCTCCTTCGGGCCGATAAAGAGGTGATTCGTCCTCTGGCCGCTCTCCCCGGCGGCCACCTCCAGCCACGGCGACGACATGCCCAGCAGATAGGTCTCCTGCGGCAGCGCCCGCGTGTAGAACCGGTACGTCTCGCCCCGTTCCGGGATCATGACGCCGAGGAAGTAGTGCTGGAGCATCGCCGCCCAGCCGTCGCGTACGTCCTGCGACAGGTCGGAATCCTCCATGTCGCTGAAGGAGATCCGGCTGAAGCGATCCTCCTGCGTATACAGCGAGCCGCCGGTGAAGCTGTGGATGTACCACGGGGTGGTCCCGGCCGGATCCGGACGCCGACGCAGCTGGACATATTGGAACCCGCTCCAGTCTTCCTCGGCGTCGTTCTCCACCTCGTGACGCACGTCCACCAGGTAGCTGTCGCGCCGGAAGGTGTAGACCTTGCGCACCTTGACGCCGTCTTCCTCCCAGACGAGCGGCACCTCCAGCTCGTCTTCGCCGTCCGCCAGCTCGAATTCGTCCTGCTCCACCTCGAAGCGGGCATCCCGTGCCGGTACCGGCCCATCGCCACCCAGTCCGGCCTGGGCCACGAACAGCGGCTCACCCTCATCCCGGAGCAGACGAAACGGCGTGGGGTCGTCCGAGGCCTTCCGGTGCTGAAGCAGATCAAGCTGGCGGATGTCACCACCCTGGGTGCTGATCTCCGCCTCTACCAGATCCGTCTTCACCCGGATGCGCTTGGCGTCTTCCTCGTCCGGCTCGACCGCTCCTTCGGCCATGGGATCGTCGGCGTCGGGCTCCTCGGCCCGCGTCGGCGCGTCCGGCGCCTCCCCGTCGACTTCCGCATCAGTCTCCTGCTCTTCGACCACCGGTTCGGCGGCATCCATCTGTTCCCGCTCCCAGGCGAAGTACAGCAGCAGGCTGATCCCGGCCAGGGCGATCAGGAGGATGAGGCGTTGATTCTCCATGGGGATCTACTCTCGCGTACGGTCGGTGCGCTCCGGCACGGGATCGAGCCCGCCCGGATGCCAAGGGTGACATTTGCCCAGACGTTTCACCGCCAACCATCCCCCGCGCCACAGGCCGTGCCGGGAGACCGCCTCGGCGGCGTATTCAGAACAGGTCGGGAGGAAACGGCAACGGGGCCCAAGCAGCGGGCTGACCGCGTACTGATAGGTTCGAATCACCCCAATCAGGAGCCATCGCATGGCCGCCCCCGCGCCTGAGCCCAGAGTTCATCCAGGGCGCCGAATAGGGTGGCGTTGTCCGCCTCGCCGACGGCCCCGCGCACCCCGACCACAAAATCCTGGTCCGGCAGGTCCCCCTGCCGGACCCGAAAACTCTCACGGATGACCCGCTTGATTCGGTGTCGTTGCGTGGCCTTGCGCAACACCCGCTTGGGTACCGCCAGGCCAAGTCGCGGACGACCGCACTGGTTCTGCCGTGCACTGATGCGGAAGTAGCGGTTGGAGGTCCGCCACTGCGGGGAGCGGAGCGTCCCCTCGAAATCCGCACGCCGCAGCAACCGCGCGGCCCGCGGGAACCTCTCGTCCACTGACAAGAGGAGGCCGGGCCCGGGTCAGGACGTCGGCGTCAGACGCTTGCGCCCCTTGGCGCGACGGCGCTTGAGCACCAGGCGCCCGCCTCGGGTGGCCATACGGGCACGGAAACCGTGGGTCCGCTTGCGCTTGATATTACTCGGCTGATACGTGCGTTTCATGATTCAGGACTCATTGACAGAAAGGGATCGGGAGGCCGTCCTCCGGCCAGTGAGCCGCGAATCTACTTCGCCATCAAGGGCCTGTCAATTGCTACAGCGACGCACCGGCGTCCTGTGGATAACGCTGGAAACCTGTGGATAACTGCCCGACCCCCCTTTAGACTAGGCCGTCCGAAATCGCTGGCCTTCCCCGCCCACCCCCGGAAACAACGAGGTAGCCGTCACCATGGACGACTCGGTCTGGAGCGCGTGCCTTCAGCAGCTTGAGCGCGAGATCCCCGAGCAACAGCTGAATACCTGGATTCGCCCCCTGCAGGCGCAGCTCGAGGGCGATACCCTGCGCCTTTACGCGCCGAACCGCTTCGTCCTCGATTGGGTGCGCGACAACTTCGCCGCGCGCATCACCGAGCTCCTCGATGAGATGCGCCCCGGCCAAGGGCTGCGTGTCGATCTGGAGATCGGCTCTCCCGCCGCCCCCGAGACCGAGGGCTCGCAAGGTGCCCGCCCGGCACCAAGCACGCGCGGTAACGAGCCCCGCCAACGCCCGGTCGACTCCAACCTGAACCCGCGTTTCACCTTCGACACCTTCGTCGAGGGCAAATCGAACCAGCTCGCCCGCGCGGCGAGCATGCAGGTCGCCGACAACCCGGGCGGCGCCTACAACCCGCTCTTTCTCTACGGCGGCGTCGGCCTGGGCAAGACCCACCTGATGCACGCCGTCGGCAACGCGATTCGCACCGCCCGCCCCGAGGCCCGCGTGCTCTACCTCCACTCAGAGCGCTTTGTCGCCGAGATGGTCAAGGCCCTGCAACACAACGCCATCAACGAGTTCAAGCGCCACTACCGCAACCTGGACGCGCTGCTCATCGACGACATCCAGTTCTTCGCCGGCAAGGAACGCTCGCAGGAGGAGTTCTTCCACACCTTCAACGCCCTGCTCGAGGGTGAGCAACAGGTCATCATGACCTGTGACCGCTACCCGAAAGAGGTCAATGGCTTGGAGGAGCGGCTCAAGTCCCGCTTCGGCTGGGGCCTGACCGTCGCCATCGAACCGCCCGAACTCGAAACCCGCGTCGCCATTCTCAAGAGCAAGGCCGTCCGCGACGGCGTCGATCTGCCCGACGAGGTCGCCTTTTTCGTTGCCAAGCGCCTGCGCTCGAACGTCCGTGAACTCGAGGGCGCCCTGCGCCGTATCACCGCCAACGCCCAGTTCACCGGCCGGACCATCGACGTCGACTTTGCCAAGGAGGCGCTCCGCGATCTGCTCGCGCTCCAGGACAAACTGGTCACCATCGACAATATCCAGAAGACCGTGGCGGCGTACTACAAGATCCGCGTCGGTGACCTGCTCTCCAAGCGACGCAGCCGCTCGATCACCCGCCCCCGACACATGGCCATGGTCCTCGCCAAGGAGCTGACCTCCCACTCCCTGCCCGAAATCGGCGACGCCTTCGGTGGCCGCGACCACAGCACGGTCCTCCACGCCTGCCGCAACATCAAGTCGTTGATCGAGGACGATGCCCGCCTGGCTGAGGACTATGACAACCTGTTGAGAACCCTGAGCACTTAATCGCGCGGAAGCTGTGGAAAACTCGTGGAGCAGTTGAACCCTTGATTCCCTCCCCAGGTTTTCCACACCTCTCCCAAGCTCCGCCCTGGTAGTTTTTGTGGACGAATTGCTCCTTTCCATACAAGGCGTTAGCCCGTCTTTCCACAACTTGACGGGTGGCCAATAACAACAACAAGCTTTCTCTTTTTCTAAGCAATCATTACAGCCAACGAGGACGACCATGCGCTTCGAGGTCCAACGCGAACCCTTGCTCGCCGCCCTGCAGTCGATCGTCGGCGTCGTCGAGCGTCGCCAGACGTTGCCGGTCCTTGGCAACATCCGCGTCGAGGCCCGTCCGGATCAGCTTCAGCTCACCGCCACCGACCTGGAGGTGGAGCTCGTCGCCTACCTCGAGGCGGAAACTCAGGAAGAAGGGGTGATCACGCTTCCTGCCCGAAAATGGTTGGATATTTGCCGAAATCTCCCCGAAGAGGCCTCGATTCGCATCGAAACCAGCCAGGACCGAGCAACCCTGCGCGCGGCCAGCAGCCGTTTCTCCCTGGCCACCCTACCGGCGGACGAGTTCCCCGAGGTGGAGTCCATCGGCGAGACCGAGTCGGTGGCCATCCCCCGCGGTGAACTCCGACGGCTCATCGAGCGCACCCACTTCTCGATGGCACAGCACGACGTGCGCTACTACCTCAACGGCTTGCTCCTGGAATTGACCGGCAGCGGCGCACGCGCCGTGGCCACCGACGGCCACCGGCTCGCTTTGGCGGAAAGCGACACCCCGGTACATGTCGCCCAGCCCCGCCAGGTCATCGTCCCGCGCAAGGGGGTGCAGGAACTGCTGCGCCTGCTCGACGACGCCGAGGAGCCCGCCACGCTGGAGTTTGGGACCAACCACGTGCGCGTCACCCTGCAATCGGTGCGCTTCACCTCCAAGCTGATCGACGGTGTCTTCCCCGATTACAACCGCGTCATCCCGCAGGACGGCGACAAGCATGTGCTGATCGATCGCCAGTACCTGCGCCAGGCCCTGACCCGAGTGGCCATCCTCTCCAACGAGAAGTACCGCGGTATCCGCTTCGCCGTGGAGGGTGAGACCCTGCGCATCGGCTCTCACAACCCGGAGCAGGAAGAAGCGGAGGAAGAGGTGGGCATCGAATACGGCGGCGAGTCCGTAGAACTCGGTTTCAACGCCAATTACCTGCTCGATGCGCTCGCCGCCCTGGACACCGAACGCGTCCACGTGACCCTGACCGACGCCAGTAGCAGCGGTCTGATCCGCGGCGAAGGTCGCGACGACGCCCGTTACGTCGTGATGCCGATGCGCCTCTAAGCCCCATGGAGCGCCTCGAGGTCCACGGCTTCCGCAACCTGGCCGAGATCCAGTTGCGGCCCCATCCCCACCTCAATGTGGTGATCGGGTCCAACGGCGCCGGCAAGACGAGCCTGCTCGAGGCGATCTACTTCCTCTCCCGGGTGCGCTCCTTCCGCACCCGACAGGCCGATCGACTCATTGGCTGGGAGGCGGACGAGGCCCGGGTGGTGGCACTGCGCGGCCACGATCGCCTCGGGGCCGCTCGCCGCTTGGGACATACCCGCCTGCGCCTGAACGGTGCCGATGCCAGTACCCGCTCGGCGCTGGCCGCACGCCTGCCGGTGCAGTTGATCAACACCGAACACCAGCGCCTGCTGCTCGACGGTCCCCGGGTCCGCCGTCAATTCCTGGATTGGGGGGCCTTTCACCTCGAGCCGGGGTACCGCGAGCTCGCCCAGCGCTATCAGCACGCCCTGCGCCAGCGCAATGCCGCGCTACGCGTCGGTGACCGTCGCACCGAGCGCGCCTGGACACCCGTACTCCTGGATTGCGCCCGTGCCGTTGATGCCGCCCGGTACCGATTCATCGAGGCGCTGCGTCCGGCTTGGACCGAGCTGGCCCGGCACTGGCTCGGTCTGGAGGGGCTGGAACTGCGCTACTATCGCGGCGCGGCCGCGGAAGCCGACTGGGCACAGGTCCTCGACGAGCAGCTTGAGCGTGACCGGACGGCCGGATTCACCCACCGCGGCCCCCACCGCGCCGATCTGCTCCTCACCCGCGATCGCATCCCGGCCGCCGACGCCCTATCGCGGGGCCAGCAGAAGCTGTTGGTGGTCGCCCTGCTGGTGGCCGAGGTGCAGCTCTGGGCCCGCCAGGGCCTGGCGCCCGTGTTGCTGATCGACGATCTGCCCGCCGAACTCGACCCCAAGCACCTGGGTACGGTCCTGGCCACGGTCACCGCTGACCCCGCTCAGATCTTTCTGACCGCCATCGACGGGGAGGCCCTCTCTGCGCGCCTGCCTGCCGGTCACTGGTACGAGCTGCGCGAAGGGAACCTCTCAGCGATGGTATAATGGACCCTTTCGACCGATCCCTCGGTCCTGATGCACCCCCTTGAGAGGCTGAACCATCGATGACGACGGAGATTACGCCGCAGTACGACTCCGAGAGCATTCAGGTGCTGCGCGGGCTCGACGCCGTGCGCAAGCGCCCGGGCATGTACATCGGCGACACGGATGACGGCACGGGCCTCCACCACATGGTCTTCGAGGTCCTCGACAACTCCATCGACGAGGCCCTGGCCGGGCACTGCTCCGAGATCACCGTCACCCTGCACGCGGATCACTCCGTCACCGTGACCGACAACGGTCGCGGTATCCCGGTGGATATCCACGCCGAGGAGGGCGTCCCGGCCGCGCAGGTGATCATGACCGTCCTGCACGCCGGCGGGAAGTTCGATGACAACAGCTACAAGGTCTCCGGCGGCCTGCACGGTGTCGGTGTCTCGGTGGTCAATGCCCTCTCCGAGCGTTTGCGGCTGGTGATTGAGCGCGACGGCAAGGTCCACGTCCAGGAGTACGCCGACGGGGCACCGACGACGTCGCTGAAGGTCGTCGGCGAGACGGAGCAGACCGGCACGCGCATCACCTTCAAGCCCTCGGAGACCATCTTCACCGAGGTCCAGTACAACTACGACATCCTTGCCAAGCGCTTCCGCGAGCTCTCCTTCCTCAATCCGGGGGTGCGGATCGTCCTCAAGGACGAGCGGACCGAGAAGGAGGATGTCTTCGAGTACACCGGCGGGATCCGCGCCTTCGTCGAACACCTCAACCGCAACAAGACCCCGCTGCACCCGACGGTGTTCTACGTCACCGCCTGGCGCGACGGCATCGGCGTGGATGTGGCGATGCAGTGGAACGACTCCTATCAGGAGAATATCTTCTGCTTCACCAACAACATCCCGCAGCGCGACGGCGGCACGCACCTGGCCGGGTTCCGCGGGGCCCTGACCCGCACGGTGAACGGCTACCTGGAGGGCGAGGGCTACCTGAAGAAGCTCAAGTCCACGCCCAGCGGCGAAGACGTCCGCGAGGGCCTGACCGCCGTGGTCTCGGTCAAGGCGCCGGATCCCAAGTTCTCCTCGCAGACCAAGGACAAGTTGGTCTCCTCCGAGGTCAAGGGCATCGTCGAGTCGCTGCTCTCCGAGTCGCTGCAGACCTTCCTCGCCGAGCACCCGCCGGAGGCACGTGCCATTGCCGAGCGCGTCATCCAGGCCAGTCGGGCCCGCGAGGCAGCGCGCAAGGCGCGGGAGATGACGCGGCGCAAGGATGCCCTGGACATCGCCGGGCTGCCCGGCAAGCTCGCCGACTGCCAGGAGCGTGACCCGGCCAAGTCGGAGATCTACCTGGTCGAGGGCGACTCCGCCGGCGGCTCCGCCAAGCAGGGGCGCGATCGCCGGACCCAGGCGATCCTGCCGCTCAAGGGCAAGATCCTCAATGTGGAGAAGGCACGCTTCGACAAGATGCTCTCCTCCGCCGAGGTGGGCACCCTGATCACCGCGCTCGGCTGCGGCATCGGCCGTGACGACTTCGATCCGGACAAGCTGCGCTACCACCGGATCATCATCATGACCGACGCGGACGTGGACGGCTCGCACATCCGCACCCTGCTGCTGACCTTCTTCTATCGGCAGATGCGTGTGCTGGTCGAACGCGGCAACGTCTACATCGCCCAGCCCCCGCTGTACAAGATCAAGCGGGGCAAGCAGGAGCATTACGTCAAGGACGAGCGCGAGCTGACCGAGTACCTGCTGGAGCTGGCCCTTGACGGCGCCGCCCTGCACCCCGGTGCCGGCGCGCCACCGATCACCGGCGAGGCCCTGGGCCGGCTGGCCCGTCGCTACTACGAGGCGATGGAGCTCATCGAGCACGTCTCACGGCGCTGGGATCCGGCCATCCTCGAGCAGATGACCACCTTGCCCCCGCGCGGCGACGACGACATCACCGACGCCGATGCCATGCAGGCGTGGTTCGAGCAGCTGGTCGAGCGCGTCGAGGCCGCCACCGATGCCAGCATGCGCTACCGCGTCACGGTTCAGCGCGGTCCCGACGGCGGCTTCCAGGAGGCCATCGTCACCCGGCGTCGCCACGGCCTGGATCAGGAGTACCGTTTCAATCCGCAGTTCTTCCTCTCTGCGGAGTACGAGACGCTCAAGGCCCTTGCCTCGCTGCTCGACGGTCTCCTGCACGAGGGGGCGGAAGTGGTCCGGGGCGAGCGCAAGCGGTCGGTTGGCAGCCTCCGTGAGGCGGTGGACTGGCTCATGGAAGAGGCCAAGCGCGGGCAGACCATCCAGCGCTACAAGGGTCTCGGTGAGATGAACCCGGATCAGCTCTGGGAGACCACCATGAACCCGGAGACCCGCCGCCTCCTGCAGGTGACCATCGATGATGCGGTGGCTGCCGACCAGATCTTCACCACCCTCATGGGCGATCACGTGGAGCCGCGCCGGGACTTCATCGAGCGCAACGCCCTGGCGGTCTCCAACCTCGACGTCTGATGCCGATGGCGCGGCCCCGGGGCGGCCAGCGCCGCGCCGGGGCGCAGCTCAGCCCGCCGGGGGACGATCCTCGAGCTCGGCCATCCGCGCCTCGATCCACGCCTCCGCCTCTGCGGTGACCGCCTCGGCGCTGCGGCCCTCCGTGGCGATCGGCGGGCCGATGTGCACCTGGATCTGTCCCTTCCGACGCAGCGGGCTGTTGCGGCCCCAGAATGAGCCCGCGTTGTGGGCCACGGGCACCACCGGCACCCCGGCGTGGATGGCCAGCTCGGCGCCCCCACTGCGGTAACGGCCCTTGGTGCCGGGCGCGACCCGGGTACCCTCCGGGAAGATGACCACCCAGCGGTCGCGCTGCAGGCGATCGGCGCCCTGTTCGATGACCTGCTGACGGGCGGTGCCGCGGGCCTTGCGATCGATGGCGATGGGCTCGAGCAGGCGCAGCCCCCAGCCAAAGAAGGGGATGCGCAGCAGCGATTCCTTCAGCACCCATGTCTGCGGCGAGAACCACTTGAGCAGCGCCAGCGTCTCCCACGCGGACTGGTGCTTGGCCATGACCACCGCGGCATGGCGTGGACGGTTCTCCAGCCCGTGGACGCGGTAATCCAGGCCGCACAGCCAGCGCGCTGAATCGATCACCAGCAGCCCCCAGGCGCTAAGAAACCGATAGCGCAAACGATAACCCAGCGGATAGGTGAGGGCGCCGAAGACGGCCCAGACCGGCGCACTCAGCGCCATGACGGCCAGATGCAGACCGCTGCCCAGCCACTCCCGCGGTGTACCGCCTCGGATCCTCATCGCTTCTCCTCGTCGAGCAGCCGCGTCACCGCAGCGGCGAGATCGGCGTAGACCTCCGTGCCCGCGGGCAATCCGCCGCGCGCGAGGGTGGCCTCGCCCTTGCCGGTGCGCACCAGGATCGGCCGGGCGCCCACCGCCGCCGCGGCCTCCAGGTCCCGTGCCGAATCACCGACGACCGGGACCCCTTCCAGGCGCTCCCCGAGCCGGTGCGCCAGCTCCTGGTAGAGGCCCGGGCGCGGTTTGCGGCAGTGACAGCCGTCATCGGGCCCATGGGGGCAGTAGACGAGCGCATCGACCCGGCCGCCCGCCGCGCAGACGGTCCCGTCGAGCTTGTCGTGGATGGCCGCCAGGGTCGACTCATCGAATAAGCCCCGGGCCAGCCCGGACTGATTGGTGGCGATCGTCACCCGCCAGCCGGCCCGGGTCAGGCGCGCCATGGCCGCGATGCTGCCGGGGATCGGCAGCCACTCCTCCGGAGCGCGGATGAAGGCGTCCGAGTCGTGATTGATCACCCCGTCCCGATCCAGGATGAGCCACGCCATATCCGTCACTCAGCCCGGCAGGTGGGAGAGATCGGCCACCGCCCGGAAGGCGTGCCGGACGCCGCCGAGCAGCTCGAGCCGGCGCTGGCGCACCGCCTCGTCGTCGGCCATCACCATGACGTCGGTAAAGAACCGATCCACAGGCTCATGCAGCTCGGCCAGGGCGGTCAGTGCGGCATCGTATTCCCTGGCCTCAATGCACGGCTGCGCCGTGGCCCAGGCACTGCGCAGTGCCTCGGCGAGCGCCTGCTCGGCGGGCTCGTCGCCGGCGCTCGCCGCCTCCGGGCGGGTCTGTGGGTCGAGGCCGGCACGGCGCAGGATGTTGCCAATGCGTTTGTTCGCCTCGCCCAGCGTCTGCGCCTCAGGCCGCTCGCGAAAAGTGGAACACGCCACCAGGCGGCGGTGGAAATCCAGAGGCGAGGCGGGCTCGACGGCCGCCACCGCCTCAAAGACCTCGGCGGCGTAGCCGCGCTCGGCGTAGTAGCCGCGCAGGCGCTCATGACAGAAGCCGGCCACCTGCTCCGCGATGCCATCGGTGGTGACCCCGCACCGTTCGGCGATCATCCCGGCGGCCTCCTCGAGCAGCTCGCGCAGCGAGAGATCGTGGCCACCCTCGATCAGGCAGCGCAGCAGCCCGATCGCCGCCCGGCGCAGGCCGAACGGGTCCTTATCCGCCGACGGCGGGCCGTCCGCGGCGAAGATGCCCACCAGCGTATCCACCCGGTCGGCGATGCTCACCGCCTGGCCCTCGGCCGTTTCGGGCAGGGCGTCGCCGGCGAAGGCCGGCCGGTAGTGAGCGCCGATGGCGGCCGCCACGGCCTCGCCCTCGCCGTCGGCCCGGGCGTAATGGCCCCCCATCACCCCCTGCAGTTCAGGGAATTCATCGACCATCTCGGTGACGAGATCGCACTTGGCCAGCAGCCCAGCCCGCCCGGCCGCCCCGGCGTCGGCACCGACGCGTTCGCCGACCCGCGCCGCCAAGCGGCTGATCCGCTCGCTGCGCCCCCGCAGGTCGCCAAGGTGGCGGTGGAAGACGACGTGCTCCAACTGCTCGAGCCGTTCGGCCAGCGGCAATCGGCGATCCTGCTGCCAGAAGAACTCGGCGTCGGCCAGGCGGGGGCGGATGACCCGTTCGTTGCCGTGGCGGACCTGTTCGGGATCGCGGCTGTCGATGTTGGCAACGGTGATGAAGCTCGCCAGCAGACGGCCGTCGCCGCCGCGCACCGGGAAGCAGCGCTGATGGCCCTGCATGCTGGAGATCAGTGCCTCTTCCGGGATCTCCAGAAAGCGCCGGTCGAAGTCCCCGGAGAGCGCCACCGGCCACTCCACCAGGCCGGTGACCTCATCGAGCAGGGCCTCGTCACCCACCGGCTCCCCCCCGGCCCGCTCAGCCTCCTGGCGCACACCGGCCTCCACTCGCCGGCGCCGTTCGGCAAAGTCGGCGATCACGCACCCCTGCTCCTCCAGGCACCCCTCGTAAGCGCTGGGCTCGGGGATCTCGATGCCGCTGCGACCCTGGCCGTGGAAGCGGTGCCCATAGGTCACCCGCCCGGTGGGGATGCCGAGGATCGAGCCCGGGATCACCGCGTCGCCGAGCAGCGCCACGCTCCAGTGGATGGGGCGGACAAACTCCACCTCGCCGCTGCCCCAGCGCATCCGCTTGGGGATGGGCAGGCGGGCCAGGGCGGTCTCGACCAGTCCGGGGATGATCGCCTCGGCGCGCTCCCCGGGTTGCACACCGCGCCAGACCAGCCGCGGTCCCTTATCGGTATCCATGCTCTCCAGCGTGCTGACATCGACGCCGCAGGAGCGCGCGAAACCCTCGGCGGCCTTGGTGGGCTGGCCGTCGGCATCGTAGGCGGCGTCCAGCTTGGGTCCGAGGCGCTCGATCTGTTCATCGGCCTGGCGCGTGTCCAGGGCCTCGATGCGCACCGCCAGCCGCCGCGGGGTGGCGAACGCCCGGACCCCTTCCGGCTGCAGGCGCTGCTCCTCCAGGGCGCTGAAGAGGTCGTCGCGGAAGGCGAGCATCAGCCGCTGCAGTGCCTTGGGCGGCAGCTCCTCGGTGCCGATCTCGATGAGCAGGGGGCGGCGTTCAGCCATGGGTCGACTCCTTATCCTGCAGCAGCGGAAAGCCAAGGGCCTCGCGCGCCTGGTAGTAGCCCTGCGCCACGGTGCGGGCCAGATTGCGCACTCGCAGGATGTAGCCCTGGCGCTCGGTGACCGAGATGGCACCCCGCGCATCGAGCAGGTTGAAGGTGTGCGACGCCTTGAGGACCTGCTCGTAGGCCGGCAGCGGCAGTCCCTGTTCGGCCAGCCGCTGGCACTCCTGCTCCTGATGCCGGAAGGCCTCTAGCAGTGCCTGCACCGGGGCTTGCTCGAAGTTGTACGCCGACTGCTCGCGCTCGTTCTGCAGGAAGACGTCGCCGTAGGTCACCGGCCCGGCGTCCGTCCGTGTCCAGATCAGGTCGTAGACGCTTTCCACGTTCTGCAGGTACATGGCGATGCGCTCGAGGCCGTAGGTGATCTCGCCCATCACCGGCCGGCAGTCGAGCCCGCCTACCTGCTGGAAGTAGGTGAACTGGGTGATCTCCATGCCGTTGAGCCAGCCCTCCCAGCCCAGCCCCCAGGCGCCGAGCGTCGGTGACTCCCAGTCGTCCTCGACGAAGCGGATGTCGTGGACCTGCGGGTCGATGCCGAGTTGCTCGAGCGAGCCGAGATACCGCTCCTGGAAATCCGCCGGGGAGGGTTTGAGCACCACCTGGAACTGGTAATAGTGCTGCAGGCGGTTGGGGTTGTCGCCGTAGCGCCCATCGGTCGGGCGGCGTGACGGCTGCACGTAGGCCGCGTGCCAGGGCTCCGGGCCCACGGCGCGCAGAAAGGTGGCTGGGTGGAAGGTTCCGGCACCCACCTCCATATCCAGCGGCTGCAGCACCACGCAGCCCTGTCGGGCCCAGTACTGCTGCAGGTTGAGGATCAGTTCCTGAAAGTCCCGCGGTCGCTCGGCCAAGCTCGCCTCCGTTGATCCCGTCGGCTCTGTGCGCAGTAGCGGCGCAGTATAGCGATCCGGCCCGGGCGGTTGCACGGGCTGCACGGCGGGTTTGGTAGAATTTGGTCTCCACTCCGACACGGCCGCGGATCATGTCCGAGCAACCGAAAGCCGTCGCGCTCATCTCCGGGGGTCTCGACTCCATGCTTGCCGCCCGCGTGGTCCAGGACCATGGGGTGCACGTGGAGGGGATCAATTTCTACACCGGCTTCTGCGTCGAAGGACACACCCACGCCATCCGCAGCAAGGATCAGCAGCGGCCGAAGCGCAACAACGCCCTCTGGGTGGCTGAGCAGCTGGGCATGCCGCTGCACATCGTCGATGTCATCGAGGAGTACAAGGAGGTCCTCCCCCGGCCACGCTATGGCTACGGCGCCAACCTCAATCCCTGCCTCGACTGCAAGGTGTTCATGGTGGGCAAGGCCCGTGAGTGGATGGAGGCCAACGGGTTCGATTTCATCGTCACCGGCGAGGTGATCGGCCAGCGGCCCAAGTCACAGACCCGGGACAAACTGCCGGTCATCAACCGGGATGCCGGGGTCGAGGATCTGCTCCTGCGCCCGCTCTCGGCGAAGCTCCTAGAGCCGACGCGGCCCGAGCGCGAGGGGTGGGTGGATCGCGAGCGCCTCTTTGAGCTGCACGGGCGCTCGCGCAAGCCGCAGTTCGCCCTGGCCCGCGAACTCGGTATCGAGGCGTGGGCGCAGCCGGCCGGCGGCTGCTGCTTTCTCACCGACGCCACCTACTCGGCCAAGCTCGCCGATCTGTGGCAGGCGCGCGGTTCGCGGGAGTACGACCTGGACGACATCATGCTCCTCAAGGTCGGTCGGCACCTGCGGCCGCGGGATCACTTCAAGCTGATCATCGCCCGGGAGGCCGGCGAGACCCGTTTCCTGCAGGGCTACAAACGCCGCTATCCGCACCTGCGTACCACCAGCCACGGTGGGCCGGTGGCGTTGATCGACGGCGACTGGAACGAACATGACCTGGAACTGGCGGCGCGGCTGGTGGCGCGCTACTCCTCCGGCCGCCACGCCGAGCGGGTCGAACTGGAGTTCGAGGACACCGAGGGCCGGGTGCGGCCGCTCTCGGTACCGCCCATGGCGTCGGACTGTGTCCCCGACGCCTGGTATGTGGGGGGGGACCATGGCGACAGCTGAAGAGCTCGACTGCCGGCATCTGCTCTGCCCACTGCCGGTGATCCGCACCCAGGCCCGGGTGGCGCGGATGGCGGTCGGCGCCGAACTCCAGGTGGTGGTCACCGATCCGGGCGCCCTGGAGGACATCCCGGCCTGGTGCCGGGTCCACGGCCACGAGGTCGTAGCTACGGAGGCCGCCGGCGACGAGCAGAGGATCCGCATCCGGGTCGGCGGCGGCTGAGCGCCCCGCGGAGCGTAGCAGGACGCCGCAGGTGCGTGTCGGCGCGAAATGCCCCACAATGAGCCACGGCTGCGGGGCTGCTGCACCTTCCCGGCGCACGCTCCGCCCTATTGTTTCCCACGCAGAGGCTGTGAGCTTATGGCGCGTATTGGAGAAGAGGTCCTCAAGCTGATCGAGGACGAAGACGTTAAATTCGTCGACCTTCGCTTCACTGACACCCGCGGCAAGGAGATGCACGTAACCTTGCCCGCCTCCCAGGTCGATGAGGACCTGTTCGAGCATGGTTCCATGTTCGACGGCTCCTCGATCCAGGGTTGGAAGGGGATCCAGGAGTCGGACATGATCATGCTCCCCGATCCCGACTCCGCGACCCTCGACCCCTTCTACGATGAGCCCACCCTGAACCTGGTCTGCGACATCCTCGAGCCGAGCACGCTGCAGGGCTACGATCGCGATCCGCGCTCAGTGGCCCGGCGCGCCGAGGCCTACCTGGCCTCCACGGGGGTCGGGGATACCGCCCTGTTCGGCCCCGAGCCGGAGTTCTTCGTCTTCGACGATGTCCGCTGGGGCGCCGATATGAGCGGCACCTTCTACAAGATCGACTCCGAGGAGGCCGGCTGGAACTCCGAGCGGGTCTACAAGGACGGCAACATCGGCCACCGCCCCGGTGTGAAGGGCGGCTACTTCCCGGTCCCGCCGGTGGATTCGCTGCACGATATCCGCGCCGCCATGTGCCAGGCGATGGAGGAGATGGGCCTGGAGCCCGAGGTCCACCACCACGAGGTGGCCACCGCCGGGCAGTGCGAGATCGGTGTTGCCGCCCGCACCCTGGTCAAGAAGGCCGACGAGCTGCAGACGCTCAAGTACTGCGTGCACAACGTCGCCCACGCCTACGGCAAGACGGCCACCTTCATGCCCAAGCCCTTGGTCGGGGATAACGGCAGCGGCATGCACGTCCACCAGTCGATCTCCAAGGGCGGCAACAACATCTTCGCCGGTGATCAGTACGGCGGCCTCTCGGAGGAGGCGCTCTACTACATTGGCGGGATCATCAAGCACGCCAAGGCGATCAACGCCTTCGCCAACGCCTCGACCAACAGCTACAAGCGTCTGGTGCCGGGCTTCGAGGCCCCGGTGCTGCTCGCCTACTCGGCGCGCAACCGCTCCGCCTCGGTGCGCGTGCCCTACGTGGCCAACCCCAAGGCACGGCGGATCGAGGTGCGCTTCCCGGATCCCACCGGCAACCCGTACCTGACCTTTGCCGCCATGCTGATGGCCGGTCTTGACGGCATCCGCAACAAGATCCACCCCGGCGAGGCGATGGACAAGGACCTCTACGACCTGCCGCCGGAGGAGGAGAAGGAGATCCCCAAGGTCGCCTTCCAGCTCGACGAGGCGCTCGAGGCCCTGGACAACGA
>PULM01000201.1 GCA_003552345.1 Ectothiorhodospiraceae bacterium
GCAGGCGCAGGGCCGAGCAGCGCTGTCCGGTGCTGAAGAACGCCGAGCGCAGGACATCCACCACTGCCTGCTCGGGCAGGGCGCTGGAGTCCACGACCATGGCGTTGAGGCCGCCGGTCTCAGCGATCAGGGGGACGATGGGTCCTTCGCGCCCGGCCAGGGTGCGGTGGATCTGCTGCGCGGTGGCGACCGAGCCGGTGAAGGCCACGCCGTCGATGCGCCGGTCGGCGACCAGCGGCGGGCCGACGCGTGCGCCTTCCCCGGGCAGCAGGTGCAGCACGTCCCCAGGGATGCCCGCCTCGTGCATAAGCGTCACCGCCCGGTGGGCGATCAGCGGTGTCTGCTCCGCCGGCTTGGCGATCACCGCGTTGCCGGCGGCCAGGGCGGCGGTGATCTGACCGGTGAAGATCGCCAGCGGCAGGTTCCAGGGGCTGATGCACAGATACGTGCCGCGGCCATGGAGTTGTAGCGCGTTGGTCTCGCCGGTGGGTCCGGGCAGCGGCGTCGGCTCGCCCATCAGCCGTCGTGCCTGGGCGGCGTAGTAACGGCAGAAGTCCACCGCCTCGCGGACTTCGGCGATGCCATCGCGCAGCGTCTTGCCGCCCTCCAGGGTACAGAGGGTCATGAGCTCGGCCGTGTGCGTCTCGTAGAGATCGGCCAGGCGCTCCAGGGCGCGGGCGCGTTCCTCGACCGGTGTCGCCGCCCAGCGCGGCCAGGCCGCGGCGGCGCCGGCCAGCGCCTGTTCCAGGTGCGAGGGGCCGGCCCACAGCACGCGGCCCACCCGTTGCCCGGTGTCGGTGGGGCTGCAGATATCCGCCCACTGGCCGTCGGCGTCGTCCGCGTCCCGGCCGTTAATAATCGGCCGCGCCTGACGCCGGGTCTCGGCCGCCTTGGTCATGGCGTCGGCCAGCGCGGCGGTCTCCTGGCGGTTGGAGAAATCGATGCCGCGGCTGTTGGTCCGACCCGGGCCGAAGATCCCGGCCGGCAGAGGCAGGTGGGGATGGCGCAGGGTCGGACGCGAGCGCAGGTGCTCCACCGGATCGGCGATCAGGGTCTCTACGTCGCCCTCGTGGATCCGGTTGACGAAGGAGGAGTTGGCGCCGTTCTCCAGCAGCCGCCGGACCAGGTAGGGGAGCAGGGCCTCGTGCTGGCCCACCGGCGCGTAGATGCGCACCGGGACACCGCGGCCGGGGCGGGCGTCGACGAGTTGATCGTAAAGGTCGTCGGCCATGCCGTGCAGGCGCTGGAACTCGAAGGGTTGCTCTTCGGCCAGTTCCAGCACGGCGGCCACCGTGTGGGCGTTGTGGGTGGCGAACTGGGGGTAGATCTGCTCGGGGTAGCGCAGCATGCGTCGGGCGCAGGCCAGGAAGCAGACGTCACTGGCCGCCTTGCGCGTGAAGACGGGGTAGTCGTCGAGGCCCTGGATCTGGGTGTCCTTGACCTCGGTATCCCAGTAGGCGCCCTTGACCAGCCGGACCCGCAGCCGCCGCTGGTGATGCCGCGCCCGTTCGGCGAGCCACTCGATCCACTCCGGCGCCCGCTTCTGGTAGGCCTGCACCGCGATCCCCAGGCCGTTCCAGTCGGCCAGTTCGGGGTCGGCCATCACCGCCTCGAGCACGTCCAGGGTCAGATCCAACCGGGCCGCTTCCTCGGCGTCCACGCACAGGGCGATGCCGGCCTCCCGGGCCCGTCGGCAGAGCGCCTGCAGCCGTGGGATGACCGTCTCCTGGACGCGTTCCTCCTGGCCGGGCTCGAAGCGCGGGTCCAGTGCCGAAAGCTTCACCGAGACCTCGGCGCGGGCGTCCATCGATGCGTTGGGGTCGGCGCTGCGGCCAAAGTGTTCGATCCCTGCGCAGTAAGCCTGGAAGAAGCGCTCGGCGTCGGCATCGGTGCGTGCGGCCTCGCCGAGCATGTCGTAGGAGTAGCGATACCCCTTGGCCTCGAGCTTGCGGGCACGCCGTTGTGCCTCGGGGATGTCGCGGCCGAGGACGAAGGTCTCGCCGAGCAGTCCCATGGAGCGGCGCACCGCGCGGCGGATCAGTGGCGCCCCCTGGCGCGCCATGGCACCGCGCAGTCTGGCCCCGAACCAGCGCTCGGCGTCGGGGACATCCAGGATCCGTCCGGTGAGTGCCAGACCGAGGGTGGCGGCATTGACCAGCAGGCGCCGGTCGCGGCCCAGGTGCGATGACCAGCCCCCGGCGCCGAGTTTGTCGTGGATCAGCTGATCGGCGGTGGGGGCGTCGGGGATGCGCAGCAACGCCTCGGCCAGGCACATCAGCGCCACGCCTTCCTCGCTGGAGAGGTCGTATTCGTGGAGCAGGGCGGTCAGTGAGGACTGGCGGCGCTGCGCGCGGATCATGCCGTGGACCAGGGCGCGGGCCCGTTCCTGGATGCGGCCCTGGGTCTGCGGGTCGCACTCGGCCTCCCGGAGCAGCGCCTGGCTGCGGGTGGGCTCATCGATGCGATAGGCCGCGGCCAGAGCACGGCGCTCGGTGGGCAGCAGCTGCTCGGGGTCCGGATGGACGAACGCGCTCATGGCACCTCCTTGGGCGACTCGAATCGGGGCGGACATCGCCAGCGCTCTGCAGGGCTCGTGCCAGCCTGCCGCCCGCGCAAGGCTCGGGCTGCGAGCGGGCGGCGTTTCCCTTGATTGTGGCGCCTGTCGGTTGGGTCGGCGAGGGCGGCAGGTTGACGCAACACCTTGCACGATCTTGGTGCCTGGTATTTCATCTCGGGGCACGCGGGGTGCGGACGCCGTGCCGGTATCCGGTGCATGGGGGCGCCGGAGCGCGGCACGGAATCTGCATTCCTGAGGCTCACGAACCTTGGCCCGTGGCCCCGGGGGCGGCGGGCGCTGTAAGCGGAGGAAGGGCGATGGAAGAGAACCTCACGGCGGCCACCTGGTTCTGGCTGCTGGTGCCCATGCTGCTGGTGGTGGTGCTCACCCTGGTGAGCCTGGTCAGCCACAAGCTGCGGGGTGAGCGCTCATGAACGGGGAGCTGGATCTCAACATCCCGCTGCTGGCGACCTTTGTCGTCTACCTGATCCTGATGATCCTGGTCGGGCTGTTCGCCTACCGCTTCACCAAGAGCCTGGCCGATTACATCCTGGGTGGACGGCGCCTGGGCTCCGGCACGGCAGCGCTGTCGGCCGGTGCCTCGGATATGAGCGGCTGGCTGCTGCTCGGCCTGCCCGGGGCGGTCTACGCCTCGGGGATGAACCAGATCTGGATCGCGGTGGGCCTGGCCATCGGCGCCTACCTCAACTGGCAGTTCATCGCCGAGCGTCTGCGCCGCTACACCGAGATGGCGCGGGATTCGATCACCATCCCCGCCTACTTCGAGAATCGTTTCCGGGATCGGACCTCGGCCCTGCGGGTGGTCTCCGCCCTGGTGATCCTGCTCTTTTTCACCTTCTACACCTCCGCCGGACTGGTCGCCGCGGGGACCCTGTTCGAGGACACCTTCGGCGTGGACTACACGCTGGCCCTGGCGGTTGGTGCCTCGGTGATCCTGGTCTACACCCTGCTTGGCGGGTTCCTGGCGGTCAGCTGGACGGACTTCATCCAGGGCATCCTGATGTTCGTCGCCCTGATCCTGGTGCCGGTGATCACGGTGATGAACCTCGGCGGTTGGTCGGAGACCGCCGGCGCGGTGGCCGAGCTCGAGCCCGGCGCGCTGGACGCCTTTTACGATGTGACGCTGTTCAGCATCATCTCGCTGATGGCCTGGGGGCTGGGCTACTTCGGGCAGCCCCACGTGCTGACCCGCTTTATGGCCATCCGCAGTCCGAAGGATATCCCGGCGGCCCGGTTTATCGGCATCAGCTGGATGGTTTTCGCCCTGTTCGGGGCGATCTTCACCGGCTTTGCCGGCATCGCCTTCTTTGAGGGGACCGGCACCCTCGACAACCCGGAGACGGTCTTCCTGGCCCTGATCCAGGCGCTGTTCAACCCCTGGGTGGCGGGCTGTCTGCTGGCGGCGGTGCTGGCGGCGATCATGAGCACCATCGACTCGCAGCTGCTGGTCTCCTCCTCGGCCCTGTCCGAGGACTTCTACAAGCGCTTCCTGCGCCCGGCTGCCGGTGACCGGGAGCTGGTCTGGGTTGGTCGTGGCACGGTGCTCGGTATCGGCGTCTTCGCCACGCTGCTCGCCCTCAATCCGGATGCCGCGGTCCTCGACCTGGTCGCCTACGCCTGGGCCGGGTTCGGCGCCGCCTTCGGGCCGGTGATCATCCTCTCGGTCTTTTGGCGGGGCACCACCCGCAACGGCGCCCTGGCGGGGATCGTCGTCGGTGCGGTGACGGTGGTCGTCTGGGATCTGCTCGAGGGGGGGCTGTTCGACATGTACGAGATCCTGCCCGGCTTCATCCTCGGGACGCTGGCGATCCTCGTCTTCAGTCGCATCGGCGGCGGTCCCGGCGAGGAGATCGAGCGCGAGTTCGATCGCGTCCGGGCGCGGATGGACTGACCCGCCGCACCCGCCGCCCGGGGCTGGCTGGCGCCCGGGCGGCGGGGTGGATCACTCCGCGCCGTCGCCCGGTTCCAGCCAGCGCACCCGGCAGGTGCGGATGCAATCGACGCCCTCCGCGGCGGCGCTCAGGGCGGCGGCCTCGGCGCGCTGGGTGGCGGGGTCGTCTTCGCGGCGCCAGGGTAGGTGGACCTCCACCTCCAGGCCCCCCTCCACGTAGTGGAGATCCAGGCGTTGGATCCGCCCGGCCAGGTGGTGGCCGGCCCAGCGGCGGTCGAGGGTGTGTTCCACCTGTCGGCGTCGGGGCAGGCGCCGGGTCCATTCGTGCCAGGCGGGGTCTTCGTGCTCGATGTGCACCAGCACCTCGGCCACGTCCGGGTTGGCGGCGATCAAGTGCTCGCGCACCGACTCGGCGATGCGGTGTCCCTCCGAGACGCTGATCCGCGGGTCGACCACCACGTGGACGTCGAGCAGGGTGGATTCCGCCATGTGGCGGCTGCGCAGCCCGTGCACGCCGCGGACCCCGTCCAGGGCGCGGATCTGGGTCTCCAGATCGCGGACCTGCTCGGCATTCAGGCCAGTGTCGACCAGCTCGCGCAGGGACTGCCAGATAAAGCGCAGCCCCATGTAGCCAAGCATCGAGGCGACGACGATGGCACCGACGGCATCGAGCCACGGCAGGCCGGCGAAGACGCCGCAGAGGCCGACCACCACGACCACCGAGGAGAGGGCGTCAGAGCGATGGTGCCAGGCATTGGCGTGGATGATGTTCGAGCGCGCCTGACGCGCCACGATGCGGGTGTACTGATACAGCGCCTCCTTGATCAGGATCGAGGCGAGGGCGGCGATCAACGCCAGCCAGCCTGGCACCAGCAGGGTCTCCGGGGCGAAGAACAGGCGATGGGTGGCATCGTAGATGAATCCGCCGGCGACCGCGGCGAGGGCGGCGCCGATGAAAGCCGTGGCCACGGTCTCGATCCGGGCGTGGCCGTAGGGGTGGTCTTGGTCGGCGCCGCGGCTGCCGTAGGTGGTGGCGAGCAGGACCACGCCGTCGGAGACCAGGTCGCTGAGCGAATGGGCGCCGTCGGCGATCAGGGCCTGGGACTGACCCAGCACCCCGGC
>PULM01000209.1 GCA_003552345.1 Ectothiorhodospiraceae bacterium
GTGGCGGCGATGGGCAGCGCCTCGCTCACCCACCAGGTGGCCATGAGCACGGTGAGCGCCGCCACGAACCAGGCGTCCTGCCCCAACCCCGCGGGGGGGCCGGCGAGCAGCATGATCCCGGCGGCCAGGGGGCCGCCGATCAGACCGATCCAGCGTCTGCGCGTTGCGCCCGGATTCGTGCTCTTGCTCACACCTTGAATTGCTCAACCAGCTTGCGCAGATCCCGGGCAAGCGTCTCGAGCTCGTCACCCGCCTGCTTGGTGTCACGGCTCTCCCGGGCCGTGGTCTCGGCCGCGTCGTTGATGGAGGTGACGTTGCGGTTGATCTCCTCCACCACCTGGCTCTGCTCCTCGGCGGCACTGGCGATCTGGGTGTTCACCTCGCTGATGGTGGACACCGACTGCTGGATGTCACCCAGCACGGAGTCCGCCTCAGAGGCCTGACTGACCGTCTCCTGGGTCTGGGAGTGGCCCTGCTCCATGGCCGCCTGGGCGCTCTTGGTCTCCTCCTGCAGGGCGCTGATCATGTCCTGGATCTGCTGTGTGGACTCGTGGGTGCGGGTGGCCAGCTTGCGCACCTCATCGGCGACCACGGCAAACCCGCGGCCCTGCTCACCGGCGCGGGCCGCCTCGATGGCGGCGTTGAGGGCGAGCAGATTGGTCTGTTCGGCGATCTCGCGGATCAGATCGATCACCGTGCCGATCTGCTCACTGTCGTCGGCCAGTTTCTGGATGGCCCCGGCAGCGCGGGAGACGTCATCGGCGAGTTGGTTGATGCCGCTGACCGTCTGCTGGACCACCTGCTTGCCCCGCTGGGCGGCTTCCTCGCCGCTGTGCGTGGCCTCGGCGGCGTGCTGGGCGTTGCGCGCCACTTCCTGAGCGGTGGAGGTCATCTCGTTCATGGCCGTGGCCACCTGCTCGATCTCCGAGCGCTGGCGACCGATGCGCTCATCGCTGCGATCCGTGACCTCCGAGACCTGCTGCGCCGAGCGGTCGAGCCGCTCGGCCATCTCCACCACGCGGGCAATGAGATCGTGGAAGACGGCCATGGAGCGGTTGAAGGCGCTGGCTGCCTGGCCGATCTCATCGCCGCTGTGCACATCGAGCCGGCGGGTCAAATCACCCCCACCGCTGGCGATGGCATTCAGGCTCTCGGTCATGTCGTTGATCGGACGGGTAACCGATCGCTGGATGAAGAGGTAGACCACGAGCAGGAACGGCAGGCTGAGCAACACGGCGATGCCGAAGATGGTGGTACCGAACCCGATCACTGCCCGGTTCACCTCCTCGAGCGAGATCTCCATGTTGACCGCACCGAGCACCTCCCCCTCGTTGCCCGGGCCGTGGCACTCCACGCACGACTTGCCGAGAAAGTCGGTCTCGTTGAAATTGGGGATGACCGCACGCAGGGCCTGGCCGCCGTCGATCTGGGCGATGTAGGGCTCCCCGGTCTCCAGCACCCGCTCCTCGATCTCGTCCTGGGGCTGCTGATCCGGCTCACCGGGGCCGTACCACTCCTCGGTGAGCTCCGCCCGCAGCACGCGCAGGCCGGAGACATTCGGCAGTTCCTGGATCTGTTCCAGGAACTCGTGGCGCTGGTCCATGGTGTTGGTCCACATCATGGCGGTGAGACCAGCCATGGTCATCTGATTCATCGTGTCGGTGAACTCGACGGCCTGATCCACCGCCACGTTGCGCTGCTCCCACGCCGCGTACACGATCATGCTCGTCCAGGCCAGTACCAGCATCAGCCAGATACCGACGAGCAGGCGGATCCAGATGCGGACGTCGTGGACGCGGCGCAGCAGCTTCATGTTGGTCTCCCGTTGCAGCCGTCTGGTCGGCGCAGTGCCTAACCAGGGTATCGGCGCGAATCTAACACACCTGATAGGGACTCGCGCCGCGCCGGAGCACTAGCGCCCCATCCCCGGCGGCAGCCCCCCCGGACCTCCGGGTCCGCCGGGGCCTCCGGGCCCGCCGCCGCCCATCATCTGCTGGAACATCCGCTGCGCCCCGCCCTTTTTCTTGACCTGCTTCATCATCTTCTGCATCTGCTTGAATTGCTTGAGCAGACGGTTGAGGTCCTGGACCTGGACCCCGGAGCCGGCGGCGATGCGCTTTTTGCGCGAGCCGTTGATGAGATCGGGCTTGGCGCGCTCGGCCGGGGTCATGGAGTTGATCATGGCCAGCTGGCGACGGACGATCCGGTCGTCGAGCTGATCCTTGACCTTGTCGAACTGCTTGCCCATGCCCGGCATCTTGTCCATCACCCCGCCGAGGCCACCGAGCTTGTCGATCTGCTGCATCTGCTCCTTGAAGTCGTTGAGATCGAAGCCCTTGCCACCCTTGCGCAGCTTTTTCTCGAGCTTTTTCGCCTTCTCCTGATCGACGCTGCGCTCGACCTCCTCGACCAGACTGACCACGTCGCCCTTGCCCAGGATGCGCGAGGCGACCCGCTCCGGGTGGAAGGGCTCGAGGGCGTCGGTCTTCTCACCGATACCGAGGAACTTGATCGGCGCGCCGGTGACGTGGCGAACCGACAGGGCGGCACCCCCGCGGGCATCACCATCGGTCTTGGTGAGCACCACGCCGGTCAGGGGCAGGGCCTCGCCAAAGGCCTGAGCCGTCTTCGCCGCGTCCTGGCCGGTCATGGCATCGACGACGAACAGCGTCTCGGCCGGGGTCACCGCCTTATGCAGGCGCTTGACCTCGTCCATCATCGCCTCATCGACGGTCAGCCGGCCGGCGGTGTCGACGAGCAGCACGTCGTAGTAGTGCCGCTTGGCGTGGTCGATGGCGTCCTTGGCGATGCGCTCGGGCTTGTCGCCCGAGCTTGAGGGGTAGAAGTCCACCTCGACCTGACCGGCGAGGGTCTCGAGCTGGTCGATGGCCGCCGGACGGTAGACGTCGCAGCTGACCACCAGCACCTTTTTCTTCTCGCGCTCGCGCAGGTAACGGGCAAGCTTACCGATGGAGGTGGTCTTGCCGGAGCCCTGCAGGCCGGCGACCAGCACCACCGCAGGCGGCTGCACGCTCAGGTTGAGCGGCACCGCCTCCTCGCCCATGACGCGGATCAGCTCATCCTGGACGATCTTGATGAAGGCCTGCCCCGGCGTCAGGCTCTTGGCCACCTCCGCACCCTGGGCGCGCTTCTTGACCTCTTCGGTGAAGCTGCGCACCACCGGCAGGGCGACATCGGCCTCGAGCAGCGCCTTGCGCACCTCGCGGACGGTCTCCTGGATGTTTTCATCGGTGATCCGCCCCCTACCGCTCATGCGCTGGGTGACGGAGTCGAAGCGTCCGGTGAGATTCTCAAACATGGGTCCGGCCTATTCGTTCAGCAACCTGAAAACGGGGCGTATTATACGGGTCCGGCGCACCGGCGCGCGAATCCAGTGCGCCGTCGCGGCTTGTCGCAGGGTGGTTCCCGGGTGGCACGGTTTATGCCATCATCCCGTGTATTATGGTTATGACTGCCCTGACCTTCGTCACCGTCCTCCTCTACCTGGCTGCCACGGTCGCTCTGGGGGCGCGTCTGCTGCTCCACGAAGAGCGCAGCCCGGCCCGCTCGACAGCGTTGGCCCTGGCCGCCGCGGCGGTGGGCACGCACGTGGTCGTGGTCGGTGACACCACCTGGGTCGAAGACGGGCTGAACCTGAGCATCTTCAGTGCACTGTCGCTGGTCTCCTGGATCACCAGCACTGGTCTGGTGATCGTCAGCCTGCGCCAGCGCGTCGAGCACCTGGGTATCCTGCTCTGGCCGTTGTCGGCCATGGCCGTGGCCCTGACCCTGTTCGCCCCCCCGGAGGCGACCCTGGATCGCGAGCTGGCGGTGCAGATCCACATCGTGATCTCCATGACCGCCTACGCCACCCTGCTCGCTGCGGTGCTCCAGGCGCTGATCCTTGGCGCCCTCGACTACCGGCTCCGCCACCGGCGGGCGACCGGGTTCGTGCGCCAGCTGCCGGCGCTGCGCACCATGGAAAAGCAATTGTTCTGGCTGGTGGCGGTGGGCTTCGCAGCGTTGACCGTCGCCCTGGGCTCCGGTTTCCTCTTCTTCATGGATCGCCTCCTCGAGGGGATGATGATCCACAAGACGTCGCTGTCGATGGCCTCGTGGCTGGCCTTCGCCACACTGCTGATCGGTCACGCCGTGTGGGGGTGGCGAGGACAGACGGCGATCCGCTGGACCCTCGTCGGTTTCCTCGCCCTGATGTTCGGCTATTTCGGCAGCAAGTTCGTCCTGGAGCTCATCCTCCAGCAGTGAAGTAGTCGGGCTCGTTGCCCGGCCGCCACTTGATGTTGCAGCCGATGCTCGGGTACTGCGGGTCGGGGGGCGCCTCTCCCTGCAACAGGGCATCCACCGCCCCGCGCAGGTCGGCCCCGGTGATCGGGCGGTCGTTGCGCGGGGTGCTGTCGTCGAATCGCCCCCGGTAGAAGAGCTTCAAATCGGCATCAAAGAGGTAGAAATCCGGCGTGCAGGCGGCCCGGTACGCCTTGGCCACGGACTGATCCGGATCGAACAGGTACGGGAATGTGTAGCCGGCCGCCTGCTTCTCCTCGGCCATACGCTCGGGGCCGTCGTCCGGGTGGGTTTCCGGGCTGTTGGCACTGATCGCCACCACCGCGACCCCCCGCTCCTGACACTCCCGCCCGAAACGCGCCAGCTCATCGCGCAGGTGTTTGACGAACGGGCAGTGGTTGCAGATGAAGGCGACCAGCACCCCCTGACCACCGGCCAGATCCCCGCGCAGCGAGATGCTGCGGCCGTCGGTATCGGTGAGGGTGAAATCGGGGGCCGGGGTGCCAATGGGCAGCATCGTGGATTCGGTTCGTACCATCCTGGTTCTCCTCCTGGCGTACTGCGTGGATAAGCGGATTCTGTCGCGGCCGCGGGCTCAGCCTCCGCCGTGCTCCGCCTCGGCGCGCTCCAGGGCACCGAGCAGCCGGGCGAGGATCCGCTCGGCGTCCGGCCCACCGCGGGCCGTATAGAGCGCCCGCAGGGGACGCGCGGGATCGGCAAAGGCCTCGCGTTGCTGCGCGTCAAGCTCCTCCAGGTCAATATCCCCCGCCTCCTGGAGCTGTGCAAGCCGCTCGTCATTGAGTTCCTGCTCCATCTCGTGGGCCCACTCCACCAGCTCCTCGCCGATCTCGCGCAGCATCCGGCGCTGCCCGCGCGGCAGGCGCTGGTAGAAGATCTCACTGATCAGGAACGCGGAGACATGGGGCGCGGCCTGGGGCTTGGTCCAGTGCCGCGCCCACTCGTAGACCCCGAGGGCCTCCAGGGTGTGGGGCGGCTGCGCGGTGGCATCCACCTGCCCGTCGGCCAGGGCCTGGTAGAGCTCGCCGTACTCGACGTGCTCGGCCCGCGCCCCGTAGGCGCGGTAGCTCTCGCGCAACAGCGCGCTGTCGGCCACACCCAGGCGCAGGTCACGGAAATCGGCCGGGGCGCGCAACGGGCGGTCCGAGGCCCATACCTGCCAACCGGTGGGGACCAGCGCCAGGGGCCGCAACCGGGCATCGTGGTAGGCTGCCTGCAGCGGCTCGCTCCAGAGCAGTTCCGGGTCGTTGA
>PULM01000163.1 GCA_003552345.1 Ectothiorhodospiraceae bacterium
ACCGCCAATTGGCGCCCCCCAGGCGACGTGGTACCGTCTTCGCCCATGGACGTACATACACCGCCCTTCCCCACCGTCGGCATCACGGGCAAACCCGGCGACCCGGCCATCACCGAGCTGGTCGAGCGCCTGCTCCCCACCCTGCAGGCGCGGGGCTGCTCGACACTGCTCGACGAACAGTCGATGCCGCAGACCGGCCCGCACCACCCTGAGCGCGTGCCCCGCGAAACCCTGCTCGACGCCTGCGATCTGATCATCGCCATCGGCGGCGACGGGACCCTGATCCACATCGCGCGGGCGGTCGCCGGGCGTCGGGATGTCGCGCTGATGGGCATCAACCGCGGTCGCCTGGGGTTCCTGGTGGATATCGCCCCCGAGCACCTCGACGAGGTGGGGCAGATCCTGGACGGGCAGCATGTCATCGACGAGCGGCTGATCCTCCGCGCCGAGATCCGCTCCAATCAGGATGATACGCTGCTGCGCGAGGATGTGGCGATCAACGAGGTGGTCCTGCACCGCTGGAACACCGCACGCATGATCGAGCTGGTCACGCGGATCGACGGGGAGCCACTGAGCGATCACCGCTCCGACGGGCTGATCATCGCCACACCCACCGGCTCCACCGCCTACGCCATGGCCGGCGGCGGCCCCATCGCGCACCCTAACCTGCACGCCATGGTCCTCGTTCCCGTCTGCCCGCACACCCTGAGCAATCGCCCGTTGGTGGTCGACGGCGGCAGCCGGATCGAGATCGACGTGCATCCGCGTTTCATCGAACACGTGCGGGTCAGCTGCGACAGCCAGAACGACCTGCCCCTGCATCAGGACAGTCGCCTGGTGGTCCGGGCCCACCCGAGCCCGGTTCGCCTGGTCCACCCACCGGGCTACAGCTATTACAACCTGCTCCGCGCCAAGCTCGGCTGGGGCGGACCGCTGTGCAACATCGAACCCTTCGGCGCATAGGGAGAAGCGCTGTGCTCAGGGAGATCCACATCCGCGACCTGGCCATCGTCGAGCAGCTCGACCTGGAGTTCGGCGACGGCATGCATGTCCTCACCGGCGAGACCGGCGCCGGCAAGTCGATCCTGCTTGACGCACTGGGCCTGTGCCTGGGCGACCGGGCCAATGCCGAGATCATCCGTCCCGGCGCCGAGCGCGCCGAGGTCAGCGCGGTCTTCGACCCCCCGGGGGACGCCATCAGGCAATGGCTGGCCGAGCGCGAACTCGAGGGCGAAGACGAGATCATCGTGCGCCGGGTCATCCAGGGCAGCGGGCGCTCGCGCGGATTCGTCAACGGCACGCCGGTGGCCCTGCAGATGCTCCGCGAACTCGGCGAGCAGCTGGTCGATATCCATGGCCAGCACGCCCACCAGTCGCTGCTGCGCCCGACCACCCAGCGCGAACTGCTCGACGCCTATGCCGGGGCCGGTGAGGCGCGCGGCAAAGTGGCGGCGCGCCACCGCGAGTTGCGCGAGATCGATCGCGGGCTAGCCGAGCTCGAAGACTCCGATCAGGATTACGAAGACCGCCTCGCGCTGCTGCGCCACCAGGTCGATGAGCTCGAGGCGGCCGCCCCCTCCCGCGACGGGCTCAGCGAACTGGAGCAGGAGCATCACCGGCTGGCCCACGCCGAGTCCCTGATCACGCTGGCGCAATCGCAACTCCAGGCACTCTCCGACGACGACCTTGCGGCCCAGCCGCTGCTCGGCCGGGCCATCCGCGAGCTTGAGGAGCGTCGGCAGATCGATCCCGCCCTGGGTGAGGCGGCTGACCTCTTCCAGAACGCCCTGGCCCACCTCGAAGAGGGATGCCAGACCCTGCGCAGCTTCGCCGACGGCCTGGAGATCGACCCGCAACGGCTGGCCGAGCTCGACCAGCGCATCAGCGACCTGCGCGATCTTGCCCGCAAGCATCGCGTCGAGGTCGAGCAGCTGCCCGAGACCCTCGACGCGCTGCACACCCAACTCGAACGCCTGGAGAATGCTGGCCAGCGTCTGGAGGCACTGCACCGGGAGCGCACCGCGGCGGTCGAGCGCTACCAGGAAGCCGCCCGCGACCTCTCCCGACAGCGCCAGCAGGGCGCCGAGCGCCTGGCGACGGAGGTCAATCAGCTGCTCACCGAGCTGGGCATGGCCGGTGCCGAGCTGATCCCGGCCATCCACTTCGAGCCGGACGCAACCCCGAACGGATACGGTCTGGACCGGATCGAGCTGCAGGTACGCACCAACGCGGGACAGGCCGCCGGGCCACTAGCCAGGGTCGCCTCTGGCGGCGAGCTCTCCCGAATCGGTCTGGCGATCCAGGTGGCCACGGTCGAGCGCGCCAGCGGGGTGCCGACCCTGGTCTTCGACGAGGCCGACTCCGGCATCGGTGGCGCCGTTGCCGAGGTGGTCGGGCGCCTGCTGCGCACCCTCGGACGGCGCTATCAGGTCCTCTGCGTCACCCATCTGCCCCAGGTGGCGGCCCAGGGCAGCCACCATTACCGGGTCAGCAAGGTTGAGGCGGACGGCAATACCCGCACCAACGTGGACCCACTGGCCGAGACGGACCGGATCGAGGAGATCGCCCGCATGCTGGGGGGACTGGAGATCACCGATGACGAGCGCGCAGCGGCGCGGCGCATGCTCGCACGCAGCGGTAGCGAGGGGTAAGGGCGCCCCCGGGGGACGGCTACGTTCCCGACCCACCCCCGTCGGACTATTCGGCGCAATCGGCGCAGACACCGTAGAGCACCAGCGAGTGGCCGGTCATGCGAAAGGCATGCTCGCGTGCCGTATCCCGCTGGCGCTGCTCGATGGTGTCATCCACGAACTCCTCGACACGCCCGCACTCCACGCAGACGATGTGATCATGGTGCGCGGTGTCGTTGAGCTCGAATACGGAGTGACTGCCCTGGAAGTTGTGCCGGACGAGGATGTCCGCGGTCTCGAACTGCGTCAGGACCCGATAGACCGTGGCCAGGCCGATATCCTCCCCGGCCTCGAGCAGGGCCCGGTAGACCTCCTCGGCGGAGACGTGGCGCTGCCGGCTCTGCTGCAGCACCTCCAGGATCTTCATTCGCGGCAGGGTGACTTTCAGCCCCGCCTTGCGCAAGCCACCAGCGTCCACAGCTTCCCCTCGCCCACTGTTCGTCGATTCGGTCATTAGGCTACCATCTTCACCATGATGAAACCATCCAAATGCAATTTATTCTTATTATGCTCTCTTGGGGCGGCACTGGCCAGCGGGTGCGGTGGGCAGTTCCCGTTTGCGCAGCCGCTGGAAATCGAGCAGGGGAACCTGCTTGAGGAAGAGGACATCGAGCAGATCGCCGTCGGTATGAGCCGTGCGCAAGTCCGGCAGCGGCTCGGCACACCGGTGCTCGAGCACGCCTTCGAGGACGCGCGGTGGGACTACCTCTACGAACGCCGCGGCAGCGAGCAGGCGCGCAAGCGGCTGACACTCCATTTCGACGACGACACCCTCGTCGAAATCGAGGACCACTGGACGTCGCGCTGACCCCCAGCGCTCAAGAGGCCTTGCGGGCCGCTCGTCGCTTGCGGGCCTCTTTGGGATCGACCTGCAGGGGGCGATAGACCTCCACGCGATCGCCGTCGTGCAAGGGCGAGTCGAGGCCGACGATCTGACCGAACACCCCCACCGACTGCTGGGTCAGGTCGATCTCCGGGTGGCGCTCCAGGATCCCCGACGCGTTCAGGGCATCGCCGGCGGTGCTGCCCGCCGGCAACTCCACCCGGAGCACCGTCTGCTGTCCGGGCAGGGCATAGGCGACCTCGATCTTGAGCAGGTCATCCGAGGACATCGCGCTCTCCGTAGATCTCACGGGCCCGCCGGGCAAAGCTGTCCACCAGTGTGTTGGCCACCTGCGTAAAGACCTTGCCGAAGGCGTAGGCCACGATCCGATTGGAGAACTCGAACTCCATATCCAGGGTGACCTTCGAGGCGCTGTCGCCCAGATCCCGAAAGCGCCAGTACCCCTCCAGGCGCTGGAACGGCCCCTCCACCAGACGGATATCGATCATCTTGCCGCGCTGATGCCGGTTCGCGGTCACGAAGGAGCGCTCCATGCCACCCTTGGCGAAGGTCATCCGGGCGCGGGTGGTGTCCTCGCTGGTCTCAAGGATCTCGCACTCCTTGCACCAGGGGATGAACTCCGGATAGCGGGCAACGTCATTGACCAGGTCGTAGATCTCGACCGCGGTATAGGGGACCAGCTCACTGCGGCTGACTCTCGGCATGGGGCGTTCCGTTCTCCAGCATTCGGTACCTTGGCCGGCCATTGTCACGATCCGCACCGGTCGCGACAACCTTCGGCATACACGGGCGCTTTGCTCGACGGCCCGGCGTCTATACAATGCGCGCCGTGAGCAAGAAAGCCGGAAAAAACAAGAAGGCCGAAGGCAACGTCATTGCGCTCAACCGCAAGGCGGGCTTCGATTTCTTCATCGAAGAGCGTCTTGAGGCGGGTATGGTGCTTGAGGGCTGGGAGGTCAAGTCCCTGCGGGAGAAGCGGGTCAACCTCACGGAGAGCCACGTCCTCGTGCGCCGCGGCGAAGCCTGGCTGATCGGTTGCACGATCACGCCGCTGAGCACCGCCTCCACCCATATCCGTCCTGACCCGACGCGCACACGCAAGCTGCTGCTCCACCGCCGCGAGATCAGCCGCCTGATCGGCGCCGTGGACCGCGACGGCTACACGGTAGTGCCGCTCAAGCTCTACTGGAAAAAGGGCCGCGCCAAGATCGAGATCGGCCTGGCCAAGGGCAAGAAAAAACAGGACAAGCGGGCGGACAAGAAAGAGCAGGATTGGCAGCGCCAGCGCGAACGGCTACTCAAGCACAAGGTTAGCTAACCCCTGGCTGGCAATCCCGCTTGCCGGAGGAACTCCACCACCCGTACACTGTCTACTCAGTTGCAACGGGGGCGACATGGCTTCGACGCAGGTCGCGAAACCCGAGGTGCATGCCGAGGTGACAGTCAACCTCGTAAAACAGGCTGTACCTAAAGATAGTTGCCAACGACGACAACTACGCCCTGGCGGCGTAACACCCGCCAGCTGCTCCCAGTCGGTGCCTGTGCCGGCTGACGAGCAGTCATAGACGCAGGATAGCGGTGTTCGGATAGGTCCGGTCCGGCATCGTGAAACCCAACGGGCTCGCGGTTGAACCGCCCTGCCGGTCGGGCGGTCAACCGCTAAAAAGAATAGATCGGCTAAGCATGTAGGACCGACGGTGTAGCTCCTGCGGACGCGGGTTCGATTCCCGCCGCCTCCACCAGTTCTTGTCTATGCCGTGTCCGCCGCCCGCCCGAATGGCGGGCGGCGGACACGATCACCCCAGAAGCCCCCACGCGGCGGCACCGAGCCCACCCACCGCGCCAGCCAGTGCAGTGTTCAGGGCGCTGGCGAGGAACGCGGCGTAGGCGGCAGGCCGCTCGCTCGAGGGACGTACCCCGCGCGTCGACGATGCCCCCACCATCAACCCACTGATTAAGAGCACCGTCAGCGTTACCAGTAGCGCAATGGAAAGCTCGACCATGACTCCCCCTC
>PULM01000025.1 GCA_003552345.1 Ectothiorhodospiraceae bacterium
CCCTTCGTCGACGGCTGGCTCACCGTCAAGCTGCTCGGGCTGATCGCCTACATCGTCCTTGGCGTGATCGCCCTGCGCCGGGGCCGGACCCGGCAGATCCGCATGGCGGCGTTCATCGGCGGGATCGCCGTGTTCGGTTACCTCTATCTCTACAGCATCACCCGCGAGCCGCTGCTGATCATCGGCCTGGGCTGATCCGGACGGCCCCGGGCACTGCTATAGTGTCCGGGGCAGCCGACGGAGCCGGATCATGCGTCTAACCCGACACAGCGACTACGCCCTGCGGGTCCTGCTCGCCCTGGGGACCTCCGACGGCGAGCTGGTCACCATCGGCGCCATCGCCGAGCGCTTCGACATCTCGCGCAACCATCTGATGAAGGTGGTCAACCGACTCGCCGCCCACGGCTTTGTGGAGACCGTGCGCGGCAAGCGCGGGGGCATCCGCCTGGCCCGGCCGCCGGAGGCGATCGCCCTGGGCGAGCTGCTACGGCGCACCGAGGAGGACTTCACCCTGGTGGAGTGCTTCCGGGAGGAGGATCAGCGCTGTCGGATCGAGGGCAACTGCGCCGTGCGCGCCGTGCTCGATGAGGCGCTGCAGGCCTTCCTGGCGGTGCTCGATCGCTACACGCTGGCGGATCTGCTGCACAACCGCGGCGCCCTGGCCGTGGACCTGAACCTCATCGACCGCCGTGCGGCGGAGACCGGCTGAACGCAGCCCGGGGCTGTCGGGTCGAAGAGCGGAGAGGGGATTGGAGCGGGTGATGGGAATCGAACCCACATCGCCAGCGTGGGAAGCTGGAGCTCTACCATTGAGCTACACCCGCTGCAGACAGGTGAGATCATAGCGCTGCAGGCCGGCGAGGACAACCGGTGCCGCAGTGCCGCAACCGCGTTAGACTATCCGCGATGAATACGGCAACCAGCATCCAGATCCAGGTCAACGGCGAGGGCATGACCCTGCCCGCCGGGGCGAGCTGTGCCGACGTCCTGCACCGGCTCGGCGTCGATGAGCAGCAGCGGCTGGCGGTGGAGGTCAACGAGACCATCGTCCCGCGCAGCCAGCTTGGTGATCACCAGCTGGCCGATGGCGACCGCGTGGAGGTCATCCAGGCCATCGGCGGCGGTTGACCCGGTTCCCAATCACCACGGAGTTCAAGAGAAAGATGGCGGATCGCGATCCCCTGGTCATCGCCGGGCGCGAGTACCACTCGCGCCTGCTGGTCGGTACCGGCAAGTACCGCGACATGGAGCAGACCCGTGCGGCCATCGAGGCGAGTGGCGCCGATATCGTCACCATAGCCCTGCGCCGCAGCAACATCGGCCAGAACCCCGACGAGCCCAACCTGCTCGAGGCCGTCCCACCGGATCGCTACACCATCCTGCCCAATACCGCCGGCTGCTACACCGTCAAGGACGCCGTGCGCACCTGCCGGCTGGCCCGCGAACTGCTCGACGGGCACAACCTGGTCAAGCTCGAGGTCATCGGCGATGAGCGCACGCTCTATCCCGACGTGCCCGGGACCCTGGAGGCCGCGGAGCAGCTGGTGGCCGAAGGCTTCGAGGTGATGGCCTACACCAGCGACGATCCGATCGCCGCCAAGCGGCTCGAGGAGATCGGCTGCGTTGCCGTGATGCCGCTGGCCGCCCCGATCGGCTCCGGGCTCGGCATCCAGAACCGCTACAACATCCTGGAGATCGTCGACCGCCTGCAGGTCCCCGTGCTGGTCGATGCCGGGGTTGGCACCGCCTCCGACGTGGCCGTGGCCATGGAGCTCGGCTGCGACGCGGTGCTGCTCAACACGGCCATCGCCGGGGCGCGGGACCCGGTGCTCATGGCCTCGGCCATGCGCAAGGGCGTCGAGGCCGGACGCGAGGCGTACCGCGCCGGCCGCATCCCGAAGCGGCGCTACGCCAGCGCGTCGTCCCCCGAGGAAGGGACCTTCTTCGAGTGAGCCAGCTGCGACGGACCCGCACCTTCGTCCGCCGCGAGGGCCGCCTGACCCAGGGGCAGCAGCGCGCGCTGGAGGCGCTCTGGCCGCATTACGGCCTCGACGTCCCGGAGCAGGGTGCCGTGGACCTCGATGCGCTCTTCGGTCGCACGGCGCCGCGGGTGTTGGATATCGGCTTCGGCGATGGGGAGGCGCTGGTGGAGATGGCCGCCGCCGACCCCGACCGTGACTACCTCGGCGTGGAGGTCCACCGCCCCGGCGTGGGCCACTGCCTGCTCTGCGCCGAGCAGGCACAGGTGGAGAACCTGCGCGTGGCCACGGTGGACGCCGTGGAGCTGATCCACCGCCACCTGAGCGCCCGGAGCCTGGCGGCGGTGCAGATCTTCTTCCCGGACCCCTGGCCGAAGAAACGCCACCACAAGCGGCGGATCATCCAGCCGGCCTTCCTCGATCTGCTCGCTGAGCGGCTGGCCCCGGGGGGCCGTCTTCATCTGGCCACCGACTGGGCCGACTACGCGGAATGGATGCTCGAGACCCTGGAGGCCGACGAGCGCTTCGAGAACACCTGCGGCCCGGGCGCCTTCGTGCCCCCCCCGCCGCCGCGCCCGCAGACCAAGTTCGAGCGACGCGGCCTGCGCAAGGGCCACACGGTCCACGACCTGATCTACCGCTTGCGCCCGAGCGCCGCTCGCTAGGCGGCGCTCGGCGTCGGATCACCCCCGGGAGGAGGGGGGTGGGTCGTCGCTGAGTCCGCTTTGGCGCAGCAGCGGCTCGATGCTCGGCGGCCGGCCGCGGAAGCCCTGGAACAGTTCCCGTGCCGGGGCCGCACCGCCCATCTCCAGGATGTTCTCCGCCAGCGATTGCCCCACGCTGCGCTCCAGCAGCCCCTCCTCGCGGAAGCGCTCGAAGGCGTCGGCGGAGAGCACCTCCGCCCACTTGTAGCTGTAGTAACCGGCGGCGTAGCCCCCGGCGAAGATGTGCGCAAAGCTGTGCGGGAAGCGCTGCCAGGCCGGCGGGTGGAGCACCGCCACGCGGCGGCGGACATCCTCCAGGGTGCTCAGGATGCCGGCCGCCTCCGGGGCGTCCCGGCGTTGGTGTAGCTCCAGGTCGAAGAGCGAGAACTCCAGCTGGCGGAGCATCTGCAGCCCGGCGTGGAAGTCGCGGGAGGCGCGCAGGCGCTCGAACAGCGGCTGCGGGAGCGGCTCGCCGGTCTGGTAGTGGGCGGCCATGAGATCCAGCCCCTCGCGCTCCCAGCACCAGTTCTCGAGCAGCTGGCTGGGCAGCTCGACCGCATCCCACTCGACCCCGTGGATCCCCGCCACCGGGCGCCAGTCCTGGCGGGTGAGCAGGTGGTGCAGGGTGTGGCCGAACTCGTGGAAGAGGGTGACCACCTCGTCGTGGGTGAGCAGCGCCGGCTCGCCCTCGGCGGTGGGGGTGAAGTTGCAGGTCAGAAAGGCCACCGGCGGCTGGATGGCGTCGGCGCGCCGGCGCCGGCTGCAGCACTCGCCCATCCAGGCGCCGCTGCGCTTGCCGGTGCGTGCGTAAAGATCGGCGTAGAGGCCGCCGCGCGCCTCGCCCTCGGCGTCGAGCAGCTCGTAGTAGCGCACGTCCGGGTGCCAGGTCTCGACGTCGTCGCGCAGCCGGAAGCGCACCCCGAACAGACGCTGGGCGATGGTAAACAGCCCCTCCACCACGTGCTCGGCCGGGAAGTAGGGGCGCAGCGTCTCGTCGGAGAGCTGGAAGCGTTCCTCGCGCAGCCGCTCGCCGTAGTAGGAGACGTCCCAGACCTCCAGGTGGTCGATGCCGTCGCGCTCGTAGGCGAAGCGTTGCAGCTCCTCGAACTCCTCCTGGGCGCGGGGTCGTGCGCGCTCGGCCAGGTCAGTGAGGAAGTCGTGCACCTCCTCGGGGGAGTCGGCCATGCGCCGCGCCAGGGCCTGGTGGGCGTAGCTGGGGTAGCCGAGCAGTTCGGCCTGCTCGGTGCGCAGGCGCAGGATCTCCTCCATCACCGGGGTGTTGTCGAACCGCCCGGCGTTGGGGCCGGCGTCCGAGGCCCTTGTGGCGTGGGCGGTGTAGACCTCGCGGCGCAGCTCGCGGTCCTCAGCGTGTTGCAGCACGGCGAGGACGCTGGGCATCTGTAGGGTCAATCGGTAGCCACCGACGCCGCCCTCCGCCGCTGCCTGGCGGGCCATGGAGCGGGCCGAGTCGGGCAGCCCGGCCAGTGCGGTCTCGTCCACGTCCAGGTGCCAGGCCTGGGTGGCGTCGAGGACATTCTCCTGGAAGCGTGCGCTGAGTTCCGCCAGGCGCTGGGCGTTGGCGCGAAAGCGGCTGCGTGCTGGCTCCTCGAGCCCCACACCGGCCAGCTCCAGGTCGCGCAGGGTGTCGGTGATCACCTTGCGCTGCGCCTTATCAAGGCCGAGTGCCGCGGCCCGCTCGCAGAGATCCTGTACCGCCTGGTAGAGGCGCGGATCCTGGGCCTGTTCGGCGTAGTGCGCGCTCAGCGCCGGCAGGGCCGCGTTGTAGGCCTGGCGCAGCTGAGGCGAATCGGCCACGGCGTGCAGATGGCTCACCGGTGCCCAGGCCCGGGCCAGCCGGTCGTCGGCCTCCTCCAGGGGCAGCATCAGCCCTTCCCAGGTGTAGGGCGGGCCGGAGGCCAGCGCCGTCTCGAGGGCCTCGCGGCTGCCCTCGATCAGGGTCTGTACCGCGGGTTCGACGTGCTCGGCCTGAATCTGGGAGAACGGCGGCAGCAAGTGGTCGTCTAGCAGCGGGTTTCGCGACATATCACAACCTCTGAACTGGACGCGTTACACTCTAGCACGGAGGCGGTGGACGAACCCTGTACGGGATCCGGGGGGATCCGTCCGCCCGAATGGTTGTCGAGGAGGGTCCATGACGGACGAGTACGATCTGATCGTCATCGGCGGCGGCAGCGGTGGCATGGCCACGGCCCGTCGCGCCGCAGCCCACGGGGCCCGCGTGGCCATGGTCGAGCGCGACCGGCTCGGCGGCACCTGCGTCAATGTCGGCTGCGTGCCCAAGAAGGTCATGTGGTACGCCAGCGAGACGGCCGCCGCGCTCGAGCGCGCCGCCGACTTCGGCTTCAGCCTGGAGCAGGCCCCCGGCTTCGACTGGACGGCCCTGTGTCGTGCCCGCGACGCCTACGTCGAGCGCCTCAACGGCATCTACGCCACCAACGTCGAGCGTGCCGGGATCGATCTCCACCGCGGCACGGGGCAGCTGCGCGACGCCCACACCGTCGAGGTGGACGGCCAGACCCTGCGCGGGCGCTACATCCTCCTCGCCCCGGGCGGGCGGCCGAGTCGCCCGCAGATCCCCGGTGCCGAGCACGGCATCGACTCGGACGGTTTCTTCCAGCTCCGCGAGCAGCCCCGGCGCGCCGTCGTGGTGGGGGCCGGCTACATCGCCGTGGAGCTGGCCGGCGTTCTGCACCACCTGGGCACCGAGACCACCCTGACCGTGCGCCGCGATGGCCCGCTGCGCGGCTTCGACCCGCTGCTGCGCGAGGCCCTGACCGAGAGCCTGGAGGTGGACGGCTTCGACCTGCGCACCCACTTCGTCCCCGCCGCCTGCG
>PULM01000221.1 GCA_003552345.1 Ectothiorhodospiraceae bacterium
CTCAACCCGGCACGCGTCTCCGATGAGCTGCGCACATGGATCGGCGACAACGCACCCGATTATCGCTACCGCTTCGATGTCGAGACCCCGGCCGGCATGGTCAACATCCTGGTGGAGACCGACGAAGCCCGCTACGCGCTCTACGTACTGCCACCGGAACACGCCAACCTCGGCTTCACCCCGGCGCTGCAGCGCTGCGCGCGGATCGCCGACGCCACCAACGCCCGCGGCGTGCTGTGGATTCCCGGGCCCGGCCCCGAGGAGCCGCAACGCAGCCGCGACCATCCGGTCTACGTGGTCTACGGCTCGATGACCCGGATCTTCCAGCTCATCGAGCGCAACGAGACCACCCTGCGTCGGCGCCGCGAGCGCCAGGAACGACTGAAGGATTACGCCGCGGCCAGCGCCGAACGCGCCGCTACCGAAGAGGAGCAGAAGCAACAACGCCGCGGCGGCCGCGCCCGATAAGCCACCTGCCCTGCCACCCCGGCACGACCACTCCGGGGCTGGCTGACCCGCGAAGGAGGTCGAGATGCCGAAAGGTCTGATCGCGCTACTCGGCGGCCTGGCCGTCCTGATGCTCGCCACCCTGGGCCTGGTGCTGGCCATGGCCACCGGGGTCTTCACCCCACCCGGCATGACCCCGGAGCACCGCACAGAACCGGAGTCGGCGCCGGCCGAGCAGGACCTGGCCGAGGCCCGCTACACCGAACTCGAGCAGGCGCTGACCGTCAACCTCGATGACGACGGGCCGGCGCAGTACCTCGAGGCCGAGGTCGAGATCGCCACCACCAGCGAGGCCGCAGCCGATGGGATCGAGACCCACCAGGCCGCGATCCGCGATGCGCTGATGCTCTTCCTCGCCGATCAGTCCTCCACCGAGCTCGCCGAGCCGGATGCACGCGAGGCGCTGCGCGAGGAGGCGCTGGATCGCGTCAACGCCACGCTCCGCGAGTACGGTGTGGACGAGCCGGCGGCCGGCGTGTACTTCACCCGGTTCGTCATGCAATAAGGGCCCAAGGGCGATTGCCCCCGGGGGCGCCGACGGCGCCCCCGGCCGGCCCGTCACTCCGTGCGCTGCGGCTCCTCGGAACCACCCCCCGGGGCGAAGTACGAGCGGGTGATGGCGAACACAGTCCCCGACAGAGCCAGCAGGGCGATCAGGTTGGGGATCGCCATCAGGGCGTTGAGGATGTCGGCCACGATCCACACCAGGCCCAGCTCGGCGATGGCACCGACAAAAAGCAGCGCCACCCACAGATAGCGATACGGGGTGATGACCCGCGCCCCGAAGAGGAACGCGGCGCACCGCTCACCGTAGTAGCTCCAGGCCACGATGGTGGTGAAGGCGAACAGGATCATGCCCACGGTGACGATCCAGTTGCCGCCGGGCACACCCTCGCCGAAGGCCATCGAGGTCAGGGAGGCGCCGGTCTCACCGCTGGTCCACACCCCGGTCAGGACAATCGCCAGCGCGGTGATGGTGCAGACGATGATGGTGTCGATGAAGGTGCCGAGCATCGCCACCGTGCCCTGGCGAACCGGATTGCGCGTCCGCGCTGCGGCGTGGGCGATGGGCGCGGACCCGAGACCGGCCTCATTGGAAAAGATACCGCGGGCGACACCGAAGCGGATCGCCGCCCACACCGCGGCGCCGGCGAAGCCACCCGTGGCCGCTGTACCGGTGAACGCGTCGGTGACGATCTGGCCCAGCGCCACCGGGACATCGGTGAGATTCCAGCCGATGATCAGCAAGCCACCGATGACATAGATCGCCGCCATGGTCGGCACCAGCCGCTCAGCCACCCGGGCGATACGGCGGATGCCACCGATGATCACCAGAAAGACCAGGGCGGCGAGGATCAGCCCCGTCACCCAGGCGGGGACCAGCAGGTTGGACTCCACCACGTCGGCCACCGAGTTGGCCTGCACGGTGTTGCCGATGCCGAAGGCGGCCACCATGGCGAAGACCGCAAAGAGCGTCCCCAGCCAGGCCCAGCGCGGCCCCAGACCGTTTTTGATGTAGTACATCGGGCCGCCAACGTAGCGCCCATACTCGTCGGTCTCGCGGTACTTCACCGCCAGCACGGCCTCGGCGTATTTAGTGGCCATACCCACCAACGCGGTGATCCACATCCAGAACACCGCCCCCGGCCCACCAAGGGTGATCGCCGTGGCCACACCGGCGATGTTGCCCGTACCGATGGTCGCCGACAGGGCCGTGGTCAGCGCCTGGAACGGCGTGATCTCGCCCGGCTCCTCGGGGCGCTCGGCACGACCGCCCCACATGCGCCGGAACCCGTAGCCGATCCGCCGGATCGGCATGGCCTTGAGACCGATCGATAGATAGAGACCGGTGCCGAGCAGCAGCACCAGCATCGCCGGTCCCCAAACAAAGTCACTAACCGCCTCGAGAAACGCCGACAGCGCCTCCATGATCCCCCCTCCCGGTGGCTAGACGACACGGCCCGCCGCCGATAGGCGGCGGGCCTCCGAGGTCAGCCGTGCAGCCGTTGCGCGATCTCGGCCACGTGGCGCCCCTGGTAACGGGCCATGGCCAGCTCCTGCTCATTCGGCTGCCGGCTGCCGTCGCCACCGGCGATGGTGCCAGCCCCGTAGGGACTGCCGCCCTTGACCACCGAGAGGTCGGTCAACTCCGCAGCCGCATAGGACAGGCCGACAATGACCATGCCGTGGTGAGCGAGGGTGTGCCAGAAGGAGGTGATGGTGGTCTCGTTGCCGCCGCCGGTACCGGTTGAGGTGAAGACGCTGCCGACCTTGCCGATGAGCTGCCCGTTGAACCACAGCGACCCGGTCTGATCGAGGAAGTTGCGCATCTGCCCGGCCATGTTGCCAAAGCGCGTGGGCGTGCCGAACAGGATGGCGTCGTAGTCGGCCAGTTCCTCGGGGCTGGCTACAGGGGCCTGCTGATCGAGCTTGGCACCGGCCTGCCGGGCGACATCCTCGGGCATGGTCTCGGGCACACGCTTGAGCGTCACCTCGACACCGGTCCCACGCGCGCCCTCGGCAACCGCATGGGCGAGCGTCTCGACGTGTCCGTAGGTGGAGTAGTACAGGACGAGAACCTTGGTCATGACACCTCCCTATGGTGGCTGCGAGCCTGAGCGGACAAACTGCCCCAGGTCACGCTGGCAAGCATCGCCAATGCGTTGACAATGCGCAACCCCGTGCCGAACGTGTCCGGTGACCATGCCAACACGCCCGGAGCCACACCATGCAGCCGCTTGCCGCCCGGTTCTCCGACATCTCTGCCGTCCGCGACGCCGGGGTCGTAATCCCCGCGCCGCTGCGCGAGGAGATCGCCCTGCTCGACAGCGTCCTGCACGACGTCTTGCAGGAGTGCGAGGGCGAGCGCGTCACTATCCCACTGGCCCGGTTGCGCCAGGACGCCCACGAACTCCACTGGAGCGATCGCCCCGACCCCGATTCGGCCCTCACGAAGCTCGACGAACTGGACCCCACCACGGCCCACAAGGTGGCCCGGGCCCTGACCCTGCACTGCCAGCTGCTCAACCTGGCCGAGGATCGCCAGCGGGTGCGCTCGCTGCGGGCTCAGGGGCGCGATGGGCGCATCGTCGAGGACGGCCTGGAGGCCGGCATCCAGCAAGTCACCGAACTCGAGGGTCGGGAGGCCGCCCACGAACTGACCCGCCGACTGCGCATCCACTCGGTGCTGACCGCCCACCCCACCGAGGCCCGGCGTCGGGCGGTGGTCGATGCGCTGCAACGCATCTCGCAAGAGCTCGAACGACTCGACCTGCCCGAGGCCGACGATGCCCTCGCCTTCGACGTTCGCCGCAGCCTGGCCGAGGAGCTCACCGCTCTTTGGGCCACGGCCCCCTTCCGCCAGGAGCGCCCCACCCCGCTCGACGAGGCGCGGCGGATCATGGCGGTCTTCGATCAGACCCTCTTCGACCTGGTACCGGGCATCTACCAGGAGATGGAGCGCGCTCTAGCGCCCCGCGACACCGGGGCCCGCGCCCCCCACACCCCGGCGTTCCTGCGCTACGGCTCCTGGGTGGGCGGTGACCGCGACGGCAACCCCAATGTCACCGCGGAGGTCACCCGCCAGGCGATGGCCCAGCAGGCAACGCAGGTCCTGCAGCGCCTCGAACAGCGCACCCGCCAGGTAGCCCGCATGTTCACCGCCAGCGACCGCTACACACCCCCGACCCCGGCGTTGCGCCAGAGCCTGGAACGCGACCGGAGCGACTTCCCGGAGCAGGCGGCGGCCCTGGCACGGACCTCCCCGGATCAGGCCCACCGGCACAAACTCCTCTACGCCGCCGAGCGCCTGCGTGCCCGCCAGACCGGCGATACCGCGCGCGGTTTCAGCGAACCCGCCGAACTGCTGGCGGACATCGACCAGGTCCAGCGCTCGCTGACCGAAGCCGGTACCCCGCGGCTCGCCCATGGCGCGCTGCAGGAGCTGCGCTGGCAGGTGGAAACCTTCGGCTTCCACCTCGCTGAACTGGAACTCCGCCAACACGCCAGCGTCCACGCCGCCGCCATCGAAGAGTTGGCACCAGGTGCCAGCAGCGACGCCGCGGAGCTCGACCGACTCGCGCGCGAGGGCTGGGCAACGGCGCCGGAACCGACCAGCGCGGCCACGCAAGAGGTGCTCGACACCCTGCGCGTCGCCGCCGACCTGCAGACCGCCTACGGACCCGAAGCGTGCCGGCGCTACATCATCTCGTTCACGCGCACGGCAGCGGATATCGCCGCGGTGCGCGCCCTCGCCCGCCTGGCGGTGCCCGAGGAGCAGTGGGCCAGCTTCCAGCTCGACATCATCCCGCTGTTCGAGACGCGCCGGGATCTGGAGCACGCCCCGACGGTCCTCGCCGAACTCCTGGAGCTGCCGGGCGAGCGCTCCGCCCTGCAGGCCCGGGGACGAGCGCTGGAGGTCATGATCGGATATTCGGATTCCGCCAAGGACGTGGGGGTCCTGGCGGCCAACGCCGCCCTCCACCGGCTTCAGGAGTCTCTAGCCGGATGGGCACGCGAACGCGACATCGAGCTGACCCTCTTCCACGGCCGCGGCGGCTCGCTGGGCCGCGGCGGCGGCCCGCTGAATCGGGCAATCCGCGGCCAGGCGGCCGGTTCGGTGGACGGCCGGCTGAAGGTCACCGAACAGGGCGAGATGATCTTCACCCGCTACCGGACCGTGGACTCCGGGCGCTGGCACCTGGAGCAGACGGTCAACGCCGTGCTGGCCATGTCCACCGGCCATGCCGAAGAGCACGCCGCCCGGCTCGCCAAGCGCTTCGAGGACGAATTGAGGCGTATGGCCGAGGCGAGCGAGCGCGCCTACCACGAGCTGGTCCACGCCGAGGGGTTCGCCGATTTCTTTACCCGGGTGACGCCCTACGAGGAGATCGGGCAGCTGGAGATCGGGTCGCGGCCGGCCCACCGTAGCGCGGCCCGCGACCTAGAGAGTCTGCGGGCGATCCCGTGGGTCTTCGCCTGGTCGCAGAGCCGCATCAACCTGGCCGCCTGGTACGGCGTGGGCACCGGCC
>PULM01000058.1 GCA_003552345.1 Ectothiorhodospiraceae bacterium
CGGACCGCTACGGCGCCGACAAGCTCCCGGATCAGGCGCAGGTCTACAAGACCCGCTCGAAGAACGCCCAAGAGGCCCACGAGGCGATCCGTCCCACCTCGGCAGCGCGCCACCCGGACGAGGTCCGCGCCTACCTCAACGAAGAGCAGCGCAAGCTCTACGACCTGATCTGGAAGCGCGCCGTCGCCTCGCAGATGAAGCACGCCACCATCCACACGGTGGCCGTGGACCTGGCCGCCGACAGCGACGGACAGCACCTGCTGCGCGCCACCGGCTCCACCGTGGCGGATCCGGGCTTCATGGTCGTCTACCGCGAGGGCAACGACGAGGGCAAGGACGACTCCGGCGAGAAGTTCCTGCCCGAGCTTGAGGAAGGCGAGCAGGTGGACCTGCACGCCATCCGCGCCGAGCAGCACTTCACCGAGCCGCCGCCGCGCTACACCGAGGCGAGCCTGGTGCGCGCCCTGGAGGAGTACGGCATCGGCCGGCCCTCCACCTACGCCTCGATCATCTCCACATTGCAGAACCGCAACTACGTGGAGATGGACGGCAAGCGCTTCATCCCCACCGACATCGGGCGTACGGTCAACAAGTTCCTCACCGAGCACTTCGACCGCTACGTGGACTACGACTTCACCGCCCGGCTCGAGGACGACCTGGACGCCATCTCCCGCGGCGAGCAGGACTGGGTGCCGGTCCTCGAGGCGTTCTGGGAGCCCTTCCGCGAGCGCGTCGAGGAGAAGAAGAACGTCTCGCGCCAGGAGGCGGTGCAGGCTCGCGAGCTCGGTACCGATCCGAAGACCGGCAAGCCGGTGACCGTGCGCATCGGCCGTTACGGGCCGTTCGCCCAACTCGGCTCCCGGGACGACGATGAGAAGCCGCGCTTTGCCGGCCTGCGCCCCGGCCAGAGCATCGACACGATCACCCTCGATGAGGCCCTGCAGCTGTTCAAACTGCCGCGGGATATGGGCGAGACCGAGGAGGGTGAGGACGTTCAGGTCAGCATCGGCCGCTTCGGACCCTACGTGCGCTACGGCAAGAAGTTCGTCTCCATCCCCAAGGACGAGGACCCGTACACCATCACCAAGGAGCGGGCCCACGAGCTGGTGCGCGAGAAGAAGCAGGCCGACGCCAACCGCATCATCCACGACTTCGGCGACGGGATTCAGATCCTGCGCGGGCGCTACGGCCCCTACATCACCAACGGCGAGAAGAACGCCAAGGTGCCCAAGGACCGCGAGCCGGACTCCCTCACCCACGAGGAGTGCCAGGAGCTGATCGCCAAGGCACCGGCCCGCAAGGGGCGCCGCGGCGGCGCCTCCAAGGGCGGCGGCCGCGGCCGCAGCAAGGCGACTACCTGAGCTCGGCCAGCGGCCAGCGCGGGCGCACGCTGAAGTCGAGGTCGTCGCGGTGGCCGGCCTCGAGCCGGCGCAGACCGGTGTAGGCGATCATCGCGGCATTGTCGGTACACAGCTCCAGACGCGGGTAGTGGGCGGTGAAACCGTTCGCCTCGCCGGCCTCCGCCAGCCGCTCGCGCAGCCGGGCGTTGGCGCCGACCCCACCCGAGACCACCAGCCGACGCGCCCCCGTCTGCTCAATGGCCCGGCGGCACTTGATCACCAGGGTATCCACCACCGCCTCCTGGAAACCGTGGGCAATGTCCGCCCGCCCCTGGGGGTCGTCCCCGGCAGCCTCGACGGCATGCAGGACGGCGGTCTTCAGCCCGCTGAAGCTGAAATCGAGCCCCGGGCGGTCGGTCATCGGCCGCGGCAGGCGCACCGCGCCCGGGGTCCCTTCGGCGGCCAGGCGGGCGATGGACGGCCCCCCGGGATAGGGCAGGCCGAGCAGCCGCGCCGTCTTGTCAAAGGCCTCGCCGGCGGCGTCGTCCACCGACTCCCCGAGGACCCGGTAACGACCGAAGTCGGCCACCTGGACCAGCATGGTATGCCCCCCGGAGACCAACAGCGCGACCAGCGGCATGGCCGGCGGATCCGGCTCGAGCAGCGGCGCCAGCAGATGGCCCTCCATGTGGTGGACACCGATCGCCGGCAGCCCCCGGGCCCAGGCGAAGGTACGCGCGTAGGCGGCACCGACCATCAGCGCCCCGGGCAGGCCGGGGCCGCGGGTCCAGGCGACGCCGCCCAGGTCCTGCGGCTCCAGCCCGGCGTCGCGCAACACGCCGCTGACCAGCCCCGGGAGCTTGCGCACATGATCCCGCGAGGCCAGCTCCGGGACCACGCCGCCGTAGGCGGCGTGATCGGCCACCTGGCTGTGCACGGCGTGGGCCAGCAGCCCCTCGCGGCGGCAGTAGACCGCCGCGGCGGTCTCGTCACAGGAACTCTCGATACCTAATACACGCACCCGGGCAGTCTCCGATCCAGGGGATTGGTAAGCGTCGGCTCAGCAGCTCAGCGCCTCAGGAAGGCCCCGTTGCGACCGTCGCGGATGGGCGTCGGGCGCTCCAGCTCACCCAGACGACCGGGCACGAGGGCATCGATCCGCGTGCCGAAGTAACGGCGCACCTGGGAGGCGCTGCGCGCCGGCCGCCCCGCCGAGGGGTTGGCGCTGGTCGAGACCAGCGCCCCACCGAAGGCGCGGCACAGCTCGGCCGCCACCGGATGGGCGGTCACCCGCACGGCCAGGGTATCGCGCCCGCCGCTGACCCAGCCCGGTGCCTGCGCCGAGGCGGGCAACACCCAGGTCATCGGCCCCGGCCAGCTGGCGTGGATCGCCTCGGCCCAGGCTTGGGGCAACGGTGCCAGGAACGGCTCCAGCTGCTCCACCCCGGCGGCGATGAGGATGAGGCCCTGGCGCTCGGGCCGGCCCTTGAGGGTCAGCAGCCGGGCCACGGCCTCGCGCCGGCGCGGATCGCAACCCAGCCCCCAGACCGCCTCCGTGGGATAGGCCACCACCCCGCCGTCGCGCAGCATCGCAGCCGCGTGCCGGATCCGATAGGCGCTGGCCCCGGTCGGGCGCCGGCTCATGAATCCGAGGAACCGATGCGGTTTTCCTCCCCGGCGGCCAGGCGGACGATGTTCTCCCGATGGCGCCAGACGATGGCCACCGTGAGGATGGCGGTGGCCGCGGTGAGCACCGGCGAGGCCGACAGCCAGAGCATGTAGATCGGCGCCATGGCGAAGGCCACCACCGCCGCCAGCGACGAGTAGCGGAAGGCGCCGGCCACCGCCAGCCAGGTGACGGCGGTTGCCAGCAGCGCCAGCGGCGACCAGGCCAGGATCACGCCCAGCCCCGTGGCCACGCCCTTGCCACCCTGGAAGCGGAAATAGACCGGGAAGAGGTGGCCGAAGAAAGCCGCCAGGCCCGTTGCACTGGCCACCACCGGATCCTCGGTGGCCAGCCAGGCGAGCAGGACCGGGAAGGTGCCCTTGAACCAGTCACCGGCCAGGGTGATGCCGGCCGGCCCCTTGCCGGCCAGGCGCAGGACGTTGGTCGCCCCGGGGTTGCCGGAACCGCCCTGGCGCGGATCGCCCAGGTTCATGACCCGGCAGACGACGATGGCCGAGGAGACCGAACCGATGAGATAACCGATGATGACGAGGATGACATCGAGCATGGCGCAAGTCTCTGTTGATCCTTCAGGCGTTGCAAGGGTCAGGCGGCGCGGCCGCCCCCCACCGTATACCGGAAACGCCGCGCCGACGATACGGCTTGTCACGCGGCGCATTGCCCCTGACACTCTCGGCCATGAGCCGATACGACCCCGACGACCTGGACCCGGCGGCCCGGGAGGCCAGCCGCCGCCTGTGTGAGCGCCTGCGCGCGGCCATGAACGAGTCCGGCGGCGCAATGCCCTTCGAGGCGTTCATGGACCGGGCCCTCTACGAACCGGGCCTCGGCTACTACCGCGGCGGTGCCGCGCGTTTCGGCGCCGGCGGCGACTTCGCCACGGCCCCCGAACTCAGCCCACTGTTCTCGCGCACCCTCGCCCGGCAGGCCGCCGAGGTCCTCGAGCACCTGGGCGGCGGTGACATCGTCGAGCTCGGCCCCGGCACCGGACGGCTGGCCGCCGACGCGCTGGCCGAGCTCGAGCAGCTCGATCGCCTGCCCCGGCGCTGGCGCATGCTCGAGGTCAGCGCCGCCCTGCGCCAGGAACAGGAGCAGGCCCTGGCCTGCCGCGTCCCCCACCTGCTCGGGCGCGTCGAGTGGCTCGAGCGCCTCCCCGCCGATCCCCAACCGGCGGTGTGGATCGCCAACGAGGTCCTCGACGCCCTGCCGGTGCGCCGCTTCGTCAAGCGCGGCGACGGGGTCCGCGAATTGGGGGTGCGCCCCACCGGCGACGGCTTCACCTGGACCGAGTTGCCCGCCGACGACGGACTGCAGCAGGCCGTCGCCGGCATCGAGGCGCGCCTGGATGCGCCCCTGCCCGAGGGCTATGTCTCAGAGGTCTGCACCCGGCTCACGCCGTTCCTGCGGGGACTGGCGGACGCCCTGCAGCAGGGGGTGATGCTCTGGCTCGACTACGGTTACCCGCGCCGCGAGTACTACCTGAGCGAGCGCCACCGCGGCACCCTGCTCTGCCACTTCCGCCACCGCGCCCACGACGACCCGTTCTTCCTGCCGGGGCTGCAGGATATCACCGCTTTCGTCGACTTCACCGCCGTGGCCGATGCGGCCCTGGCCGGCGGCCTGGAGGTCCTCGGCTATACCCCCCAGGGGCCGTTTCTCATGGCAGCGGGCCTGGACCAACTCGCCGAGACAGAACTCGCCGGTGCCGATGCCGCCGGCCAGCTGGCGATCAGCAACCAGGTCCAGCGCCTGACCCACCCCGGCGACATGGGCGAGCGCTTCAAGGTGCTCGCCCTCGGCCGCGGCTACCAGGGCCCGCTGAGCGGGTTCACCCTGGCCGACCGGCGCGGCACGCTCTAGTCCCCCGCGGGGCCGGTGTGTACGCCACCCCGTCCCGGGCGGGGCACGCCGGCCACTGCCCTGCAGCGCGCCTCGCGCACGGCCTCGCCCACCTGCGGCCCACGCAGCCCCTGATCGACAAAGGCGCGCGCCGACACCCCACGACACGCCTCGAAGGCGGCGCGCAGGAAATCACCGGCAGGCCACGTCGCGCCCTCCCGCCCGGGGCGTCCACGCGCATCCGCCCGACAGGCGTCGAGGAACGGCTCCAGTCGCTCCGGGCGACGGAACAGATCCAGGCCCTCGAAGAGCTCCACCACGGTGCCCGGACGGAGCTCCAGGGCCCGGTGGGCGTGCAGGTGCCAGCGAGTGACCAGGATGGCGAGATCACGGCATGCCCGGGGGGCCTTCAGGCGTTCGCTGGCCTGCCGTGCCGCGGGTACCCCCGCCTCCTCATGCCCCGGGTGGTGGGGCAGCGCCTCCGCCGGGGTGAGGGCCTTGCCCACATCGTGGAGCAGCACGGCGAACCGTGCCTCCAGCGGCGCGCCGAGGGCCGCGGCGGCGTCCAGCGCCAGCAGGGTGTGGAGACCGGCATCCTCCTCCGGGTGGTAGGCGGTCGGCTGCGGCACGCCGAACAGCGCGTCCACCTCAGGCAG
>PULM01000191.1 GCA_003552345.1 Ectothiorhodospiraceae bacterium
CCGTGGTGGCCGAGGGGGAGGGCTCATGAGCGCGCCGCCGGCATCCGGAGTCACCCTCAGTTGGCTGCTTGAGCCTTGGGTGGATGAGGCGCTCCCGGCGCAGCCGGTCCGCGGGCTGGCCATGGACACCCGGCGCCTGGAGCCCGGTGCGGTCTTCCTCGCCCTGCCCGGCACCCGTGCTCACGGTCTCGCCCATGTCCCCGCGGCGGTGGCCGCGGGTGCGGCGGCCGTGGCGTGGGATACCGACGAAGAGGTCGATGTCGCCGATGCAGAGGCGGCTGCCGGCGCGGCCGGGGTGCCGCTGGTCGGTGTCCCGGGTCTGCGCCGGCACCTGGGTGCCATCGCCGCGCGGCTCTACCGGGAGCCGTCGCAGGATCTTGATGTCATCGCGGTCACCGGGACCGATGGCAAGACCTCGGTCACGCACTTCATCGCCCAGCTGCTCAGCACGCCCCAGGCCGCCTGGGGGGTCGTGGGGACCCTCGGCCACGGATTGGTGGATCGGCTGCACCCCGGTGCGCTGACCACCCCGGACGCCGCGGCGCTGCAACGGGCCCTGGCCGACTGCCGCGAGGCCGGTGCCACCGGCGTGGCCATGGAGGCCTCCTCCCACGCCCTGGAGCAGGGGCGGCTGGCCGGGACCGCCGTCGATCTGGCCGTACTCACCCACCTGGGGCGGGACCACCTGGATTATCACGGCTCCGTCGAGGCGTACGCCGACGCCAAGAGCCGTCTGTTCGAGCTCCCCACCCTGCGCGCGCAGGTGCTCAACGTGGACGACGAGCTCGGCCGGCGCCTGCAGGATCGGGCCGCCGGTGCGGTGTTTACCTACAGCGCGGCCGGCGCCGCGGCAGATCTCTCCGCCGAGGCCGTGACCCCGAGGGCCGACGGTGTGCAGCTGACGCTGTCCCTGGGGGGTATCCGGCGGCCGGTGCATCTGCCCCTGGTCGGCCGTTTCAACGTGGCCAACGTCCTGGCGGCGGTGGCGGCCGCGTTGGCCCTGGGGCGGCCCATGGACGTGGTCCTTGACCGGCTGGCGACCCTGCGCCCGGTGCCCGGACGGATGGAGCAGTTCCAGGCCGCTGGCGCACCGCTGGTGGTGGTCGACTACGCCCACACGCCGGGGGCGCTGGAGCAGGCACTGACCGCGTTGCGCCCCCACGCCGCCGGCCAGCTCTGCGTGGTCTTCGGTTGCGGGGGCGAGCGCGACGCCGGCAAGCGGTCGCTGATGGGCGAAGTGGCGGCGCGCCTGGCCGACCGGGTGGTGATCACCGACGACAACCCCCGGGGCGAGGATGCCGCGGCGATCCGGGCGGCCGTGGCCGCAGGTGCCGGTGATGCCGCCGAGGTGGTGGCGGATCGGCGCGCGGCGATTGCTGAGGCCATCGCCGCTGGCGCGCCCGGGGATGTGGTACTGGTCGCCGGCAAGGGCCATGAGAAGGAGCAGGAGGTGGCCGGACAGCGGCTGCCCTTCTCCGATCGTGAAGAGGTGGCGCGGCTGCTGGGCGTTGCCGGGGAGGGCGCATGGAGGCCCTGAGCCTGGATCAGGCGGCGGCGCTGACCGGCGCCGAACTCGTCGGCACCGATCGCGGTGCGCTGGTGACCGGTGTTGCCCTGGACAGCCGTCGGGTGGCGGCTGGCTCGCTGTTCGTCGCCTTGCCGGGGGCGCGCTGCGATGGTCACGACTTCGCAGCCGACGCCGCTGCCCGCGGTGCCGTGGCGGTGCTCGGCTCGCGCCCGGTATTGGCGCTGCCCACGCTGGTGGTCGAGGACCCGGCCGCGGCGCTTGCCGCCCTGGGGGCGGCCTGCCGGCTGCGCAGCACGGCGCGGCTGGTGGCGGTCACCGGCAGCAACGGCAAGACGACGGTCAAGGAACTGCTGGCGGCGATCCTTGCCGAAACCGGTCCGACGCTGGCCACCGAGGGCAACCGGAACAACCTGCTCGGTGTCCCGGAAATGCTCTGTCGCCTCGACGACAGCCACCAGAACGCGGTGATCGAGATGGGCGCCAACGCCCCGGGTGAGATCGCGCAGCTGACCGCCTGGGCGCAGCCCGATGTCGGGGTGGTGACCAATGCCGGCCCGGCTCACCTGGAAGGGTTCGGGTCGCTGGATGGGGTCGCCCGGGCCAAGGGCGAGCTCTTCGAGGGGCTGCCGGACAACGGTGTTGCGGTGATCCACGCCGACGACACCTACAGCGGCCTCTGGCGCGAGCTGGCCGGCGCCCGGCGCTGCCTCACCTTCGGGGCCGACGCCGGGCAGATCCGCTATCGCGGGCAGGGGAGCCGGCTCGAACTGGACCTGGGTGGCGGCTGGATGGCCGCGCCGACGCCGCTGCTCGGCCGCCACAACGCACAGAACATTGCCGCCGCGGCCGCCTGCGCCGTTGCCCTGGAGGTGCCGGCGCGGACCATCCTCGAACGGGTGGCGGCGGCCGCCGCCGTGCCTGGGCGGCTGCAGCTGCGCTGGGGGTGTCACGGCGGCTGGCTGGTGGACGACACCTACAACGCCAACCCGGCGAGCCTGCAGGCGGCCATCGACACGGTGGTCGGCCTCGACGGGAGTCCGTGGCTGCTGCTCGGCGCCATGGGTGAACTCGGCCCGCAGGCGGTCGATTGGCACCGCCGGGCCGGAGAGCGCGCGCGGGCCGCCGGCGTGCAGCAGCTCTGGGTCCTGGGTGAGGGCGCGGCGCCGGCCGCGGAGGCCTTTGGCAAGGGGGGGCGCCGGTTCGATGACGCCGCCGCCCTGATCGAGGCGTGCCGCGCCGAGATGCCCGCCGACGCCGTGGTGCTGGTCAAGGGCTCGCGCTCGGCCGCCATGGAGCGCGTGGCGACGGCGCTGAGCGCAGAACAACCGACAACAGAGGGGAGGGATCGCTAGGTGCTCTACCACTTGGCCATGGTGCTGGAGACGTTCTACTCGGGCTTCAACGTCTTCCAGTACATCACGTTCCGGACCATCCTCGGGGTGCTCACGGCCCTGGGGATCGCGCTGATGATCGGCCCTGCGGTGATCCAGCGCCTGGTGCTCCACCAAGTCGGACAGCAGGTCCGGGACGACGGCCCGCAGACGCACCTGGAGAAAGCGGGCACGCCCACCATGGGCGGGGCGCTGATTCTCGTCGCCATTGCGGTCTCTACCCTGCTGTGGGCGGATCTGACCAACCGTTACGTCTGGGTGGTGCTGCTGGTGATCCTCGCCTTCGGTGTCATCGGCGGGGTCGACGACGCCCTCAAGCTGGCCCGACAGGACAGCCAGGGGCTGCGCGCGCGCACCAAGTTCTCGCTGCAGGTGGTGGCGGCCCTGGCCGCGAGTACCTTCCTGTTTGCCACCGCCGCCGACCCGGTAGAGACCAGCCTGGTGCTGCCGCTGGTCAAGGAGTGGGTCTTCCCGCTGGGCGTGGGGTTCATCGCGCTGGCTACGCTGGTGATCGTGGGCAGCTCCAATGCCGTGAACCTGACCGATGGCCTCGATGGGCTGGCGATCATGCCCACGGTGCTGGTGGCCACCGGGCTGGCGGTCTTCGCCTACGCCAGCGGTCATCAGATCTTCGCCGAGTACCTGGGGATTCCGTCGGTGCCCGGGGTCGGCGAGCTGGTTATCTTCTGTGGCGCCATCGTCGGCGCCGGCCTCGGCTTCCTCTGGTACAACACCTATCCGGCGCAGGTGTTCATGGGCGACGTGGGCGCGCTGGCCCTCGGCGCTGCCCTCGGTGTGGTGGCCGTCGCCGTTCGCCAGGAGATCGGCCTGTTCATCATGGGCGGGATCTTCGTCATGGAGACCGTCTCCGTGATGATCCAGGTCCTCTCCTACAAGCTCACCGGGCGGCGCGTCTTCCGTATGGCGCCGCTGCATCACCATTACGAACTCAAAGGGTGGCCGGAGCCGCGCGTGATCGTGCGCTTCTGGATCATCACCGTGGTCCTCGTCCTCATCGGTCTGGCGATGTTGAAGGTGCGTTGATGGCAGCAGGCGACCGCCAGCACAGGTACACCGCCGTCGCCGGTCTCGGCGCCACCGGAATGGCGTGTGTGCGCCATCTGCGCGCCCGCGGCGAGGCGGTGGTGGTGGTGGACAGCCGCAGCGAGCCGCCGCGCCTGGCCGAGCTCCGGGCCGAGTATCCGGAGGTGCAGGTGGTGACCGGGGTGCTGGATCGCCAGACCCTGCTCGCCGCCGATCGGGTGGTGGCCAGCCCCGGGCTCGACCTGCGTCACGGCGTCTGGGCCGAACTGCGCAGCGCTGGTCAGTCGGTGGTGGGTGAGCTGACGCTCTTCGCCGAGGCGGCGGATGCCCCGGTCTGCGCGGTGACCGGCTCCAACGGCAAGAGCACCGTGGTCAGCCTGCTCGGTGAGATGGCCCGCGCCGCCGGGCGCGACGTCGCCGTGGGCGGCAACCTGGGGACGCCGGCGCTGGAGCTGCTGGCCCGGGCGCCGGCCGACGGCTATCTGCTCGAGGTCTCCAGCTTCCAGCTGGAGGCGTGCCCCGGTTTCCGCGCCGATGTGGCCGCGCTGCTCAATGTCAGCGCCGATCATATGGATCGCTACGACAGCCTCGATGACTACGCCGCCGCCAAACAGCGGCTGCTCGATGGCGCCGGGGTGGCCGTGCTCAACGCCGACGATCCGCGCCTGGCCAGGCTCGGGGGGCAGGCCGATGCGGTGCGACGCTTCGCCCTCGAGGCAGCCGCCGACTACCATCTGCTCGAGCGCGATGGTCGCAGCTGGCTGGCTGCTGCCGGTCAGCCACGGCTGGCCGCCGATGCGCTCCCGGTGCCTGGCCGCACCCACTGCGCCAATGCGCTGGCGGCCATGGCCCTGGCCGACGCCCTGGGGATCCCGGAGGCTGCGCAGTGCGAGGCCCTGCAGGCCTTCACCGGATTGCCGCACCGCATGGAGCCGGTGGCCGAGTCGCGGGGCGTACGCTGGATCAACGACTCCAAGGCGACCAATGTGGGCGCCGCCGTGGCCGCCATCGCCGGGCTCCGGCGGCCGGTAGTGCTGATCGCGGGCGGGCAGGGCAAGGGCGCCGACTTTCGCCCCCTGGCCGCGGCCTGTGCCGATGCGGCCCGGGCGGTGGTCCTGATGGGCGAGGACGCGGCGGCCATCGAGGCGGCCATCGCCGGGCGGGTGCCGACGGAGCGCGCCGGCGGCATGGCGGCGGCGGTCGCCGCCGCCGCGCGTTGGGCCGAGCCCGGTGACGCCGTTCTGCTGGCGCCGGCCTGTGCCAGTTTCGATGCCTTCAGCGGGTTCGAGGCGCGCGGTGAGGCGTTCCGAGACGCCGTCCGCGGGGAGGTGGCGCATGGCTGAGGTGGGTGCCCCCTTCTCCGCCCAGGGCCCGCGGCTGCCGCTGTGGCCGAGCCTGGATCAGCGGCTGGTCTGGGTGGTCATGGCCACGGCCCTGCTCGGCCTGGTCATGGTGGCCTCGGCCTCGATCTCGATGGCCGAGCAGGCCACCGGTGATCCGTTCTACTTCTTCAAGCGGCAGATCTTCTTCGCGCTGCTGGGCCTGGGCATGGCCCTGGCCATGGTGCAGGTCCCGCTGGCCACCTGGGAGCGGGCCGGTCCGGGGCTCCTGCTGGCGGCACTCGGGCTGCTGGTCCTGGTGCTGATCCCCGGTGTGGGGCGCGAGGTCAACGGCGCCGTGCGCTGGATCCCGCTGGGCGTGTTCAACCTGCAGGTGGCGGAGGTGGTCAAGGTGCTGCTGGCCCTCTACCTGGCCGGATTCCTGGTCCGACGCCAGCAGCAGCTGCGCACCTCCATGGCGGCCTTCCTGGTGCCGGTGCTGATCTCGGCGGCGTGCGCCTTCCTGCTGCTGCTGCAGCCGGACTTCGGCACTGCCTTGATGCTGATGGCGCTGGCGGTGGGGCTGCTCTATCTCGCCGGGGCCCCGCTGTGGCGGTTCGCGGCCCTGGTCGGGGTGCTCGCCGCCGCCGCGGCGGCGCTGGTGGTCTACTCGCCCTACCGCTGGGCCCGGGTGACGGCCTTCATGGACCCGTGGTCGGACCCGTTCAACACCGGGTTCCAGCTCACCCAGTCCCTGATCGCCATCGGCCGCGGCGACTGGCTGGGAGTGGGGCTGGGCGGCAGCGTGCAGAAGCTCTTCTACCTGCCCGAGGCGCATACCGACTTCGTCTTCTCGGTGCTGGCCGAGGAGCTTGGCTGGGTCGGCGTGGTCGCCGTGGTGCTGCTGTTCGCCTACATCGTCTGGCGGGCCATGGCCATGGGCTGGCAGTGCCACCGCCACCAGCTGCCGTTCGCCGGCTACCTGGCCTGGGCCGTGGGGCTGTCAGTGGGTCTGCAGGCGTTCATCAACATGGGGGTGGCCACCGGGCTGCTCCCGACCAAGGGGCTGACCCTGCCGCTGTTCAGCTACGGCGGCAGCAGCGCGTTGGCCACCGGGGCGATGATCGGCCTGCTGCTGCGCTGCGGCTACGAGCTGGCCCAGGCGCGGGCGGAGGGCCGTCGGCCCGAGGAGGACCGGGCATGAGCGGGCGCACGGTGGCCATCGCCGCCGGCGGCACCGGCGGCCACGTCTACCCCGGCCTGGCGGTGGCCGAGCTGCTGCGCCAGCGGGGCCACCGAGTGGTCTGGCTTGGCACCCGCAATGGCCTCGAAGGCCGCGTGGTGCCCGCCGCCGGGGTGCCGGCCGAGTGGCTGGAAATCGGCGGCCTGCGTGGCAAGGGGCTGGCTACCATGCTCGGCCTGCCCTGGCGGCTGGCCCGCGCGGTGGCGGTGGCCGGTGCCGCGCTGCGCCGACAGCAGCCGGACGTGGTCCTGGGCATGGGTGGCTACGTGGCCGGGCCGGTGGGGCTCGCTGCGCGGCTCACCAATCGGCCGCTGGTGATCCATGAGCAGAACGCCCGGGCCGGGCTGACCAATCGTTGCCTGGCCCGTTTGGGGCGCCGGGTGCTGACCGGCTTCCCCGATCCCCTCGGGGCGCGCGGCGAGTGGGTGGGGAACCCCATCCGTGCGGACATCCACCGGCTGGAGGCGCCGCGCTCCCGCTATGCCGGGCGTCCGGAGACGCCGCGGGTCCTGGTCCTGGGGGGTAGCCAGGGGGCACGCACCCTCAACCGGTTCGTCCCGAAGGCGTTGGCCGGCCTCGACGGGCCGCGGCCGCAGGTGTTGCACCAGGCCGGCGAGCTGACCCTGGAGGAGGCACGGAACGCGTATCGGGAGGTGGGCCTGGATGCGCAGGTGGTGCCGTTCATCGAGGACATGGCCGGTGCCTACGCCTGGGCGGATCTGGTGGTGGCCCGCGCTGGCGCCCTGACCGTGGCGGAGCTGGCCGCCGCCGGGGTGCCGGCGGTGCTGGTGCCGCTGCCCTGGGCGGTGGATGACCACCAGAGCGCCAACGCCGAGCTTCTATGCGCCGCCGGGGCAGCCCAACGGCTGCCCCAGGCCGAGGTGGAGCAGGGGGCGCTCGGACCCCTGCTCGCCGATCTGCTTGGCGATCGCGGTCGGCTGGCCCAGATGGGGGAGGCGGCGCGCGCCGTGGCGCGCCCGGATGCCACCGAGCGCGTGGCGACGATCTGTGAGGAGGTGGCCCATGGCTGATGCAGTGCCTGCGCGTGAGCCGCGTTTTACCGCGCCCGCGGACGGCCGCGGCACCCTCGGCCGGGTGCGCCGTATCCACTTTGTGGGTATTGGCGGGGCCGGCATGGGCGGTATCGCCGAGGTCCTGCACAACCTGGGCTTCACCGTCACCGGCTCCGACATCAAGTCCGGGGCCGTGGTGGAGCGCCTGCTCGGCCTCGGCGTGGCGGTGCGCATCGGCCACGATCCCGCCCACGTCGAGGGCGTGGATGCGGTGGTCGTCTCCACCGCCGTCACCGCCGAGAACCCGGAGGTGCAGGCGGCACGGCAGCAGCGGATCCCCGTCGTGCCCCGCGCCGAGATGCTCGCCGAGCTGATGCGTTTCCGTCACGGTGTCGCGGTGGCCGGGACCCACGGCAAGACCACGACCACCTCCCTGCTGGCCAGCTGCCTGGCCGAGGGCGGGCTCGATCCGACCTTCGTCATCGGCGGCCGGCTGATCAGTGCCGGCGCCCACGCCCGCCTGGGGGCTGGTCCTTACCTGGTGGCCGAGGCCGACGAGAGCGACGCCTCGTTCCTGCACCTGAAGCCGATGATGGCGGCGGTCACCAACGTCGATGCCGATCACTTGGGCACCTACGGCGGCGATTTCGACGTCCTGCGCCGGACCTTCATCGAGTTCCTGCACCACCTGCCCTTCTACGGCCTGGCCGTGCTGTGCATCGACGACCCGGAAGTGCGCCGCCTGCGCGAGGAGATCAGCCGCCCGGTGCTGACCTACGGTTTCGCCGAGGATGCCGATGTGCGGGTCTGCCGGCTGGAGGCCGACGGTCACCGCACCCGCTTCCGTGTCGAGGAGGGCGAGGACGCTGCCTTCGACGTCGAGCTCAGCCTGCCCGGCCGGCACAACGTGCTCAACGCCGCGGCCGCCATCGCCCTGGCCCGCGAATTGGGGGTCGACGTGGCCGCCATCCAGCGCGCCCTGGCCGGCTTCCAGGGCATCGGCCGGCGCTTCCAGGTCTACCCCGATATCCCGCTGGCCGAGGGCGCCGCGGCGCTGGTGGATGATTACGCCCACCACCCCCGGGAGCTTGAGGCGACCCTGCAGGCGGCGCGCGCCGCCTGGCCGGAGCGCCGCCTGGTGGTGGTCTTCCAGCCCCATCGCTACTCGCGCACCCGGGAACTCTTCGATGACTTTGCCCGGGTGCTTAGTGGCACCGACGCGCTGGTGCTCACCGAGGTCTACGCCGCTGGTGAGACGCGCCTGCCCGGCGCCGACGGGCGGGCACTGGCTGCGGCGGTGCGTGATCGCGGGGGTGCGCAGCCGATCTTTGCCGAGGGTCTCGATGAGGTGCCGGGGCTGCTGGCCGGACTGCTGCGCGATCAGGACGTGGTGCTGACGCTCGGTGCCGGCAGCATTGGCGGCTTGCCGGCGCGGCTGATCGAGGGCCCGGGAGGTGCCGGATGAGCGCGGCCGTCGAACGGCGCCGGATTCGCCCCGGCGAGTGGCGGCAGGAAGAGCCGCTGGCCGGCTACACCACCTGGCGGGTGGGCGGGCGGGCGCGTCACCTCTGCTGCCCGGCGGATCGCCACGAGTTGACGGCATGCCTGGCTCGGGTGTCGGCCCAGGAGCCGGTGGTCTGGCTGGGGTTGGGCAGCAACCTCCTGGTTCGCGACGGCGGTTTCCCCGGGGCCGTCCTCCTGACCCAGGGCGGGTTGGACGCGCTGGCGATCGAGGCCGATGGCCGCGTCCACGCCGAGGCCGGTGTGGCCTGCGGGCGCCTGGCCCGGGCCGCCGTGCGCGAGGGGCTGGCCGGACTGGAGTTCCTGGCCGGCATCCCGGGCACCGTCGGTGGTGCCCTGGCGCTCAATGCCGGGGCATGGGGCGGCGAGACCTGGGAGCGGGTGGTCGAGGTGGAGACCATCGACCGCCACGGATGCATCCGGCGGCGCGCGCCGGCGGACTTTCGGGTCGGCTACCGCCGGGTCGAGGGCCCTGCCGGTGAGTGGTTCCTCGCCGCGACCTGGCACTTGCCGGGCGGCGAGCCGCAGCGCCTTCGAGAGCAGGTGCGAGCCTTGCTGCGCCGGCGCAACGAGACGCAGCCGGTGGGCCAGCCCACCTGTGGCTCGGTGTTCCGCAATCCGCCCGGCGACGCCGCGGGGCGGCTGATCGAGGCGGCCGGCCTGAAGGGGGCGCGGCGCGGCGGTGCGCGCGTCTCCGAGCGGCATGCGAATTTCATCATCAATGACGGGGGCAGCGCCGCGGATATCGAGGGGCTGATGGCGCAGATCCAGGAGCGGGTCGCCGAGGTGCACGGGGTGTGGCTAGAGCCGGAGGGCCACGTGATCGGGGAGGTGGCGTCATGAGCGGGATCCCGGAGCCGCAGCGGGTGGGGCGGGTTGCCGTGCTCATGGGCGGGAGCTCCGCCGAGCGGGCGATCTCCCTGCGTAGCGGTGGGGCGGTGCTCGCCGCATTGCAGCGCCGCGGCTACGACGCCGAGGCCTACGATCCGCGCGACCGCGCCCTGGAGGGGTTGCGCGGCTACGACCTGGTCTTCATCGCCCTGCACGGGCGCGGTGGCGAGGACGGCACGGTGCAGGGGCTGCTCGATCTGCTCGGGGTGCCGTACACCGGCAGCGGCGTGCTCGGCTCGGCGCTGGGCATGGACAAGTGGCGCTGCAAGCGGCTCTGGCAGGGCTGCGGCCTCCCCACGCCGGCGGGTCAGCTGCTGGGGGCGGAGACCACCGCGCTGGCCGCGGGGATGACGTACCCGGTCATCGTCAAGCCCGCCCGCGAGGGCTCGAGCCTGGGGATGACCCGCGTGGACAGTCCCGAGCAGCTGGCCGGGGCGTACCGGGCAGCGGCCGCCTACGACGAGACGGTGCTCGCCGAGCAGTGGATCGAGGGCGAGGAGTACACGGTAGCGCTGCTCGGCGATCACGTGCTGCCGTCGATCCGCCTGGAGACCTCGCACGCCTTCTTCGACTACGCGGCCAAGTACGAGGCCGAGGACACCGGTCACCACTGCCCGAGTGGCCTGGGCGCGGAGGAGGAGGCGGCGCTGGGTGCGCTGTGCCGGGAGGCCTTCGTCGCCAGCGGCGGGAGCGGCTGGGGTCGCGTCGATGTCATGCGCGACGGCGCCGGGCAGTGGTGGCTGCTGGAGGTGAACACCATCCCGGGCATGACCGACCACTCGCTGGTGCCGATGGCCGCCGCGCAGGCTGGGATCGGTTTCGATGAGCTGGTGGCCCGCATCCTTGGGGAGGCGCTGCCGTGAGCCGAGAGGATTGGAGCGATCTGCTGGGACAGCAGCGGGGGCGGTCGCGCGCCGAAGGCCCCCGGGTCCCGTCGTTGCCGGGGCTGCGCGGCTGGCTGTGGGGCGGGGCGGTGGCGTTGCTCGCCACCGGTGCCGCCGGGTTGCTCGCCGTGGCCCTGGAGGAGGGGCGCATCCTGCCTCTGGAGCGGGTGGAGCTGAGCGATGCGCCGCAGCGGGTCCACGGCGAGGAGTTGCGCGGCGCGCTGGCACCCCATTTGCACCGGAGTGTGCTGGGGGTGGACGTGCGCGGTGCCCGGGATGCGCTGGAGGCACTGCCCTGGGTGGCGGCCGCCGAGGTGCAGCGGGCCTGGCCGGGCAGCATCCGGGTGACGCTGCGCGAGCGCGAGCCGCTGGCGCGCTGGGGCGAGCAGGCACTGGTCGATCGCAGCGGTCAGCGCTTCGAGCCGCCACCACAGACGATGCCGGAGGGGCTCCCCGTGCTCGCCGGGCCGGCGGGCAGCGAGGCGGAGGTGGCCGGCTTGTTCAAGGAAATGCAGGAACGACTGGATGAACGGGGCGTCAATCTGGTGGCGCTCGGTCTCTCGCCCCGGGGCTCGTGGAGCGCACGGCTGGAGGGCGGGGTGGAGATGGCCCTCGGGCGGCAGGAGCCCGGCGAGCGCGTGGAGCGCTTCGCCGCGGTGCTGCCGGCCCTGGAGGAACGGGAAGAGGCCCCGATGGAGCGGGTTGATCTGCGCTACCCCAACGGCTTTGCCGTGGCCTGGGGTGCGGCAGACGAAGCGGACTGAAGGCGGAGCAGAGCATGGTGCGAAAGAGCGAAGACAGCCTGTTGGTGGGCCTCGATATCGGCACCTCGAAGGTGGTGGCCATCGTGGGCGAAGCCAAGGAGGACGGTGAGCTGGAGGTCATCGGTGTGGGCAGCCACCCGTCCCACGGGCTCAAGAAGGGCGTGGTGGTGAACATCGACTCCACGGTGCAGTCCATCCAGCGCGCCATCGAGGAGGCCGAGCTGATGGCCGGCTGCGAGATCCACTCGGCCTATGTCGGGATCTCGGGCAGCCACATCCGCAGCCTCAACTCCCACGGCATGGTGGCCATCCGTGACAAGGAGGTCCGCCAGGCCGATCTGGAGCGCGTCCTCGACGGGGCCAAGGCGGTGGCGATTCCGGCAGACCAACAGATCCTGCACGTGATCCCGCAGGAGTTCGTCATCGACAGCCAGGAGGGGATCCGCGATCCGCTGGGCATGGCCGGCGTGCGTCTGGAGGCGCGGGTGCACATGGTCACCGGGGCGGTCTCGGCGGCGGACAACATCACCAAGTGCGTCCGCCGCTGCCAGCTGGACGTCGACGACATTGTCCTTCAGCAACTGGCGGCGAGCCACGCCGTGCTCGGCGACGACGAGAAGGAGCTCGGCGTCTGCCTGGTCGATATCGGGGGCGGGACCACGGATATCGCAGTGTTCACCGGCGGCGCCATCCGTCACACGGCGGTGATCCCCATCGCCGGGCACCAGGTGACCAACGACATCGCCGTGGCCCTGCGCACCCCGACCCACCACGCCGAGGACATCAAGGTGCGCTATGCCTGCGCGCTGTCGCAGCTGGCCAACCCCGAGGAGAGCATCGAGGTGCCCTCGGTGGGCGATCGGCCGCCGCGGCGGCTCTCCCGTCAGTCGCTGGCCTCGGTGGTCGAGCCGCGCTACGAGGAGCTGCTCTCGCTGGTGCAGTCCGAGCTGCGCAAGAGCGGGTTCGAGGACCTGATTCCCGCCGGCATCGTGCTCACCGGCGGCAGCTCGAAGATGGAGGGCGTCACCGACCTGGCCGAGGAGATCTTCCATCTGCCGGTGCGCATCGGCGTGCCGAAGTTCGTCACCGGGCTGTCGGACGTGGTCCGCAACCCGATGTATTCCACCGGCGTCGGCCTGCTCGCTTTCGGCGCGCGCAATCGCGACAGCGGGCTCTCGCCGGCGCTGACGCAGGATTCCGGTATGACCGCCCTGTGGGGGCGGATGAAAAATTGGTTCAAGGGGAATTTCTAGTCATTTTTTCAGTTATCGCCAGCGTCCAGGACGCTTGAGGAGGGCAGCATCATGTTTGATCTGATGGATACCGCCAATCAGAACGCGGTCATCAAGGTGATCGGGGTCGGCGGCGGCGGTGGCAACGCCGTCCAGCACATGGTCGAGAGCGAGATCGAGGGCGTGGAGTTCATCTACGCCAACACCGACGCCCAGGCCCTGGCCAATACCCGTGCCGGGGTGACGGTCCAGCTCGGCTCCGGGATCACCAAGGGGCTGGGGGCCGGCGCCGACCCGAACACCGGCCGGCAGGCGGCCGAGGAGTCCCGCGACCGTCTCCAGGAGGTGCTCGACGGCGCCGATATGGTCTTCATCACCGCCGGCATGGGCGGTGGCACCGGCACCGGCGCGGCGCCGGTGGTCGCCGAGGTCGCCCGCGAGATGGGCATCCTGGCGGTGGCCGTGGTGACCAAGCCGTTCCCCTTCGAGGGCAACAAGCGCATGGGCGTCGCCCAGGAGGGCATCAAGGAGCTGGAGAGCAGCGTCGATTCGCTGATCACCATCCCCAACGAGCGGCTGCTGCCGGTGCTCGGCAAGAACCTGACCCTGATCGACGCCTTCAAGTCGGCCAACGACGTGCTCCACGGTGCGGTGCGCGGCATCGCCGAGCTGATCACCCGTCCGGGTCTGATCAATGTCGACTTCGCCGACGTGCGCACGGTGATGTCGGAGATGGGCATGGCCGTGATGGGCAATGGCGTGGCCTCCGGTGAGGGGCGGGCCCGCGAGGCGGCCGATCGCGCCATCGCCTGCCCGCTGCTCGAGGACTTCAACCTGGCCGGCGCCAACGGCGTACTGGTCAACGTCACCGGCGGCTACAACCTGTCCATCGGCGAGTTCGATGAGGTCGGCAATGCGGTGCGCGAGTACGCCTCCGATGAGGCCACCGTGGTCGTCGGCGCGGTGATCGACCCCGAGCTCGAGGACGAGCTGCGCGTGACGGTGGTGGCCACCGGGCTGGGGCCGGCGGTCCAATCGGCGGAGGATGTCGCCCGTGCCACCCAGCAGACGCAGCCGGGCCCGCGCAAGAACACGGGTGAGGTTGACTACGCCCAGCTCGACCGGCCCACGGTGATCCGGCAGAACGCCGCCAACGAGCGCAAGGAGGCCGATGCCGACGGTGACATGGAGTACCTCGACATCCCGGCGTTCCTGCGTCGCCAGGCGGACTGAGTCGCAGCGCAAATTGTGCGCTGCAATATGCTTTTTGGATTTGTTACACTAATATTTCGCGACGTCTTGCCGCTATTGACAGGTAGGGCGGTGTGTCCGGTCGCGCGGGTTGCGTCTGAGCACACGTGGAGCCGTGAAAGCAGTGGAGCCGAGTCGAGCCATGATCCGTCAACGCACCTTGAAGAACAGCATCCGCGCGACCGGCGTGGGCCTGCACACCGGCGAGAAGGTCTATCTGACCCTTCGTCCGGCTCCAGCCAACGCGGGGATCATATTCCGGCGCACGGATCTCGACCGCGAGATCAAGGCCACTGCGGCTGCGGTGGGGGACACCCGCCTTTCGACCTGTCTGGTCGAGGACGGGGTGCGCGTGTCCACCGTCGAGCACCTGCTCTCGGCGCTGGCCGGTCTGGGGATCGACAACTGCTACGTCGACCTCTCCGCCGCCGAGGTGCCGATCATGGATGGCAGTGCGGCGCCGTTCGTCTTCCTGGTCCGCTCCGCCGGGATCAAGGAGCAGGAGGCGCCCAAGCGCTTCGTGCGCATCCTGGAGCCGGTGCAGGTCGTCGACGGGGACAAGTGGGTGGCCTTTGAACCCTTCGAGGGGTTCAAGGTCAGCTTCACCATCGACTTCGACCATCCGGTCTTCCTCGATCAGCACGCCCGGGCCGAGGTCGACTTCTCCTCGACCTCCTTTATCAAGGAGATCAGCCGTGCCCGGACCTTCGGTTTCATGAAGGAGATCGAGGCGCTGCGGGCCTCCCGGCTGGCGCTCGGCGGCAGTCTGGATAACGCCATCGTGGTCGACGACTATCGGGTGCTCAACGAGGACGGGCTGCGTTACCGCGACGAGTTCGTCAAGCACAAGATCCTCGATGCCATCGGCGACCTCTACCTGCTCGGCAGCAGCCTGATCGGCTCGTTCCACGGGCACAAGTCCGGGCACGCGCTCAACAACCGGCTGCTGCGTAAGCTGCTCGAGCACGAGTACGCGTGGGAAGAGGTGACCTTCGAGGAGTTCGACGAGCTGCCCATCGCCTACGATCAGCCGGTGGTGGCCTGAGCGTCGCAGCCGCTTGCGGTGCGGGTCGGCCAGCCGGTAGGGTGTAGCTTTCTACCTGAAAGCTGGCTATGGATCTTTCGCTAACTCGCGCGATTCTCTTCGATCTTGACGGGACGCTGGTGGACAGCGCCCCGGATCTCACCGCTGCCGTCAACCAGGTGCTCACCGAGCGTGATCACGCCCCGGTCACCGAGGAACAGGTCCGCGGCTGGGTGGGCAACGGGGCCCGCCGGCTGGTGGCCCGCGCCCTGACCGGTGAGGAGGACGGCGCGCCGCCGGACGAGGAGCTGGACGCGGCGCTGGATCGCTTCTTCGAGTGCTACGGCGAGGCCGTCTACGTCCACAGCCGCCCCTACCCCCGGGTCGTCGAGACCCTGCAGGCCCTCGCCCGCGCGGGCCTGCGTCTGGCCGTGGTCACCAACAAGCCGCGGCGCTTCGCCGAGCCGATCCTCCAGGGCATGGGGGTGGCCGATGCCATCGACGTGGTCGTCGGCGGTGAATGCACCGAGGCGCGCAAGCCCGACCCCGAGCCGCTGCGTCTGGCCATGGAGCGCCTCGGCGCGGCGTCGCGGACCGTGTTGATGGTCGGCGACTCGCGTACCGACGTGGAGGCGGCGCGCAATGCCGGCATCCCCGTGGTCTGCGTCCCGTATGGCTATCGTCGCGGTGTGGCGCCGGAGGACCTGGGCGCCGACGCCATCGTCGATGACCTGGGCGATGTGCTTACGCTGCTGCGCGGGGCGGTCCAGAGCCGATGAAAGAGCACGAATTCCATAGCCTCGCCGAGGCCGGCTACACGCGGATCCCGCTCATCCGCGAGGTGCTGGCCGACCTCGACACGCCGCTTTCCACCTACCTCAAGCTCGCCCGCGGGCCGCGCTCGTTCCTCTTCGAGTCGGTGGAAGGGGGCGAGAAGTGGGGGCGCTACTCGATCATCGGGCTGCCCGCCCGCACCGAGATCGCCGTCTACGGCCACCGCGTCGAGCTTCGCCGCGACGGGGCCCTCGTCCAGGAGGAGGAGGTACGCGATCCGCTGGCCTGGATCGAGGCGTATCAGCATCGCCACCGCGCCGCCACGCCCTCCGGGTTCCCGCAGATGCCGCGTTTTCTCGGCGGGCTGGTTGGTTATTTCGGTTACGATACCGTGCGCTACGTCGAGCCGCGCCTGGCCGATAGCGCCCCGGAGGACACCCTGGGCCTGCCGGATATCTGCCTGGTGGAGGCCGAAGAGGTCGTGGTCTTCGACAACCTCTCCGGGCAGCTCTACCTGGTGGTCCACTGCGACCCGCGCGAGTCGGGTGCCTACGAGGCGGGGCTGGCCCGGCTGGATGCGTTGTCCGAGCGCCTGGCCGAGCCCCTGGAGCGCAGTCCCCGTCGCGACGCCAAGATGGCCGCCGGCGAGCCGAGCTACAACTTCACCCAGACCGGCTTCGAGGCCGCGGTCGAGCGCATCCGCGAGTACATCGCCGCCGGCGACGTGATGCAGGTGGTGCCCTCGCAGCGGATGAGCATGCCGTTCACCGCCGAGCCGCTGGACCTCTACCGCGCTCTGCGCTGCACGAATCCGTCGCCGTACATGTATTTCCTCGACCTGGGGGCCTGCCAGGTGGTCGGCTCCTCGCCGGAGATCCTGGTCCGCCTGGAAGAGGGCGAGGTGGCCGTGCGCCCCATCGCCGGCACGCGCAAACGCGGTGCCACCGAGGCCCGCGACCGCGAGCTGGAGCAGGAGCTGGTCTCGGACCCGAAGGAGATCGCCGAGCACGTCATGCTCATCGACCTGGGGCGCAACGACGTCGGCCGGGTGGCTGAGACCGGCACCGTGCGCCTGACCGAGCGGATGGTGGTGGAGCGCTACTCCCAGGTCATGCACATCGTCTCCAACGTGGTCGGGCGGCTGCGCCCCGGGCTCGGGCCCATGGATGTGCTGCGCGCCACCTTCCCGGCCGGGACCGTCTCCGGGGCGCCGAAGATCCGGGCCATGGAGATCATCGACGAGGTGGAGCCGGTCAAGCGGGGGATCTATGCCGGCGCCGTGGGGTACCTGTCCTGGTCGGGCAATATGGACACGGCCATCGCCATCCGCACCGCAGTGGTCCACGATGGGCGGGTCCACGTGCAGGCCGGGGCGGGGGTGGTCGCCGACTCCGTTCCGGAGCTCGAGTGGAAGGAGACCCTGAACAAGGGCCGGGCGCTGCTGCGCGCCGTCGAGATGGCCGAGGCGGGCTTATGATCCTGATGATCGACAACTACGACTCGTTCACCTGGAACCTGGTCCAGTACCTCGGCGAACTGGGGGCGCGGGTCGAGGTGGCGCGCAACGACGAGATCAGCGTCGATGAGGTCCGCCGTCTGCGCCCGGAGCGTATCGTGATCTCCCCGGGGCCGTGCACGCCCAACGAGGCCGGGGTGTCGCTGGAGGTGGTGCGTGCCCTGGCCGGCGAGGTGCCCATCCTCGGCGTCTGTCTCGGTCACCAGACCATCGGACAGGTCTTTGGCGGGCGTGTCGTGCGTGCCCGTCAGGTCATGCACGGCAAGACCTCGCCGATCCGCCATCGCGGCCAGGGGGTGTTTGCGGGCCTGCCCGAGCCCCTGGAGGCGACCCGCTACCACTCGCTGATCGTCGAGCGCGAGAGCCTGCCCGAGGAGCTGGAGATCACCGCCTGGACGGAAGGGCCGCACGGCGCCATCGACGAGATCATGGGGCTGCGCCACCGCCGGCTGCCGGTCGAGGGGGTGCAGTTCCACCCGGAGTCGATCCTGACCTCGTCCGGTCACGACCTGCTGCGCAACTTCCTCGAACAGCCCCGTGCCGTCGCCTGAACCCGGCGCCCTGGGCGCGGCCCGTGCACGCTGAAACCCTGAACCCTGAAAAACCGAGGCACCCCATGGACCTGACAGCCGCCCTTCGTCGAATCACGGAAAACCAGGATCTCAGCCCCGATGAGATGACGGCGGTCTTCCGCACCATCATGACCGGTGGGGCCACCCCGGCGCAGATCGGTGGCTTTCTCATCGGCATGCGCCTGAAGGGGGAGACGGTCGCGGAGATGGCCGCCGCGGCCTCGGTCATGCGCGAGCTCGCCGAGCGGGTCGATGTCGGTGACGACTTCCATCGTCTGGTGGATACCTGTGGCACCGGCGGGGATGCCCGCGGCACGCTGAACGTCTCCACCGCCGCCGCCTTCGTCACCGCCGCCGGGGGCATCCCGGTGGCCAAGCACGGCAACCGCTCGGTCTCCGGGCGCAGCGGCAGCGCCGATCTGCTTGAGGCCTGTGGCGCCACCCTGGAGCTGAGCAGCGAGGCGGTGGCCGAGTGCATCCGCCGGGTCAACGTCGGCTTTCTCTTCGCGCCGCTGCACCACAGCGCCATGAAACACGCCGTCGGTCCGCGCAAGGAGCTCGGCGTGCGCACCCTGTTCAACCTGGTCGGCCCGCTGTCCAACCCGGCCGGGGCGCGGCGCCAGCTGCTGGGTGTCTTCGGGCAGGAGTGGGTGCGCCCGGTGGCCGAGGTGCTCCAGGCGCTGGGCAGCGATCACGTCCTGGTGGTCCACGCCGAGGACGGGCTCGATGAGATCAGCATCGCCGCGCCGACGCGGATCGCCGAGCTGCGCAACGGTCAGATCGAGGAGTACACCGTCACGCCGGAGGACCTGGGGCTGCGCAGCGCGCCGCTCAACGAGGTGACCATCTCCGGTACCAAGGACAGCCTGGCGATGATCCGTGCCGCCTTCGCCGGCGAGCGGATCGCGGCCACGGAGCTGATCGCCGCCAACGCCGGTGCTGCGCTCTACGTCGGCGGCGAGGCCCCGGATCTGCGCCGCGGCGTGGAGCTGGCCCGTGAGCTGATGACCTCCGGCGCCGCCGCCCAGACCCTGGAGCGTTTCGTGGCGACGACCCAGGAGCTCGCCCAATGAGCGCGAGCGGGACGCCGGACATCCTGCGCCGTATCCTGCGCCGCAAGGTCGAGGAGGTGGTCGAGCGTGCCGAGGCCCGATCGCTGCGCGAGCTATCGGCGGCCGCCGCCGATCTGCCGCCCTGCCGCGGGTTTCGCGACGCCCTCTCGCAGCGGGTGGAGGCCGGTGGCGCGGGGGTGATCGCCGAGGTCAAGCGGGCTTCGCCCAGTCGTGGGGTTATCCGCGAGGACTTCCAGCCGGCGGCTATCGCCGCCGACTACCAGCGCCACGGCGCTGCCTGCCTGTCGGTGCTCACCGACCGTGACTTCTTCCAGGGTGACGACGCGCACCTGCAGGCGGCCCGTGAGGCGGTATCCCTGCCGGTGCTGCGCAAGGACTTCACCGTCGACGCCTACCAGGTCTACGAGGCCCGGGTCCTGGGTGCGGATTGCATCCTGCTCATCGCCGCCGCGCTGGGTGACGCGCAGCTGGCCGAACTCCACGCCCTGGCGGTGGAACTGGGCATGGATGTGCTCATCGAGGTCCACGACGCCGAGGAACTGGCGCGGATCCAGCCCCTCGGGCCGGCACTGGTCGGTGTCAACAACCGCGACCTGCGCACCTTCTATACCGATCTGGCCACCAGCGAGGCGCTGGTCGGGGCGATGCCGCAGGGGGCGCTGGTGGTCACCGAAAGCGGCATCCACACCCCGGACGACGTGGCGCGCATGGAGGCCGCCGGCATCCACGCCTTCCTGGTCGGCGAGGCGTTCATGACGGCGCCAAGCCCCGGGGCCCGCCTGGCCGAGCTCTTCGGCCATCGCGCGGGTGCCTGAGTCGGCTGCGGGTGGGGAACAGTTCCCGCGCCAGCACGGTCCATCACGGTGCTGGCGTTATCGTCAGATTTGTGCATAATTCCCCGCTCCCTTGAGCGCACACTTCCCACCGGCGACGGGAGGGCCCAGCCGTTGGTCGATTACACCCGCATCCGGCTCCACGGCTTCAACAATCTGACCAAGTCGTTGAGCTTCAACATCTACGACGTGTGCTACGCCAAGACCGAGGCGCAGCGGCGGGCGTATATCGAGTACATCGACGAGGAGTACAACGCCGAACGGCTGACCGAGATCCTGACCAACGTGGCCGAGATCATCGGGGCCAACGTGCTCAACGTCGCACGCCAGGACTATGACCCCCAGGGGGCCAGCGTGACCATCCTCATCTCCGAGGGGCCGGTATCCCCCGAGGAGGCCGAGGAGAGCGCCGAGGCGCGGCCGGGGCCGCTGCCCGACGACGTCGTCGCGCACCTGGACAAGTCGCACATCACCGTCCACACCTATCCGGAGATGCATCCGGACAAGGGCGTGAGCACCTTCCGGGCGGATATCGACGTCTCCACCTGTGGGGTGATCTCGCCGCTGACGGCGCTCAACTACCTGATCCACTCCTTCGACTCGGACATCGTGACCATGGACTACCGCGTGCGCGGCTTCACCCGCGACGTGGAGGGGCACAAGCACTTCATCGATCACGAGATCAACTCGATCCAGAACTACCTGTCCGAGGACACCAAGGAGCGTTACCAGACCCTGGATGTGAACGTCTACCAGGAGAACATCTTCCACACGAAGATGATCCTGCGTGAGTTCGACCTGGATAACTACCTCTTCGGCGAGTCGAGTGCCGACCTCGACGAGGAGGAGGCGAACAACATCCGCAGGCACCTGCGCCGGGAGATGATGGAGATCTTCGCCGGGCGCAACCTGCCGGCCAACCAAGAAGTCTGAGCCGCCGCGGACGGCGGGGCGGTGGCGGTTGTCAGTGCCGCCGCCTTCCGTTATGATGCGCGGTCTTCGACGGAGAGAGCGAAGCGATGAAGACGTATAGCGCCAAGCCCGCAGAGGTTCAACGCGACTGGTACCTGGTCGACGCCACCGACAAGACCCTGGGTCGGCTCGCCAGCGAGATCGCGCACCGCCTGCGCGGCAAGCACAAGCCGGTCTTTACGCCCCACGTTGATGCAGGCGACTATATCGTCGTGATCAACGCCGACAAGGTGCGTCTGACCGGTCGTAAAGAGCGGGACAAGCAGTATTTCTGGCACACCGGCTTCCCGGGCGGCATCAAGAGCCGTACGGTCGCCGAGGTGCGTGAACGTCATCCGGAGCGCCTGATCGAGAGCGCGGTGCGCGGGATGATGCCGAAGAACCGGCTGGGTCGGGCCATGCTGAAGAAGCTCAAGGTCTACGCCGGGAACGAGCACCGTC
>PULM01000035.1 GCA_003552345.1 Ectothiorhodospiraceae bacterium
GCCGGCATCGCCTGCCAGTCCCAGGCCCCGTACCAGGGCGGCGAGCTACCGCTGCGCGGCGACGAACTCCTGGCGCTGATGGGCGCCGACCCCGCCACCCTGCCCGAGCCGCTGCAGCCGCTGCTGCGCCGGCGCATCGACCGGCTCAGCGGCGGGCAGCGCCAGAGCCTGCTGGTCTGGTCCGTCCTCGGCCACCCCGGGGCCCTGGTGCTGCTCGATGAACCCACCAACAACCTGGACGCCCGCGGCCGGCAGCTGCTCATCGAGGGGCTGACCCACCTGCGCCCTGGACGGGGTGCGCTGGTGATCAGCCACGACGCCGACTTCATCCGCCAGGTCTGCCACCGGGTCGTCACCCTGGAACCGGGCGGGCATCTGCGCGGAACCGAGAGGGCCGCGTAATGGAACTGCTCTTCGACCCCCTGTTCCGTCTGCCGTTCTTCGCCGGGCTGACCGCCGCCGTGGCGGTGGCGGTGATCGGGCTCTACCTACGCCTGCGCGGCGAGTGGCTGGCCGCCCTGGGCTTTGCCCACCTGGCCGGCGCCGGCGGCGTGGCGGGGCTGCTCCTTGGCGCCCCGCCGCTGGCCGCCGCGCTGACCGCCAGCGCCGTGGCGGTGGCGATCAAGGGCGCGCTGCAGCGCAGTGGCAATGACGTCTACGCCTGGATGATCCTCTTCGGCTGGGCGGCGATGATGCTCGGCGCCACGATGACCTACCACGCCAAGCTGCTGGGCGAGAACCTGATCGAGGGGCAGCTCTACTTCGTCGGCGCCGAGGAACTGTGGGCAACATTGATCGTCGCCGGTGCCGCCGCGCTGCTGCTGCCGATGATCTCGCGCCGGCTGCTGCGCCACGAGCTCTTCCCCGGCCATGACGCCGCCAACGGCAAGCCGCTGTGGCCGGTAACCCTCGGGTTCGATCTGATCGCCGCGGCGGTGGTGGCGATCACCGCGCTGGTGATGGGGGTGATGGCCGCCTTCGCCCTGGTCTTCATCCCGGCGTGGCTGGCCTTCGCCCTGGCCGGTGGGTGGCGGCGCGCCGTGGCCTGGACGGCGGGGCTGGCCGCGGCGATCTACAGCGCGGCGTTCGTCACCGCCATGGCCCTGGATCTGCCCTTCGCCACCGTACTGGTCGGCATCGCCGCGGCCCTGGCGCCCCTGCGCCTGCTGGCCGGGCGACTGGGCGGACGGCGTCAGGCGTAGTGATCGACCAGGCCGCGGCCGCTACTGCCGGCTGTGGCGGCCTCCCCGGCCTCCTCGCCTTCTGATTCGGCGGCCTGCAGCGCCTCGCCGCCGTCGGGATCGGTCTCATCGTCACCGCCCTCACCCTGGGAGATGTTCACCTCCACCTCGCCCTGCCCCTGATCGGCAAGCAGCTGCCGAAGCCGCTCCAGGTCCTGTTCCAGCGCCTCGCGGGTGGCGGCATTATGGGCGGTGATGTTCACCGTGGTGCGCTCGTCACCGACGTTGACCTGGATATCCAGCGGGCCGAGGCCGGGCGGGTTGAGCTGCAGCCGCGCCTGCTGGACGTTCTCGTTGACCATCCACATCACCCGCTCGCCGACGGCGGGGGTGAAGTTCGGCTGGCCCACCGGCTGCGGCACCGTGAACTGCATGCCACCACCACGCTGGCTGCCGTCCAGCCCCTGAGCGGCAGCCAGGAGCCCGCTGAACTCGCCCCGGGCTGCTGCACCCTCATCGCTGCCGCGCTGCCCCGGCTGCAGGGCCTGGAGCAGCGCCTCGGCAGCCGGGCTACGCTCGCCGCTGCCACTCTGCCCGCCCTGGCTGCCGGTCTGCCCGCCGGTCAGATCCAGCCCGCCCACGGGGGCATTGAGCAGGCCGCCGGCCCGCAGCTCGCGGGCGATCTGATCGCCCAGCGCGCTCCCGCGCCCGGCATCGGCCTCATCGCCGGGTGCGCTGCCGATCAGAGCCGAGGCGCTGGCGGCGATGGCGGTCAGCCCGCCCTGTTCGGCGCCCTCCCCGGCCGAGTCACCAACCAGCTCGGGATCATCAAGGTGGGCCAGGCGCTCCTGCAGCGCGGCCACCAACTCCTTGCCCGAGAGCCCCTCGTCCTCCAGTTCGGCCAGCGCCTGGAGAACCTCGGCGCGTTCAGCGGCCAGCTGCCGCTGCCCCTCCAACCACGCCCCAAGGCGCTCAAGCTTTCCGGTCTCCCCCTCCAGCAACGCCTTGAGCTTGCCGGAGAGCTCCTGCGGGTCGGCCTCTTCCAACCCCTCGAGCAGCGCCGGGTCGAGTCCGGCCAGGGCCTGCTCGGCGTCCCCCTCGCCCATCCCGGCCAGGGCGTCCATGACGGCCTGCAGCTTCTCGGAGAGCTCATCCAGATCCGGGGCCACTTCCTCCAGTTCGGCCGGCAGCGCCTCGCCGTCCAGCGGCAGGCCCTCGCCGCCTAGCTTGCCGCCGAGGGCGTCGAGGAGTCCCTTGAGGTCGGTCTCGTCGATGCCCGCCTCCTTGAGCGCCGGCGTATCGAGCAGGGCCTCGAGGAACCCGCCGGCCTCGCCCTGACCGCCCGGCGCCGCCTCCGATGCACGCTTGCGCCCGCCGGCATCGAGATCGAGGGCGGTGAGGTCAAGAAGGGGCATGCGGTTTCCTCCAGCGTTGGCGACGGGCCGGTGCCCGATCTTCTGCAAGATCCGGACCGGAGGGAGAACGGGGCGCCGGCGGCTACCCGCCCTGGCCGGGCAGATCCCCGCGCTGGACGGCCTGATAGAGCATGCGCGCCACCTCGTCGGACTCCTGGCGCTCACGCCGCTCGAAGGCCGCCTGCTCGATCTCGACGCGCCGCTCGACGACCTTCTCGATGGTGCGGTGCTCCCCCCAGCGCTGCAGCCACTCCTTGTGCAGCTGGGTCACCCGCCGTTGCTGCTGGGCGATCTGCTGGCGCTGCTGGACGATGGCCTCATCGAGCCGGGTGAGAAAGGCGTTGAAATCGCGCAGGCGGGCGGCCTCGATGGCGTTGTCTTCGGTCAGCTGGCGGCGGTATTCCTGGCGCATCTCGAGGATCTCTTCCAGGCGCGCCTCGCCCTGGCGCAGCTCCCCCTCGGCCCGCGCCAGCTGGTTGGCGGCCTGCTCCTTGCGCTGATCGGTCAGCCGCTCCACCGGGCGCAGTCGCTCGGCCCCCTTGCTCATCCGCTCACCTCACCGGTCAGTCGCCCCAGCGATGCCAGGGACTCGTCAAAATCCACCGCCTCGCTGACATCCTGCTGCAGGAATGCGCGCAGCCGCGGCTGGTACTGGATGGCCTGATCGACCAGCGGGGCGGAGCCGCGCTGGTAGGCGCCGACACTGATCAGATCCTCGTTCTGGCGGTAGGCGGTGTAGAGCTCCCGGAAGCGCTGCGCCGCCTTCTGGTGGGCGCCGTTGGTGATGGCCATCATGGCGCGGCTGATCGAGGCCTCGACATCCACCGCCGGGTAGACGCCGGAGTCGGCCAGGCTCCGCGAGAGCACCAGGTGGCCGTCGAGGATCGCCCGCGCCGAGTCGGCGATGGGCTCCTGCTGGTCATCGCCCTCGACCAGCACGGTGTAGAAGGCTGTGATCGAGCCGCCACCATCAGCGCCGTTGCCGGCGCGCTCGACCAGCCGCGGCAGCAGCCCGAAGACCGACGGCGGGTACCCCTTGGTGGTGGGCGGCTCGCCGATGGCCAGGCCGATCTCGCGCTGCGCCTGGGCGTAGCGAGTCAGCGAGTCCATCAGCAGCAGGACGTTGTAGCCCTGATCACGGAAGTACTCGGCGATGCTGGTCGCGCGCATGGCCCCATGGAGTCGGAACAGCGGCGAGGTGTCGGCCGGTGCCGCGACCACCACCGCCCGCGCCAGGCCGTGGCGGCCGAGGATCTCGGTGATGAACTCGCGCACCTCGCGCCCCCGCTCACCGATCAGCCCGACCACCACCACGTCGGCGGTGGTGTAGCGGGTCATCATGCCCAGCAGCACGCTCTTGCCCACCCCGGAACCGGCGAACAGGCCCATGCGCTGGCCCCGGCCAACGGTGAACAGGGCGTTGATCGAGCGCACCCCGACATCCAGCGGCGCGGCGATGGGGGCGCGCTCAAGCGGGTTGATCGGCTCGGCCATCAGCGGCGTTCGCTCGCGGGCCTTGAGCGGGCCGGCGCCGTCGATGGGCTGCCCACCGCCGTCGATAACCCGGCCGAGGAGCTCTTCGCCGACCCGGGCCTGGGCACCGCTGCCCCGGGGCACGACCCGGGCATTGGGCATGACACCGCGCAGATCGCCGGTGGGCATGAGGTAGAGACGATCGCCGGCGAAACCCACCACCTCGGCCTCGACTCCGCCCTGGCCGTCCTCGATGGTGCAGCGCGCCCCGAGCGGCGCCCGACACCCCTCGGCCTCCAGGGTCAGACCGACCATGCGCCGCAGCACCCCCTCGACCGGAGGCCGGACGGGCTCGACGTGATCGACCCGTCGGCGCACCCGGGCGGTCCAGTCCCGGCCCAGTCCGGCGGGGACGTTCATCGCTCCCCCCCACCACCGGCCTGGCCGTCGGCGGCCCTGGTACCCTCGGCATCGGGCTCATCATCCTCCGCCGCCCCCGGGGCGCGCCCGCGGTAGCTGCGCTGGACCGCCTCATCGGCCTCGCCGGCGTGGGCATCGCCGAGCAGCTGCTCGGCGACGGCATCGAGACGCCGCTCGACGGTGGCATCCACCCGCGAGGTCTCGGTGGTGACGATACAACCCCCGGGGGTGAGGTGGGCGTCCGCGACCACCGACCACCCCTTGTCGCCCACCTCGGTGCCGAGCTGCTCGGTGATGAAGCCGTGCTCGTCGGGGTGGACCTGGATGGTCAGGCGGCGCTCCTGGGCCGGCAGCTCACCCAACGCCTGGCGCACGGCGGCCAGGGCGTGCTCCGGGTCGGTGCGCAGCTCTTCAAGGGCCAGCCGCCGGGCCACGGCGAAGACCAGGTGCAGGAGTTCGTCCTCGGCATCCCGGTCGAGCTGCTCCAGGGGGCGCCCCAGGGTATCGAGCAGGACCCGCAGCCGGCGCACCAGCACCGCACCCGCCCGCCGGCCGTCGCTCTGCCCGGCCTGCAGACCCTCCGGATAGCCGGCCTGATAGCCCTCGTGGCGACCGGCCTCGTAGCCCTCCTGGTGGCCCTGGCGCCGGGCGGTGGCGCGGATCTCCTCGATCTCCTCGACACTCGGCAGCGAGCGGCGCGCCTCGTCCTCCAGGCGCAGGCGCTCGGCCACCGCCTGGCGCCGGCGCTCGCGGCGACGCCGGCGCTTCTCGCGCTCGATGCGCCGCGCCTGCTCCTGCTCGGCCTGCCGCTGGCGGTCGATCTCGGGCTGGTCGAAGTCGGGCGTCTCCCACGCCTCGGCCGTCTCGGCGAACTCTCCGGGGATGATCCGCAGGCGTCGATCGCCACTGTCCATCCGCGCCCTCCCGGCTGCGACAACACCCCGGGCTCAA
>PULM01000230.1 GCA_003552345.1 Ectothiorhodospiraceae bacterium
CGCCTGGCGCCGCGGATCAGCCCTGGCAAGAGCTGGGAGGGGGCCATCGGCGGCGGCGTGGCCGCGCTGCTTGGCGGTGGAGCGCTGGTGCTGGCGCTGCAACCGCAGGCGCCCGGGCCGGTGGCGCTGGGGCTGCTGACGGTGGCGGTGGTGGTCGCCTCGGTGGTCGGCGACCTGTTCGAAAGCATGCTCAAGCGCCAGCGGGGCGTAAAGGACAGTGGCGGGATCCTGCCGGGCCACGGCGGGATCCTCGATCGCATCGACAGTCTGACCGCGGCGGCGCCGGTTCTAGCAGCGGGGTTAGCGTGGTGGCAGAGCGGAATATGACGCGATTGGCAGTCCTCGGGGCCACCGGCTCCATCGGTACCAGCACCCTGGATGTGGCAGCGCGGCATCCGGAGCGGTTCTCCGTTCACGCCGTGGCGGCGGGGCGCGACTGGGAGGGTCTGTTGCGCATCTGCCGTGAGCACCGTCCGGCGCGGGCGGCCCTGGCGGACGACGAGGCCGCCACGCGGTTGCGTGACGGGCTGCGGGGCGAGGGACTGGAAGGGATCGAGGTCAGCGCCGGCGAGGCGGGTGTGGCCGCTTTGGCCGAAGATCCCGAGGTGGACGCCGTGGTGACCGCCGTGGTCGGCGCCGCGGGTCTGGCCTCGTCGTTGGCCGCCTGCCGGGCCGGCAAGCGGATCCTGCTGGCCAACAAGGAGACCCTGGTGGTCGCCGGTGCCCTGTTCATGGAGACGGCACAGCTATGCGGGGCGCGGATCGTGCCGGTGGACAGTGAGCACAACGCCGTTTTCCAAGGGCTGCCGGCCGGGGGCCACGCCACCACCGGGGTCGAGCGCATCGTCCTCACCGCCTCCGGTGGCCCGTTCCGCGATCGGGATCCGGAAACCCTGGCCGCCGTGACTCCGGAAGAGGCCGTGGCCCACCCCAACTGGTCGATGGGCCGGAAGATCTCCGTGGATTCGGCCACCATGATGAACAAGGGCCTGGAAGTGATCGAGGCCTGCCATCTCTTCGACCTGGAACCTCGGCGCGTCGATGTGGTCATTCATCGACAGAGCCTGGTGCACGCGCTGGTGGGCTATTGCGACGGCTCGTACCTGGCGCAGGTCGGGTCGCCGGACATGCGGGTTCCGATCTCCTACGCCATGGGGTACCCGGAGCGGATCGCCTCTGGCGTCGCCCTGGTCGATCTCGCCGCCGCCGGGCGGCTGGACTTCGAGGCCGTGGACGAGCGCCGTTTCCCCTGCCTGCGTCTGGCCTACCAGGCCCTGCGTACCGGCGACGGCGCTTGCGCCGTGCTCAATGCGGCCAACGAGATCGCCGTGGATGCCTTCCTCGACCGGCGTCTGCGCTTCGACCGCATCGCGTCGGTGATCGAGGAGGCCCTGGCGGCGGAGACCCCTCCGCCGCCCCGGGATCTGGAATCGGCCTGCGCCATCGACGCGCAGGCCCGCCGCCAGGCCGAGGAGGCCGTGCGGCGCATCGCGGACTGACTCGACTATGACCATCGTCTGGAGCATCATCGCCTTCCTGGTCGCCATCGCGATCCTGGTGACCGTTCACGAGGCGGGCCACTACCTGGTCGCGCGCTGGTGCAACGTCCGCGTGCGGAGGTTCTCCGTGGGGTTCGGGCGCCCACTGCTGAGCTGGCGGGGTCGTGCTCCGGACCATATCGAATACTGTTTGTCCGCCATCCCCCTCGGCGGATACGTGCAGATGCTCGACGAGCGCGAGGGCGAGGTCGATCCCGCTGAGCGCCATCGCGCCTTCAACAACCGCCCCCTGGGGCAGCGGACCGCCATCGTCGTCGCCGGGCCCGCAGCGAACTTCCTCTTCGCGGTGGTGGCGTACTGGGGGGGCGCGGTGCTCGGGATCGTCGAGCTGCGCCCGATCGTGGACGACCCGATGCCCGATACCCCGGCGGAGATGGCCGGGTTCGAGCGGGGCGAGGAGATCGTCGCCATCGACAGCCGGGAGAGCCCCACCTGGCAGCGCGTGGCCATGGGGTTCATGAACGCCGGGTTCCATCGCGAGGACGTTCCGGTGACGGTGCGCGACGAGGCGGGCAACGAGGTCGTGCGCACCCTCAACCTGCGCGCCGAGCCGGCGCTCAAGGACACCACGGATATCCTCGGCACCATCGGCCTGCGCGCCTACACCCCGGATCTGCCTGCCACCGTCGGTCGTCTTGCCGAAGAGGGGGCGGCCGCCCGGGCCGGGCTCCAGGAAGGCGACCGGGTGCTGGCCATCGATGGTGAAGGGATCGACTCCTGGCTGGGGTTGGTCGAGCGGGTGGAACCGCGTCCCAACGAGGAGGTGCGCCTGACCTTCCAGCGCGACGGCGAGCAGCGCGAAGTTACGGTGACCCTTGGTTCGCAGCAGCGGGGCGACGCCGAGGTCGGCATGCTCGGAGTCGGGCCGGCCATCCCGGACGGCTACCAGGAGCGCATGGAGCGTGAGGTCCGTTACGGACCGCTGGGCGGAGTGGCTTACGGTGTCGAGCGGACCTGGGACACCACGGTGGTCACGGTGAAGATGCTCGTGCGGATGGTCCTTGGCGAGGCGTCGCTGAAGAACATCGGTGGTCCGGTGACCATCGGCCAGTTCGCCGGCGATACCGCCTCCATGGGTGTGGTGCCGTTCCTGACCTTCCTGGCGGTGATCAGCATCAGTCTGGGCATCATCAACCTCTTGCCCATCCCGATCCTTGATGGCGGGCATCTGCTCTACTTCCTCACCGAGGCGATCCGGGGCAAGCCGGTCTCGGAGCGCACCCAGCTGATCGGCCAGCAGGTGGGGATCGTCATCCTGCTCGGGTTGATGGCCCTGGCCTTCTACAACGACTTCGAACGCCTGCTCGGCGGCTGATGCGGGCGGGGACGACACCAGTCACACACGGAGCCGGCCCGATGCGGCAGACGGAAGACAAGGGGGCGTTTTGATCCGACGCTGGGGGCGTAATGCCATCATCGCGCTGTTGCTCGGCGCGGCCATCGTCACGACCGCCAAGGCGGAGTCGTTCGTCGCCGAGCAGATCCGGGTCGAGGGGCTCGAGCGCATCGATGAGGGGACGGTCTTCAGCTACCTGCCCATCGAGCCGGGCGACCGGGTCGGCAGTGGCGAAGTGGGGGAGGCGATCCGTGAACTCTATCGCTCCGGCTTCTTCCGCGATGTGGAGTTGGCCCGCGACGGCGACGACCTGATCGTCCGGGTGCAGGAGCGGCCCTCGATCGCCCGGCTCCAGTTCGAAGGCAATGAGCAGATCCGCACCGAGGACCTGCGCGAGGCGCTGCGCAGCGCGGGGATGGCCGAAGGGCAGGTCTTCAACCGTGCGCAGCTGGCGGAGATCGAGCGGGAGCTGCGCCAGCAGTACTTTGCCCAGGGCAAGTACGATGTCTCCGTGGAGAGCACCGTCTCCCCGCTGGAGCGCAACCGGGTGGCCATCCGCATCGACATCGAGGAAGGGCCGGTGGCCGAGATCCGCGAGATCCACTTCACCGGCAATGAGGCCTATTCTGATCGTGAACTGCGTGGTGTCTTCGAGCAGCAGCCCCGGCGCTGGTGGGCACCCTGGTCGCAGCGCCACCGTTACGCCCGGGATCTGCTCGCCAACGACCTGGAGAGCCTGCGCGGGTATTACCTGGATCGCGGCTTTCTGAACTTTGCGGTGACCTCTACCCAGATCTCCATCAGTCCCGACCGGCGGGATGTGCATGTCGCCGTGAACGTCGCCGAGGGCGAGCAGTACGAGATCGGCAGCATCGACGTCCAAGGACACTTGGTGGTCCCGCCGGAGGAACTGCGCGAGCTGATTGACCTGGAACCGGGGGAGCTCTACTCGCGCAGCCGGGTCAACGCCGGCTCCTCGGCTATTCGGTCGCGGTTGGCCGAGGAGGGGTATGCCTTCAGCAACGTCAACGTCCGACCGCAGGTGGACGAGGAGAACCGCGTGGTCGACCTGACCTATGTGGTCGACCCCGGGGCGCGGGTCTACGTGCGGCGGATCAACATCACCGGCAACCAGCGTACCCAGGACGAGGTGATCCGCCGCGAGCTGCGTCAGCTCGAGGGCGCGCCGCTGTCCAGCGAGGCCCTGGAGCGCTCGCAGACGCGCTTGAACCGGCTCGGTTTCTTCGACTTCGTCAACGTCGAGACCCCGCGGGTCCCCGGCGAGGACGACCGGGTGGATGTCGATGTCAGTGTCCAGGAGCGCATGACCGGGCAGCTGCAGGCCGGCGTGGGCTACGGTGATGTGCAGGGACTGCTGGTCAATTTCTCCGTCTCTCAGGACAACCTGCTCGGCACCGGTGACCGGCTGAGCATGACGGTGAACAACTCCAGCGTCTCGACCATCTACGACGTCTCGTATACGGACCGCTACCACACCCAGGAGGGCGTCTCGCAGACGCTCTCGGCGGGCTACCGCGAGACGCGTGCGCGCCGCGCCGATCTGGCCGACTACGACCTGACCTCAGGGCACGCCTCGGTGGAGTACAGCGTACCGGTCACCGAGGTGGATCGGTTGGCGGCGCGGCTGCGCCTGGAGCGCATCGGCATCGACGAGCGCTCCGGGACCCCGGACTGGATCCGGGACTACCTGGAGGCGCAGAGCGATGATCGCTTCACCATGATCAAGCCGCGGCTGTCGTGGAACCGGGATACCCGGGATCGCGGCGTCTTCCCCACCGCCGGCGGGCGCCAGCGGCTGTCGCTGGAGGGGACCATCCCTGGCGATGACCTGGAGTTCTACAAGCTCACCTACGAGAACCGGCGCTACTGGCCGCTGCGCTGGCTCGGTGACCGCACCACGTTCTCGGTGGAGGGGCAGGTCTCCTACGGCGACGGCTACGGCGATACCGACCGCCTGCCGTTCTTCGAGAACTACTACGCCGGCGGTGTGCGGACCGTCCGCGGTTACCGCGGCAACTACCTCGGGCCGCGCGAGGAGGGCGGTGATCCAATCGGCGGCAACGCCCGGGTACTGACCAAGGCGCAGGTGATCTTCCCGCCCACGCCGGAGTCGCAGTCGGTGCGCATGGCGGCCTTCATCGACGCCGGTCAGGTGTTCAATACGCGTCAGGACGAGTACGGGTTCGAGGACGTCATCCCGGAGGGACTGGACCGTGTCGATCTCAGCGAACTGCGGGCTGCGGCGGGTATCTCCCTGATCTGGATGTCCCCGGTCGGTCCGTTGACATTCAGTCTGGCCGAACCGTTAAATGAGACGCGAGACGACGAGACCGAGACCTTCCAGTTCTCGCTCGGGACGGAATTCTAGGGCTGCCGCGAAGGGCGCGGAGTGAATGCGGAAGGCGGCAGCCCTGGGGCCGTGCCGCCTCTGCGTCTGCCTCCCGGCCCGCCCGGTGTGGGGTGGCGACTACCACGGGGCCGGGTGTGGTAGGCTCTCGCGCTTGTGGGGCTGGATCGCGCAGACCTCTTGCGCGCCGAGAACGGCGGGCGGTAGCGCCGCGTTCCCGGCCCCGAGAGCGACCGGATCAGACGACGGAGGAGTGAGCGTGAGCGATCGCGACGCGCAGGGGGCGACGGATATCGAGGGCATCATGAACCTGCTGCCGCATCGGTATCCGATGCTGCTCATCGACCGGGTGCTTGATTTCCAGCCCAATGAGCACCTGGCCAGCATCAAGAATGTCACCATCAATGAGCCGTTCTTCGTCGGCCATTTCCCGCAAAAGCCGGTGATGCCCGGGGTGCTCATCCTCGAGTCGCTGGCCCAGGCGTGCGGCATGCTCGCCTTCAAGAGCGTGCAGGATACCCTCACGGACAACGATGTCCTCTACCTGGTGGGCATCGACAAGGCGCGGTTCAAGCGCCCCGTCCAGCCCGGTGATCAGCTGCGGCACGACGTCTCGGTGCGGCGCGTGGCGCGCGGGATCTGGATCTTCCAGGCGCGCGGTAGCGTGGACGGCGAGCTGGCCGCCGAGTGTGAGATCCGCTGCACGGTGCGTACGGTTTGAGTCGAGTCCACCCGAACGCACTGGTTGATCCCAAGGCCCGCCTCGGCGAAGACGTCGAGGTGGGTCCGTTCAGCGTCATCGGCGCGGATGTGGAGATCGACGAGGGCACGCGGATCGGCCCCCATGCGGTGATCCAGGGGCCCACCCGTATCGGGCGGGACAATCGCATCTACCAGTTCGCCGCCCTCGGCGAGGCCCCCCAGCACAAGGGCTATCAGGGCGAGCCCACGGAACTGGTAATCGGCGACGGCAACACCATCCGCGAGTTCGTCACCTGTCACCGGGGCACCGCCCAGGGGCGGGGCGAGACGCGCATCGGCGATCACAACTGGCTGATGGCCTACTGCCACATCGCCCATGACTGCCGGCTGGGCGATCACCTGCTCTTCGCCAACTCCGCGTCGCTGGCCGGGCACGTGGACGTCGGCGATCACGCCACGCTCGGCGGCTTCGCGTTGGTCCATCAGTTCTGCCGCATCGGGCCTTACGCCTTCTGTGGTTTCGGCAGCGGGATCAACCGCGATGTCCCGCCGTTCGTCACCGTCTCCGGGCAGATGGCGGTCCCCCACGGGATCAACTCGGTGGGGCTGCGAAGGCACGGCTTCTCGCGGGAGCGCATCCGGGATATCAACCGGGCCTACCGCATGATCTACCGCCAGGGGCTGCGGCTTGACGATGCCCGTGATGCCCTGTGCCAGCAGCTCGGTCACTCTGCGGATGTCCAGGGGATGGTCGAGTTCATCGACAGTAGCCAGCGCGGCCTGCTGCGCTAGGCCGCCCAAGCGTCGGCGCACGGGGGTCGCCAATGGCCAGTCCCAGGGTGGCATTGCTCGCCGGTGAGCTTTCCGGGGATGTTCTCGGCGCGGGGCTCATGCGTGAGCTGCGCGGTCGCTGTCCGGGGGTGCGTTTCGAGGGGATCGGCGGTCCGGCCATGGCTGCCGAGGGGCTCGACTCGCTGGTGCCCATGGAGCGCCTCTCGCTGATGGGGCTGACGGAGATCGTCCGTCACTTGCCGGGCTTGCTCCGCCTGCGCAGGGATCTCCACCGGCGCTGGCGGGCGGACCCGCCGGATGCCTTCCTCGGCATCGACCTGCCCGATTTTAACCTCGGCCTGGCCCGGCGCCTGCGTGCAGACGGGATCCCCACGCTGCACTACGTCAGTCCCACCATCTGGGCTTGGCGACGCGGCCGGGTGCGCGGCATCCGCCGGGCGGTGGACCGGATGCTGACGCTCTATCCCTTCGAGGAGCAGTTCTACGTCGAGAGCGGCGTCGACGCCGTCTGCGTCGGCCACCCGGCTGCCGACCGCTTCCCGCTACAGCCAGACACGGCGGCCGCGCGGCGACGCCTGGGACTGGCGGCGGACGCCACGGTGGTTGCGCTACTGCCCGGTAGCCGCGGCAGCGAGATCGATCGCCTGCTCGAGCCCTTCCTCGGGGCGGCGGCGCTGCTGGCCGAGCGTGCCGACGCCCCCGACTTCGTCATACCGGTGGCTGCGCCGCGGTTGCGTGAGCGGATCGAGGCGGCGGTGGATCGGCACAACATCCGTCTGCGCACCCGGCTGCTCGATGGTGACACCGCGACTGCGGCTACGGCGGCGGATGTGGCCCTGACCGCCTCGGGTACGGCGACCCTGGAGGTCATGTTGGCCAAGCGCCCGATGGTGGTCGCCTACCGCCTGTCGCCGCTGAGCTACCAGATCGTGCGACGACTGATCCGGGTCCCCTGGGTCTCGCAGCCGAACCTGCTCGCCGGTGAGCCGCTCGTCCCCGAGTACTTCCAGGCCGATGTCACCCCACAGGTGCTGGCGGATGCAGCCGCCTACTGGCTGGATGAGGCGCCGGCCCGACTGCAGCTGGTGCACCGCTTCCGGGAACTGCACGAGGGCCTGGCCCGCGGGGCCGATGCCCGGGCGGCGCAGGCGGTCCTGGAGGTACTGCGGTGAGTGCCGGCCAGGGACCCTGGTCCGTGGGGGTGGATGAGGCCGGCCGTGGACCATGGGCCGGGCCGGTGATGGCCGCCGCGGTGGTCCTGCGCGAGCCGATCCCCGGGGTGACCGACTCGAAGCGATTGTCGCCCCGGCGCCGCGAGCAGGCGGCCGAGCTGATCCGTGCTCAGGCCGTGGCCTGGGCAGTTGGGCAGGCCACGGTCGAGGAGATCGATGCGCTGGATATCCGCCGTGCCAACTTCCTGGCCATGTCCCGCGCCGTCGCCAGCGTGGCGGAGACCGTGTCGATCGCCGAGGTCCTGGTGGATGGCCGAGAGGTCCCGGAGGATCTACCCGCACCGGCGCGGGCGGTGGTCGGCGGCGATGCCCTGGACCCGGCCATCTCGGCGGCCTCCATCCTGGCCAAGACCCTGCGTGATGCCGAGATGATGCTGCTCGAGGAGCGCTATCCCGGCTACGGCTTTGCCCGACACAAGGGCTACGGGACTGCCGAGCACCGTCAGGCGCTGGAGCGACTCGGCCCGTCTCCGGTGCACCGACGCAGCTTCGCCCCGGTGCGCAGGATGCTCGGCGTCTGACCACTGGGCGGCCTTGCCCGCCCGCTGACTCCCGACACCCTGATATCCTGACGCGATCATGAGTGAAGCCTCGGCGTCCTTTGTCCATCTGCGGCTGCACAGCGAGTTCTCGCTGGTCGACGGCATCGTCCGCATCCAGGAAGCGGTCTCGGCAGCTCGGGATGCCGGCATGCCGGCGGTGGCCGTCACCGATCAGTCGAACCTGTTCGGGATGGTCAAGTTCTACCGGGCCGCTTTGGCCGCTGGCGTCAAGCCGATCATCGGCGCCGACGTCTGGCTGGCGGATGAGGCCATCGACCCTGGTTACGGCCGGTTGACCCTGCTCTGCCGGGATCGCGGCGGTTTTCGTGCGCTCTCGCGCCTGCTCAGCCGCGCCTACCGGGAAGGGGCCGTGGGGGAGATCCCCGTGATCCAGCGGGCCTGGCTGCAGGCGGATGCCGGTGGCCTGCTCGCCCTCTCCGGCGGCGCCCAGGGGGATATCGGCCAGGCCCTGCTGCGCGGCGACGAGGACACGGCGCGGCGTTACCTCGAGGAGCATCGGCGCACCTTCGGCGAGGACGGCTTCTACCTCGAACTCCACCGCCTGGGACGTCCGGGGGACGAGCGCCACCTGCACGCCGCGGTGGCCCTGGCTGCCGACGAGGACGTCCCGGTGGTGGCCACCAACGATGTGCGCTTTATGCGCCGCGAGGATTACGACGCCCACGAGGTCCGCGTCTGCATCCACCAGGGGCGAACCCTGGATGACCCCAATCGGCCACGCCATTACACCGAGCAGCAGTATTTTGCCGATGCTGCGGAGATGGCCGAGCGCTTCGCCGATCTGCCGGAGGCGCTGGAGACCAGCGTGCGCATCGCCGAGCGCTGCAGCGTGGACCTGGAGCTCGACACCAATTATCTCCCGGACTTCCCGGTGCCCGAGGGCCATACGGTGGCCTCTTTCCTGCGTGCCGAGTCGGAGCGGGGCCTGGCGCAGCGGCTCGAGCAGCGCGAGCCGGGCGAGGCAGAAGACCCGGATGAGGTCGAGACCACGTATCGGCAGCGCCTCGACCACGAGCTCGCCGTCATCGAGCACATGGGGTTCCCCGGCTACTTCCTCATCGTGGCCGATTTCATCCGCTGGGCGCGGGAGAATCACATCCCGGTTGGCCCCGGGCGCGGCTCCGGGGCGGGATCGCTGGTCGCCTACGCGCTGGGGATCACCAATCTCGACCCGTTGCGCTACGACCTGCTCTTCGAGCGCTTCCTCAATCCCGAGCGGGTCTCCATGCCGGATTTCGATGTCGACTTCTGCATGGAGCGCCGCGACGAGGTCATCGAGTACGTCTCCGATCGCTACGGCGCGGAAAAGGTCTCGCAGATCGCCACCCACGGCACCATGGCCGCCCGCGCCGTGGTCCGGGATGTCGGTCGGGTCTACGGCCACGCCTACGGCTATATGGACCGGATCGCCAAGCTGATCCCCTTCGAGATCGGCATGACCCTCGACAAGGCGCTGGAGCAGGAGGAAGACCTGCGCGCCGAGTACGAGAACGACGAGAACATCCGCGAACTGATCGACACCGCGCGCAGCCTGGAGGGGATGGCGCGCAACGTGGGCAAGCACGCCGGTGGCGTGGTCATCGCGCCCACGGACCTGACCGATTTCTCGCCGCTGTACCGCGACCCGGAGGAGCGCGATGACGCCGAGGCGTGGAAGGTGGCCACCCACTTCGACAAGGACGACGTCGAGGCGGTGGGCCTGGTCAAGTTCGACTTCCTGGGGCTGCGCACGCTGACCATCATCGACTGGACCGTCCAGGCGGTGAACCGCATCCTCGAGCAGCGAGGTGAGTCGGCGCTGGATATCGATGCCATCGCCCTGGACGACGGCGCCACCTTCGAGCTGCTCAAGCGCTGTGCCACCACCGCGGTCTTTCAGCTCGAATCCCGTGGGATGAAGGAGCTGATCAAACGCCTGCAGCCGGACAGCTTCGAGGATATCGTGGCGCTGGTGGCTCTGTTTCGGCCCGGGCCGCTTCAGTCGGGCATGGTCGACGACTTCGTCGAGCGCAAGCATGGGCGCTCGGCGGTTGTCGGGTACCCGACCCGGGATCTGCACCATCCCGACCTGGTGCCCGTCCTCCAGCCCACCTACGGGGTGATCCTCTACCAGGAGCAGGTCCAGCGTATCGCGCAGGTCCTGGCCGGCTACAGCCTGGGCGAGGCCGACCTGTTGCGTCGGGCCATGGGCAAGAAAAAGCCCGAGGAGATGGCCAAGCAGCGGGCCAAGTTCCTGGAAGGGGCCAAGGCCCGGGGGCTGTCCGAGGACCACGCCACCGGCATCTTCGGCCTCATGGAGAAGTTCGCCGGCTACGGCTTCAACAAGTCGCACTCGGCGGCCTACGCGCTGCTCTCCTACCAGACCGCCTGGCTCAAGTGCCACTATCCGGCGCCGTTCATGGCCTCGGTGCTCTCCTCGGACATGGACAACACCGATAAGGTGGTGATCTTCCTGGACGAGGCCCGCGCCATGGGGCTGGAAGTGCTGCCGCCGGACGTCAACCGCAGTGACAAGCCCTTCCGCGCGGTGGACGAGCGCACGGTGGTCTACGGCCTGGGGGCGATCAAGGGGGTGGGGGAGTCGGCGCTGGATGCCGTACTCGGCGAGCGCGACGCCCATGGGCCGTTCCAGGACATCTTCGATCTTTGCCGCCGGGTCGACACCGGCCGGGCCAACCGGCGGGTGCTGGAGGCGCTGTGCCGCTCGGGGAGCCTCGATAGCCTGATCCCCAACCGGGCCACCGGGATGGCGCAGATCCCCGCCGCGCTCGCCGCCGCCGAACAGGCGACGCGGGATCAGGCCGCCGGGCAGAGCGATCTCTTCGGTGGCCCCGCCGAGGCTGTGACCGCCCCAGGGGCGGGCCGCGAGGAGGTAGCGGAGGAGCCGGAGTGGCCCGAGGAGGAACGGCTCGCGGCCGAGAAGGCCACCTTGGGGCTGTTTCTGACCGGCCATCCCATCGACCGCTACGAGCATGAGCTCCCGTACCTGGCCACGGATCGGCTGCAGCGCCTGGCCAGTGGCGCCGGTGGAAACGGCGAGGGCCAGGGGGGGCGGGGGCGATCGGTGACGGCGGCCGGTCTGGTGGTTGCCCTGCGCGTACGCAATACCGCCACCGGCGGACGCCTGGCCACCCTGACCCTGGACGATCGCACCGGCCGCATTGAGGTGGTGCTCTTCCCGGAGGCCTTCGGCCGCTATCGCCACGCGCTGGAGAAGGATGCGCTGCTGGTGGTCCGGGGCAGCCTCGACTACGACGACTTCAGTGGGGGCTACCGGATCAGCGGCGAAGAGGTGCTGGACATCGCCCGGGCGCGGGAGCGGGCCGCCGGACGGGTGGTGATCCCGGTCAGCGCTGCGCGGGCCGCCAACGGCTTGATCCCTGAGTTGCGCCAGGTGCTCAGTGGCCACACCGGGGAGAGCCCGGTGCACGTCGACTACCGCCATCCGCGGGCGCGCGGGCGTGTGGTTTTCGGCCGCAGCTGGGGGGTGACACCCAGTGATGAACTGATCAAGCGGCTCGAGGCGATGGTCGAGGATCGGGTCGGCATCGAGTATCCGCGCTAACGATCGGCGCCGTGCAGGGCGATCAGATCATCGATCCCAAGCGGTGTGCCGGCGGGGCCGTGATCGAGGTCGTCGATCACCGCTGCAGCCCCGGAAAAATCTTCGTCCCGGGTCCAGCGGTTGCGCGTGATCAGGGTGGGGATGGCAGCGGCGCGCGCGGCGCGCAGGCCGTTGGCCGAGTCCTCCACGGCAAGACAGGCCGTAGCGTCAAGCGCCAAGACCTGCAGAGCCTGCAGGTAGGCCTCGGGGTCGGGTTTCTTGGCAGCAACGTCCTCGCCACAGATGCAGACCTCGAAAGCCGGACGCAGTGTGGCGGGCAGCACACCTCGAAACAGGGCCTCCACATTGCTGCGGGCGCTGGTGGTGACCACCGCCAGGCGCACACCCCGCGAGCGGGCCTCGGCGAGGATGCGCTCGATGCCGGGCCGGGGCGGGATGCAGCCGGTCTCCAGGCGTTGCGCGTAGAAGCGGTTCTTGGTCGCGTGCAGCCGCTGCGCGAGGTCATCCACGGGCCCATGGTCCGCCGGCGGCGGCGCCTGCGTCAGGGCGTAGTGGAGCCGCTCCCGTCCCCCGGGGACGGCGTTGAGCAGCCGGCGATAAGTCGCCTCGTCCCAACGGTGGGGCAGGCCGAATGCCTCGAAAGCGTCGTTGAACGCCGGCAGATGACCGGCGCCCTCGGTGTCGGCCAGGGTGCCATCGACGTCGAACAGTAGCGCTTGCATCGGTTTCCGCCCTCCTGGGGTGTCGGGTTGGTAACGATGCCGACGTTATCATCGTAGGGTCCTTGACCCGTCCGGGAAAACGGGCTGGAGTAAGCCCCTCGACGGACTCGCCGTATCCGCATGATCCGGAGGAACGCAGTGCATGGCTGAGGGTCGCCCGAAATACTCGCCGGAATTTCGGCGCAAGCTGGTGGAACTGGTCGAGGCGGGGCACACCCCGCAGGAGCTTGCCCGCACCTACGAGCCGACGGCCAAGACGATTCGCCGCTGGTACCAGGAGGACCGCCAGGAGTCCAGTGAGCGGCGCACCGGGGCCGCCGCCGCAGGCGCGCGCTCGGCTGGTCAGTCGCGCAAGGGCCGCGGCGGCGCCGCGGCGTCGGGGCGCAGTGGGTCGACGGCGAAGGCGGCGTCAGGGGCGCAGGGTCGTTCAGCCAGCGCCAAGGGGCGCCGTCTGGCCGGCAAGCGCGTCCTCGAACGCCCCGGTGCAGAGCCGCCGGCGCCGAGCGAGGAGCCCACCGCAGGGGCGGTCGACGCCGGGCCCGCGGAGGAGCCGGTGGAAGAGGGGCCGCCGGTGGAAGGCGAGGGGATCATCGATTCGGACCCGGCTCCGGAGACTGCCGCGGACGACGGGGTCGAGCCGGAGGAGACAGCCGACGCAGGGGGCGAGGCCGACGCCGCCGAAATGCTCGCCCTCGGGCTGGAGCGAGCCGATCAGGGTGACATCGTCTATGAGGACGAGGGGCCCGAGGCGGCCATCCCGATCTATCGGGAGGCGCTGGCGTGCCTGGATGCGGCCATCGCCGCCGGCGAAGGGGGGGATGCCGCCCGGCGCGACTGGGGGATCACGCTCGAGCGCCTGGGCGATGCGGTCTTCGAGGTAGAGGGGGCCAGCGCGGCGTTGCCGTGTTACGAGGCGTGGTGTGAATTGGCCGAGGCCCTGGCCGGAGAGCACGCCACCGCGCAGGCGCTGCGCGACTGGAGTGTGGCCCTGGGGCGCTACGGGCAGGTGATCCTGGTCGAGGATGGCGCCGACGTGGCGCTGCCCTACTACCAGCAGGTGATTGAGCTGCGCGAGGATATCGCTCGGGAGCGACAGACCCCCGACGCCTACGAGGATTGGGCGCTGGCCCTGGAGCGCTGCGGCGCCGTGCAGGAGGCGGTGGAGGGGCTGGCGGCGACACTGGATACCTATCGCTACGCCCGGGAGCTGCGTGAGATCCTGGTCGAGGAGCGCGATACCCCGCAGGCGCGCCGGGCCCTGGGCATCGCCCAGGAACGCCTGGCCATGGCGGTGCTGGCGACCGAGGGGGCCGAGGCGGCCTTGCCGCAGTTCGAGCAGCTGGCGGAGCTGTTCACCGAGCTCGCCGAGGAACTGGGTACCGAGGAGGCGGATGCCGAGCGCCGCCAGGCGGATACGATGCTTGGCAAGGTGCAGATGGCTGCGCTGGATGTGGAATGATGCCAACGGTCGGGGTGGCGGCCGGTTGATGCAGGGGGTGCATTGCAGGCAATGGAGCAGGTGGACTGCGATCTGGTCGTAGTCGGTGGGGGCGGTGCCGGGCTGCGCGCGGCCATCGCAGCGGCCGAGCAGGACCCGGGGCTGCGCGTCGCGCTGGTCTCGAAGGTGGTGCCGATGCGCAGTCACACCGTGGCTGCGGAGGGCGGCGCCGCCGGGGTCGCCCGCGAGGATGACAGCCTGGACGGTCACTTCAACGACACCGTCACGGGGGGCGACTGGCTGTGCGATCAGGATGTGGTCGAGCGCTTTGTCGCCGAGTGTACCGCTGAGATGGTGCAGCTCGAGCAGTGGGGGTGTCCGTGGAGCCGCCAGGAGGACGGGCGCATCCATGTGCGCTTCTTCGGCGGGATGACCACCCAGCGCAGCTGGTACGCCGCGGATAAGACCGGCTTCCATATGCTGCACACCCTCTTCCAGACCTCGCTGCGCTATCCGGGGATTCAGCGCTACGACGAATATTTCTGCGCGGATCTGCTGGTCGACGACGGGGCGGTCTGTGGTGTGCTGGCCCTGGAGATCGCCAGCGGTGAGCCGGTGTGCTTCACGGCGCCGGCGGTGGTGCTGGCCACCGGCGGGGCCGGGCGTGTCTACGGCCAGAACACCAACGCCGGCATCGTCACCGGGGAGGGGATGGCCATGGCGCACGCCCACGGGGTGGCGTTGCGCGATATGGAGTTCGTCCAGTGGCATCCGACCACGCTGCCCGGCAGCGGGATCCTGATCACCGAGGGGTGTCGCGGGGAGGGTGGGGTCCTGACCAACCGGGACGGGCGGCGCTACCTGCAGGACTACGGTCTAGGGCCCACGGAGCCGTGGCCGCGACCCAAGGCCATGGAGCTTGGGCCCCGAGACCGGCTCTCCCAGGCCTTCTGGTACGAGGATCAGGCGGGGCGGACCATCGCCACTGCGCAGGGGAGCGCGGTACAGCTGGATCTGCGCCACCTCGGTGAGGCACGCATCCTCGAGCGCCTGCCCATGATCACCGAGGTGGCTCGTCGGTACGCCGGCGTGGATCCGGTGTGCACGCCGATCCCGGTGCGCCCGGCGGTGCACTACACCATGGGTGGGATTCCCACCGACGCCCGGGGCGCAGCGCCGCTGGACGGGCTGTTTGCTGCCGGTGAGTGTGCCAGCACGGGCATCCACGGCGCCAACCGCCTGGGCTCCAACTCGTTGGCTGAGCTCCTCGTCTTTGGCCGCGCGGCGGGTCAGGCGGCTGCCGAGCACGCACGCTCGGCGAAGCGGCGCCGGCAGGGTGTGCTCGAGCGGCTGGCCGGCGAGGCACTGGCCCCGCGACTGGAGTTGCTGCGCAATGAGCGCGGTGAGCGGCTCGCCGTCCTGCGCGGGGAACTCCACCGGATCATGGAGCAAGGGGTGGGGATCTTTCGCAATGAGCAAGGTCTGGACGAGGCGTGCCGTGCCCTGGCGGCCCTCCGCGAGCGTCTGGCAGGTGGTATCCGCCTGGATGATCGCAGTCGGACGTACAACACCGAGTGGCTGACCGCAATGGAGTTTCAAGCCAGCCTGCAGGTGGCCGAGACGATGGCCTGGTCGGCGCGGGCGCGCCGCGAGTCCCGGGGCGCCCACGTACGCAACGACGCATACGACCAGCGGGATGACGAGCGCTTCCTGGTCCACACCCTGGCCCACCCCGGCGATGGCTCGGGGCCAGTGATTGAGCATGTGCCGGTGACCATCACCCGCTCCACGCCGCGGCGGCGGGCTTACGGCGCGGAAGGGGAGGGATCGGCGTGAGCGAACCGGCCAAGATCACCCTGGAGGTGCAGCGTTACCACCCGGAGCAGGACAGCGGGCCACGCTGGCAGCGTTATACGGTGCCGTACACGGCCGAGATGTCGGTGCTCGAGGGATTGCAGTACATCAAGGATCACCTGGACGGCAGCCTGACCTTCCGCTGGTCCTGCCGCATGGCGATCTGCGGCAGCTGTGGCTGCATGATCGACGGCGAGCCCGAGCTGGCCTGCCACGTCTTCCTCCGCGATTATGCGCCCGGGCCGGTGCGAGTGGCGGCGCTGGATCATTTCCCCATCCAGCGGGATCTGGTCATCGACCACAGCGACTTCCTCGAGAAACTGGAGACGGTGCATTCCTACCTGATCCCGGCCGAGGAGCGCACGCCCGCCGATGGGACCCATCGCCAGACGCCGCAGGCGATGGCGGACTACTACGACTACGCGCAGTGCATCAACTGCCTGCTCTGTTACGCCGCCTGTCCACAGTATGGCTGGCACCCGGATTTCGCCGGTCCCGCGGCCCTGGCCCTGCTCCAGCGCTACAACCTGGACGATCGCGACGGCGGTCATCGGCTGCGTGAGCGGGTGATCGATGCGGAGCAGGGCGTGTGGGGGTGCACCCTGGTCGGTTACTGCTCCGAGGTCTGCCCCAAGGGCGTGGATCCGGCGCGGGCGATCAATCAGAACAAGGCCGGTAGCGCGGCCCGCTACCTCCTTGGATGGTGGCGGCCCGGCCGTCGCCGGGGGGAGGACCGGGAATGAGTCGTCCGCCGGTCTATCGCCCGTCCATGCGCGGCTGGTGGCAGCGCCACCCCGCCTACCGTCGTTATCTCTTGCGCGAGGGCAGCAGCGCGCTCCTTGCCGCCTACGCGCTTTGGCTGCTGGCCGGTCTGGTGTCGCTGGCCGCCGGTGAGGCGGCCTACGAACGCTGGCGGGAGCTGCACGGCAACCCCTGGGTGTTCGGCGTCCACCTCGCGGCACTGCTGGCCGCCCTCTACCACGCTGTCACCTGGTTTCGGTTGCTGCCGTTGACGCTGCCGGCCCTGCGCTGGGGTGGCCGTCGGATCACGGACCGGACCCTGGTGCGCGGCGCCTGGCTGACCTACGTGGCCCTCTCGGTCGGTGTCTGGCTCTACCTGCTCGGAGGTGTTCGATGAAGCGCTCCCACGAACCCCCGCTGTGGTTGCTCTTCGGTGCCGGCGGGCTGCTGGCGGCGCTGCTCGGGCCGGCGCTGATCTTGCTCACCGGTGTGGTGGTCCCGGTGGCTGCCGAGCGGGGCGTCGAGGTCCTTGGCTACGAGGCCACCCGCGAACTGCTCGCCCGCCCGCTGGTAGGGGTGCTGTTGGCACTGAGCCTCGGCGTGGTGCTCTGGCACGCGGCCCACCGCATCTATCACACCTTGCGCGATCTCGGCATGCGCGCCGGCCAGGGCGTCTGGTGGGCCTGCTACGGCAGCGCGGCGATCGGGACGCTCGTTGCCATCGGTGCCGTCATTGCTCTGTGGTGATCTCCGGCGGGTCGTTGGAGGCCTCGGGGCGGTAGCAGCGCAGCTGCGGATGGGGTTCCGGGCGTGCCCAAAGGAATCCCTGGCCGACTCGGCATCCGGCCTCGATCAACTGATCGCGCTGCTGGACGGTCTCCACGCCCTCGGCGATGACCTCCAGGCCGAGGACGTGGGCCAGCTGCAGGATGGTCTCCACGATGGAGCGGGATTCCGGCGTGCTCCCCATGTCCCAGATGAAGCCGCGGTCGATCTTGACCCGGTTGATGGGCAGGCGCTTGAGGTAGAGCAGGGATGAGTAGCCGGTGCCGAAGTCGTCGATGCTCAGTGACACCCCGGCCCGGCGCAGCGCCTCGAGCCGCTCCAGGGTGCGGGGGCTGAGGTCCATGATGGTCGACTCGGTGATCTCCAGCTCCAGGCACTGGCCCGGCAGTCCGGTCTGCTCCAGCGTACGGCGCACGGTCTTCTCGATATCGCCGCTGTAGAATTGGGCCGCGGACAGGTTCACGGCCAGGCGGCCGAACTCCCGTCCCTCATCCAGCCAGATGCGAGCCTGCTGGCAGGCCTGGTAGAGGATCTCCTCGCCGAGGGCCGCCATGGTGCCGACCTCCTCGGCCACGGGGATGAAGGTCGCCGGGGCCAATAGGCCCCGCTCCGGGTGGTGCCAGCGCACCAGGGCCTCGATGCCGACGATGGCGCCGCTGCTCAGATCGACCTGGTGCTGGAAGTAGGGCACCAGCTCTCCTCGTTGCAGTCCCTGACGCATCTCCTGGGCCAGGTCCAGCCGCTGCTGGGCGCGCTCGGTGAGCTCCTCGGCGTAGAAGCAGGTGGTGTTGCGCCCCTCGGCCTTGGCGTTGTGCAGTGCCGAGTCGGCGTTGCGCACCAGTTCCTCGACGGTCTCGCCGTTGTCCGGATACATGCTGATGCCGATGCTGCAGCGGCACTGGAACCAGCGGCGGTTGTACTGAAAAGGCCGCTCCAGCTCCTGATGCACAGCCTCGGCGCAGGCCAGGGCGTCACGGTGATCCCGGATCTCCGGCAGGCAGATGCTGAACTCATCGCCACCGAGCCGGGCCAGGGTGTCGTCCGTGCCCAGGCGCGCCTGCAGCCGATGGGCCGCCTGGCGGAGGATCCGGTCACCGGCGGTGTGGCCGAGGCTGTCGTTGACGTCCTTGAAGTGATCGAGGTCGATGAACAGCACCGCCAGCTGTTCCCCGGATTGGCGCGAGCGCTCCAGGGCCCGGGCCATCCGATCCTTGAACAGCAGGCGGTTAGCCAGCCCGGTCAGCGCATCGTGGTAGGCCTGGAATTGCAACCGCTCCTGGGAGCGTTTGAGCTCGGTCAGATCACTGAATACGGCGATGTAGTTGACGACATCGCCGAAGGCGCCATCGACCCGGCTGATGGTGACCCATTTCGGCTGCAGGGTGCCGTACTTGGTGCGGTCCCAGAGTTCACCGGACCAGCTGCCCTGGTGGTGGATCGTCTCCCACATCGCCCGGTAGAAGTCGTCGTTGTGGTGGCCGGACTGCAGGACCCGCGGCGTGCGGCCGAGCAGTTCTTCCTCGGTGTAGCCGGTGATCCTTGTAAAGGCCTGATTGACCTGGAGGATGCGGCTGTTCTCATCCGTGATCAGGATGCCGTCCCGCGTGGCGGTGAAGACCTTCGATGACAGCTGCAGGTGCCGCTCCATCTCCTTGCGCGCGGAGATATCACGCAGGGTGGCGCAGCACAGGGTCTCCTCCGCGGTCGGCAGCGCGGTGAGCACCACTTCGAACCACAGCGCCTCGCCTTCCGGGCTGGTGTGCACCCATTCAAAGCGCTGGGCGCCGTCGCGGAGCGCGGCCTCGAGCAGCGTGTGGGCCCGTTCCGCAGCCGTGGATCCATCCGGCTGAAGGGCCGGGGAGATCGCCTCGGGGCGCAGGCCGATCAGCTGCTGCGGCTCGTCCCTGCCCAACATGCGTGCCGCGGCCGGGTTGCTGGCGATGATCTGCCCATCGCGCAGGATCAGCATGCCGTCCTCGCTATGCCGGAACAGGGTCTGCGCGAGGGGGCTGGACAGTGCCAGGTCGGGGGTTGTCGGGGCCACGGGGCTGTTCACGGGCGACTGCTCACCAATCCGGCGCGACGATGCGGTTGCGCAGGTTGCCAAGACCCTCCACCTCGCAGCTGACCACGTCCCCGGCCTGCAGGAATCGTGGCGGTGTGCGGGCGAAACCGACGCCGGCCGGCGTGCCGGTGGCGATGACGTCGCCGGGGATCAGCGTCATGATCCGCGACAGGGTCTCGATGATCTCGGGGATCGGGAAGACCATCTCACCGGTGTGGGACTGCTGCTCGGTGATGCCGTTGACCTGACAGGAGAGGGCCAGGTCGTGGGGATCGGGGACCGTATCGGCGGTGGTGATCCACGGGCCCATGGGGCAGCTGCCGTCCACCGATTTACCCAGGAAAAACTGCTTGTGCCGGAACTGCAGATCGCGGGCCGAGAGGTCGTTGATCACGGTATAGCCGAAGACATGCTCCATGGCCTGGTCACGCGGGATATGGCGCCCGCCGCGGCCGATCACCACGCCGAGCTCCACCTCCCAGTCGAGTTCGCCGGTGACGGCGGGATCGAGGACGAAGTCGGCGTAGGGGCCGGCGACCGTGGTGGTGGCCTTGGTAAAGACCACCGGGGCCTCGGGCAGGGCGAGTTCGTCGCCTTTGGCCTGTTGCGACTCCCGAGCGTGATCGGCGTAATTGAGGCCCAGGCAGAGGATGTTGCGCGGCGGTTGCGGTAGAGGTGCCAGGAAGGTGAGCGCCTCGGCCGTGACCCGGGGCCAGTCGTAGCCGGGCTCGGGGACGGTGCCGGCGCACAGATGGCCGCCCAGATCACCCGCAACGGGAGAGACCGCCCAGCGGTCGCCTTGCTCATGGATGGCCACCCGGGCCACGCCCTGGTGACGAACGGTGGTGATGCGCATGGTGCCGATTCCACCTGTAGGGGGTTGCGATGGAGCCTGCCGGCGGCTCATTGTCCCGCAAATCGTGCCGGCCGTCGACGGTGGCGTGCCGAGGGGATCCGGACCGGGGGGAGGAGATGTCTGAGGATCGTGGGGAAGACGTCCTGGAAGAGGCTGCGCTGGCGGCGATTCGGCGCATGGCCGCCGCCTTTGCCGACCCGCTGCTGGCACCTGTGGACGCCGGCGGTGACGGGGTGGCGCAACGCTATCAGGCGCCGGATGGCGGGGCCTCGGGGCCGGAGTATGTGCTGGCGCTGACCAGCGTCGCCGGTTGCCGGGTGGAGGTGCGCATCCCCCGGGCGGATCTGCTCGCGCTGGAGGGCAGCGGCGTGGCCCAGGCGGTCTACGAGACCCTGGTGCGCGAGTGCGGCGCCCACCTGGCCGAGCGCCAGACGCTGATCGTCACCACCCGCGGGCGACCTGGCCCGGAGCAACTGCTGAGCGTCTATCGGCGCCGCCTTGGCTAAGCCA
>PULM01000111.1 GCA_003552345.1 Ectothiorhodospiraceae bacterium
CAAGCAAGGGGGCAGTGTCAGCCATGGCCAGTGTGTTCTCGCGCCTGATCGTCAAGAATCCCGTCGGTGTCCTTTTCGAGGCGCTGCTATTCCTGTTGGCAATCACGGGTGTGCTCGTGATGCTGGTCTTCTCCTTTGTCAGCGTCTTCCTCTCCGCGGAGACCTGGGCTGCGGTGCTCGGTCTGTTCGATGGGGTCTTGCCGGCCGGTCTGCTCCAGCTGGGCCTTGAGGCGGACGCCGCTGTGCGGTTGTTCTATGTGGTTGTCGCAGGTTTCTCCCTGGTGCTCGTCTCGATGGTGGTGGGGGTGTTCTACAACCTGCTGCTGGCGCCTTTCCTTCGCCAGCGCAACGTGACCGGACTGGCCAAAAGGGGCTTTGAGGTCGGTGACATTTACCAAGGGCGGGGCGAGTGGGCGGTGGTCGATACCGCGCACCGTCATGCCTTTTTTGTCACCGCTGCCCGGGTGCTGCAGATTCGGGCCGACGAGATCCAGAAGGTGGAGAGCCGCTCCATGCCCCTGGCCCGGCAACTGCGTATCCGCGTGGACCTGACCGACCCCGAGACGCCGTATCACGAGGTCTATTTCAAGGCGAAGGACCAAGGAGACGCCCTGCGCACCGCGCTCCAACGGCTTTGATACGGGGTGAGCCGCTCGCCAGGAGCTCCCGGGAGGCGGCAGAAGGCCCGCTGCATGCTAGGGTTAGCGGAGCGATGCTGCTGCCGAGACCCGAAGGATGCTGAACGAATACCTGTTGTTCCTGGCCCAGACCGTCACGCTGGTGTTCGCGGTGCTGTTCGTGCTCGCCGCGGTCGTCCGGATGCGCCAGGAAGGGGGCGTGGCGCCGGGGCGGCTGCAGGTTCGACCGCTTAACGGCGTTTTCCGGCAGCGAGCCGAGGCCCTGCGTCGGGCCGGCGCCTCCAGCACCTGGCGCGGCCGGCTGCGCAGAAAGCTGCAGCGCGGCTCGACGGAACCCGGGGCTGTCGAATTGCCGGATAAGCGGGTCTACATCCTCGAGTTTCGCGGCGACATCCGCGCGCGTGCCGTGGAGGGCCTGCGCGAGGAGATCAGCGCCATCATCGCCGCCGCGCGCCCCGGCCAGGACGAGGTCATCCTGCGCCTGGAGAGCCCCGGCGGGGCGGTGCCGGCCTACGGCCTGGCGGCCTCGCAGCTGGCCCGGTTGCGCGAGGCCGGAATCCATCTGACCGTCTGTGTCGATCGTGTCGCCGCCAGTGGGGGGTATCTCATGGCGGTGGTCGGTGATCGTATCGTCGCCGCGCCCTTTGCGCTGATCGGCTCCATCGGTGTGGTCGGGAGCCTGCCCAACTTCCATCGCTGGCTGCGCAACCGCGACATCGACTTTGAACAGCATACCGCCGGCGCCTACAAGCGGACGCTGACCCTGTTCGGGGAGAATACGGAGGCCGACCGGGAGCGCTTTCGCGAGGACCTGGCGCACATCCATGAGCAGTTCAAGGGGTTCCTGCGTCGCTATCGCCCCCAGCTGGACGTGGAGACGGTGGCCACGGGGGAGTTCTGGCTGGCCGAAAGGGCCCTGAATGCGGGCCTGATCGACGCCCTGCAGACCAGCGACGATTGCATCATGGCCCAGCGGGAGCAGGCCCACCTGCTAGAGGTGGACTACCGCCAGCGGGAGGGGTGGTCCCAGCGTCTGGCCGTGGTGACCGAGCGGTTGTTCGGCCAGCGCAACGCGATGGAACGTTTCGGGCCGGGCCTGGAGTAAGCGTCGCCGGCCGCAGCGCGGCACGGCGATGGGACGGATCGACAGGGAGGCTACGTCATGCGCTGCTACCGGGTCGTGATCGCGGGGCTGTGTCTGGCGCTGCTGGGGCTGGCGCCTGCGGCTTATAGCGATCCCCTCGCAACGCTGCGCATCTCGACGGATCCCGGCGAGGCAGAACTGCGCATCGACGGTGAGCGCTACGGGATCTCGCCCTCGCACACGCGGGATGCCTTTGTGGTCCGGTTGCCGCCGGGCACGTATCGCATCGAGGCCGAGATCCCCGCCGAGGAGACCGAGCACGGCGAGGCCATGCGCGCCGAACGGGAGGTGACCCTGCGCGCCGACACCGAGCAGACCTTCCATCTGGCCCTGAGTGGCCCTGCCGATCCGCTGGCCAGCTACCGGGAGCATCGCGACGCCGTGCGGGCCCTGGCACCGCTGCCTGATGGCCGCGTGCTCACCGCTTCGGCGGATCGCCGGATCAAGCTCTGGCGTCTGGAGGACGGGCGCGTACTGCGCAGTTATACCGGCCACGGTGCGGCGGTCCAGGCGCTGGCGGCCAGTGCCAATGGGCGCGCCTTTCTCTCCGGGGATGAGGCCGGGGTGGTGAAGCTCTGGCAGACCGACCGGGATCAGGCGCAGCGAACCCTGGTTGAGGCCGATTCGCCGATCCGTGCACTGGCGCTGAGCCCTCGGGGGCAGCGGGCCCTGGTGGCCACCGAGGCGGGCAAGCTGCAGCTCTGGGATACGGCCAGCGGCCGTCAGCTGCGCACGTTCCGCGAGCAGCAGGCCGCCTTCCACGCCGTGACCTACGACTCTGATGGTGCTCGGGCCCTTTCCGCCGGGGCTGGCGATGAGCCCCTGGTGCTTTGGAATGCCACGTACGGTCGCGCGATCGGCGCCTTTGCGCCGGATGAGTCAGGGCCGGTGGGGGCGGTGGCGTTCACCCCGCAGGGTCGGCACGCGCTGGCCGGCACCCAGAGGGGTGCGGTCAAACTCTGGCAGCTCGACCGCGGCCGTCTCGAACTGCGCCTGGAGGGGCATCGTGCGGAGGTGGTGGCGGTGGCCGTCAGCCCTGACGGTCGGCGGGCCCTGACCGGGGCGCGGGATGGCACGCTCAAGCTCTGGCCGTTGGACGCGGAACCGGAGGATGATGAGCCGATCGAGCCACTGCGCAGGTACCTCGGGCACGATCGTGCCGTGCGCGGCGTCGCCTTCAGCGGTGACGGTGCGCGGGGCGTCTCGGTGGGCGAGGACCGCCGCCTGCGCCTGTGGCAGGTCGACTGATCCACGACCGGCTTCCGGGCGCGACTAGGTCAGCTGCTGCAGGGCCTCCAGGACCTTGTCAGGATGGGCCTCGGCCTTCGAGACCCGGCGCCAATGCCTGCGGACAACCCCTTCGGCGTCGATCAGGACCGTAGAGCGGATCACGCCCATGCTCTTGCGCCCGTACATGTTCTTCTCGCCCCAGGCGCCGTAGCGGCTCATGACCTCTTTATCCGGGTCACTGAGCAGCGTGAAAGGGAGTTTGTGCCGGTCCCGGAAGCGTTGGTGCGAGGCTGCGTCATCGGGGGAGACCCCCAGCACGGCCGCTCCGGTCTCCTGCAAACCGGTCCAGATATCGCGAAAGGCGCAGGCCTCCTTGGTGCAGCCCGGCGTCTCGTCCTTGGGGTAGAAGTAGACGACCACCGGCTGACCCCGCAGGGCGCTGAGGGTCACGTGATTGCCGTCGGCGTCCGACAGGGTGAAATCGGGGGCGGGCTGGCCTTCTTCGATCGACATGGGCGTATTCTCCGTGGGCGCACCGGGCTCTTGCACGGAGGATAGCGTCACCGGGCCAGGGTTGCAGCCCGTCGCTAGATCAACCAGGTGGTACCCAGGCGAACTTCCGGTGCAGCCCCGGGGATCAGGCTCATGGCCTGCCAGCCGAAGGCAAACGTCACCAGCAGGGCAGCGCCAAGCGCGGCCAGGTAGTGGCCCAGGCGGTTGCCCTTGCGCACCCCGACGATGACGGCAAAGGCGGCGTAAAGCAGCGCGAGGCCGTAGAGGATCAGCAACAGGGCCAGGTGTGGCCCCACCGGCCAGGGCAGGGCAGCTACCACGTTGCCTACCCAGGCGGGGATCAGGGCTACGGATACCGCGGTCAGTGGACGCCGGAAGTCCGAGTAGCCTTGGAACAAGTCGCAGAGATAGTGCGCGGCGGCCGCCAGGGCGATGACGCCGACAAACTGGGTCAGGGCGCTGTAGATGCCGAAACCGATGGGGTCGGGGCGGGTCTCTGGCGGGAACCCGCTTGGAATTAGGGCGTGGGCGATCCCGGCCCCGAGCACGCTGGCCAGCAACAAGGGCACCGTCAGCCGCGCCAGGATCCAGGGCCCCTCCGGATCCGCGGCGTGCCATTCCTCGAGGATCCGGCGCGGGCGGAAAAAGACGCCGGCGACGGTGTGCCAGCGGCCGGGTAGTTGCGGGGTGTGAGCCATGAATGATCCTCGGGTCCGGGGTGAATCCTTTGCCTGGGTGCAGGATGTTAAGTGTGTCAGCCTCGGCTGGCCACTCGGCGCCAATATCGGTCGGCGCAATACACTGGTCGCATAGCCTTCACGTGCTGGACAAGAAGGCGGCGTAGCATCCTCCTCGGTTCGTAACCGCAATGGAGGTGCTGTGATGATGTCTTTGGAGCGTTGTGGTCCGGATCATCCGCCGGTCTCCGCGCTGGCGGGTGATGATCAGGGGTTTCTCGGGGCCTCCGGGACCACGGCTGCGCAGGCGATGAACCTGGGGCAGCTGGCCCGCCGGGTCCCCGGACTCGTTGACCGGGTGCCGCTGATCGCCGTCCCCCTGTCCGCAGAGTACTGGTACGGGCTGAGAAGCCTTCCGGTCATCGACCATGCCGGGGCGCCAGCCGGTATTCTGCGCCGGGATGACCTGATGGCCTGGCTGCGCGAGGACGACGGCTGGGTGACCCTGGACCGTCCGCATCGGGTTGGTGAGCTTGCCCGGCGTCCACGGGCGATCTGGCAGGCACGGGAATCCTGGGGGGTGATGCTCGATCGCTTCCGCAAAGGCCAGCCCTCCGCCGGTGATGAGTGCCTGATCGTGGATGACGAGGGTCGCTACGCTGGCATCGTCACCGCCATCGACCTGCTGCGTCGTGCGGCGCTTCCCGCCTGAGCCCCATCCCGTAGGTTGTTACCCCTCTTGCTCTTCCCCCCCCCCTTGCGCAGCGAAGACTGCGCAAGGGAAGGTGGCGCGCCGTCTGATCTCGAGATTTAGAGCAGTCGCTGGCGAATCGCCGTCGACACCTGCTCAACCCCGATCACCACCAGCAGGATGACGATGATGATCGCCAGTGCGGCGTCGTAGTTGAACATGCTTACGTGACGCCCAGGACCCGCTTTGCCCTCCAGCGGCGGGGCGCTGGTAAGTGGCAGACCGTGATTCGCGGCCTCCGGTGCGGGGGATTTGCGGAAGCGCAGATGGAAATCCGCCTTTTTGAAGGGGACACCCTGGTGCTCCTGCGTCGGCCCGAGCCGGGAACCCCCGGGCGGCGGGATGAGGACGGTGTGATGGTTGAGCCTGCTCGCATCGCGTGCTCGCACCCGCAGGTGATCGACCAGCTCGGCCCTGGCCAGGCGGTGTGGATCGACG
>PULM01000003.1 GCA_003552345.1 Ectothiorhodospiraceae bacterium
CCTTGATCAGCATGTTCTCGGAGCCGTCGACGGCGGTCACGTCGAAGCCGGCCTGCGCCAGCGAAACAGCGTTGACCCCGGTGCCGGTGGCCAGGTCGATGACCTTCTTGGCGCCGTGGGCACCCACCAGGCGGTTGTAGAAGGCGCCCTCGCGGGCCAGACGCTTCTCCCAGCCCACCAGGTCATCCCAGTAGTCGGCGAAACCGGGGGTATACTGCTCGTACTGCCAGCCTGCTTCGGCGTTAAGGGCCTCGGACATCATTGCATTCCTACGTTGCTTTTCGGTATCGCGGCCATGATCACCGTGATCGGCCAAGCGATACAGAATCAGTTTCGGACATTATGAATCGGTACAGTTGATGTAGACTGTCGGGTCATGAGCCGACCGCTCTATGAACGCGTGGCCGAGGCCCTCGCCCAGCAGATCGAGCAGGGGGTCTACGCTCCCGGCGATCGCCTGCCGGGGCTGCGCCGGTTGCGTCAGCACTTCGGGGTCAGCATGGCGACCATCGTCGCCGCCTGCGAGCTGCTCGAGCAGCGCGAGATCCTCGAGGCGCGGCCGCGCTCCGGGTTCTATGTCCGCGAACGGACCAGTGCCGCCGCCGCCGCGCCCAGCGAGCAGGTGAGCGAGGTGGATGCGCCCAGCCTGGTGCTCGGCCAGGAGCGGGTGCTCGACCTGGTCCGCGCCCACCATGAGCCGGGCGTGGTCTCCCTCGGCGCCGCGGCGGCCCCCGCCGCGTTCCTGCCGGCCGCGGCGATGGATCGCAGTTTCGCCCGGGTGCGTCGGCGTCAGCGCGAGCGTGTCCATGCCTACGACTTCCCACCGGGTTGTGCCGAGTTGCGTGCGCAGATCGCCCGGCGGATGGCCTATGCCGGCTGCAGCCTCTCCCCGGACGACATCGTCCTGACCGCCGGCTGCCAGGAGGCGATCACGCTCAGCCTGCGTGCCGTGGCCGAGCCGGGTGACGTGGTGGCCATCGAGTCACCGACCTTCTACGGCATCCTCCAGGCCATCGAGGCCCAGGGCATGCAGGCGCTGGAGGTGGCCACGGACCCGCAGACCGGGATGATCCCCGAGGCGCTCGAGCGTGCCCTGTCGCGTTGGTCGATCCGCGCCTGCGTGCTGATGCCCACCTTTGGCAATCCGCTGGGCCACGTGACCCCGGAGGCGCGCAAACAGGAGCTGGTGGCGCTGCTCAACGCCCACGACGTGCCGCTGATCGAGGACGATGTCTACGGCGAGCTCGCCTTCGACGGCAGCCGGCCCTGGGCGGCGAAGGCCTTTGATGGCCAGGGCGAGGTGCTCTACTGCAGCTCGTTCTCGAAGGTCCTCGGTGCCGGATTGCGGGTCGGCTGGGTGGCCCCGGGGCGCTACCGCGATCGCCTGGTCTATCTCAAGTACGCCACCAGCCAGGCCGCCTCCACCCTGAGCGCGCTGGCGGTGGCCGACTACCTGGAGCAGGGCGGGTACGACCGCTTCCTGCGCCGCGCCCGGCGCGAATACGAGCGGCATGTGCGCTGGGTGGCCGCGCTGGTGCGCCGCCACTTCCCGGAGGGGACCCGGGTGACGCGGCCCCGGGGCGGTTTCGTGGTCTGGGTGGAGCTGCCGGCCGGCTGCGACAGCTTGGAGCTGCAGCGCCGCGCCCTGGTCGAGGGTATCAGCGTGGCCCCGGGGCCGGTCTTCTCGCCCTCCGGGCGCTACGGGCGCTGTCTGCGGCTCAATTGCGCGCAGGCCGATCCGACGGCGACGCAGTGGGCGCTGCAGCGACTCGGCGCACTGGCCGCCGGCGAGGACCGAGGTGACGTCCGCGGCTGAGCCGGCCCTTGGCCGGTCGGGTCCGGCTCGGCTACCGTGACGCACCATGGAACAGCTTCAGAACACCCTTCAGCGGATCGATGGTCGGGGCTACAAGGCGTATCGGGATATCCAGGGCCGCCACGCCTTCCCCGGCTTCACCCTCTGTGTGGACAGGGTCCAGGCCGACCCGTTTGCCGCGCCTTCGCGGCTGCGGGCCGTGGTGCCGTGGGAGCGGGCGGGGCTGCCCGAAGCGGCCTTGACCGGCGAGCCCCGGCGCCGCGCGGCGCGTGACTACATCGCCCGGGCCTTCGCGCATGCGGCGCACGCCGAGCAGGCGGTGCGCATCGATGCCGGTGCGCAGACGGTGCTCGATCGCAGTGCCGTGCTGTTCAACGAGACCGGCGTGGAACTGCGTTTTACCGTGGCCCTGCCGGCGCGCGGGCGGAGCATCCTGGGTCGTCAGGCCGCCGAGATCCTCTGCCGGAAGCTGCCGCGGATCGTCGCCACTGCCGCCGAGGCACAACACCTGGATGGTGCCGCGCTGGAGCGCCACTGCGCCGCGGTGGAGGACCAGCAGGCCCTGCGCGCGCAGCTCGGCCCATGCGGCCTGGTGGCCTTCGTCGCCGACGGGTCGATCCTGCCGCGGCGCTCCGGCGTGGACGACCGCCCCCTGAGCGATGCCATCCCCTTCCACAGCCCCGATTCGCTGCGCGTGACCCTGCAGGCCCCCAATGCCGGTTCGATCGCCGGTATGGGCATCCCGCGGGGGATCGCCCTGATCGTCGGCGGCGGCTTTCACGGCAAGTCGACCCTGCTCAACGCCCTGGAGCTCGGGGTCTACGACCACCTCCCCGGGGATGGCCGCGACGGCGTCGTCAGCGTCGAGGACGCAGCGAAGATCCGTGCTGAGGATGGCCGTGCCGTCCACGCCGTGGACCTGTCGCCGTACATCGGCGAGTTGCCCTTTGGCAAGTCCACCACCGCCTTCTCCACCGACCTGGCCTCCGGCTCCACCAGCCAGGCCGCCGCCTTGCAGGAGGCGCTGGAGGCGGGTTCCCGCACCCTGCTGGTGGACGAGGACACCTCGGCGACCAACTTCATGATTCGCGACCGGCGTATGCAGGCCCTGGTGGCCCGTGATGCCGAGCCGATCACGCCGCTGGTCGATCGCATCGGCGAACTGCGTGACGATCACGGGGTGTCGACGCTGCTGGTGATGGGTGGCTCCGGCGATTACCTGGACAGCGCCGATACGGTCATTCAGATGCACGACTATCGCCCGGCCGATGTCACCGTCGAGGCGCGCCGGGTGGCCGCCGAGTACGCCACCGGGCGCCACTCCGAGGTGCGCTCGCCGCTGGCCTGGCCGACCACCCGCGCCGTGGAAGGCAGCACGGTGGGCACCGAAACCAAGCCCGGCAAGCGCAAGGTCCAGGGCCGGGGGCGCGATACCCTTTTGCTCGGTCGGGAGGCCATCGACCTGCGCGCCGTGGAGCAGATCGCGGATCCGGCCCAGGTGCGGGCCATCGGTCTGCTCCTTGAACGCCTCTCGGACAGCGGCCGGGTCGAGGATCCGTCGGCGTGGCTGGCCGATCTGCTGGCGCGGGACTGGGCGCAGCTGCAGGGGCGTCCGGATGGGGATCTGGCCCGCCCCCGAGGGCTCGAGGTCATGGCCGCACTCAATCGTCTGCGCGGGGTCCGTTTCGATGCCGCCCCGGACGGCGTAGGCTAGACCGCAATCCGGCGCAAACGAAGGGAAGGGGCAAGGTATGCGGGTGCTGATCATCGGGGCCCACGGGCAGGTGGGACGGCGTCTGGTGGAGCGCCTGGCGCCGAGCCGGCATGAGGTGCGGGCCATGGTCCGGGATCCGGATCAGCAGCCGGCGCTGGCCGCCGCCGGGGCCACCGAGACCGTGGTGGCGGATCTGGAGCGTGACTGCAGCCAGGCGGTGCGCGGGGTGGACGCTGTGGTGTTCGCGGCCGGTTCCGGCCCGCATACCGGTCCCGAGAAGACCGAGGCGGTGGACCGTCAGGGGGCGCTGCGCATCATCGAGCGGGCCGAGGCGGCCGGGGTGCGTCGCTTCGTGATGGTCTCGGCGATGCGCACTGAATGCCCCGAGCAGGCCCCGGAGCGGCTGCGGCCCTACCTCGACGCCAAGCGCGAGGCCGATGAGCGCCTGCGCGCGACGGACATGGAGTGGACCATCCTGCGTCCCGGCCGGCTGCTCAACGAGCGCGCGCGGGGCCGGGTGAACCTGGGCGAGGGGCTGTCTTACGGCGAGATCCCGCGGGATGACGTGGCGGCGCTGCTGGCGGCCCTGCTCGATGCCCAGGCCGCCTATCGGCGCACGCTGGATGCCGTCACCGGCGAGACCGCCGTTCGCGAGGCGGTCCGCCGGCTCGGCGACAGCGCCTAGGCGGCGCTACTTGGCGCAGGTCTTTAGGCCCAGCGGCAGGTAGGCGGGGCAGACGCCGACGACGGCGGTGGCCAGCGGGATCAGGCCGATCCAGCCCCAGGCGGTCTGCGGCCCGATAAAGGCAAGGGCGATCAGGCAGATGCCGACCACGGCACGGATCGCGCGATCCAGCGTACCCATGTTCTTGCTTACGTCCATTGCTTCTCCTCCCTTGGTCTTCGGTGGCGTGTTGAACATCCGAAGTATTGCATATTAACCCGCCGCTCGTCGCTGCAGCAGCCGGTCCACCCAGGCGGTGGTGAGTCGGTCGAGGAGCCGGTTCTGCTGTTGCCGCGCAGCCAGGTTGCCCAGGTCGATCCAGCTCAGCGGCTGGTCCTGTTCGGCGCAGGAGAAGACGGCCCGGGTGCGCTCACCGGTCTCCGGGTCCACTTGCCACTGCAGGCATTGCGCGCAGACGCCCTTGAGCATGCACTGCATGGGGCTGCCCACCGTACCCACGGCCTCGAGGTGGTCCGGGAAGTACGCCGACAGGCCGTCGGCCAGTGCCTGCTGGAAGCCGAACAGGAGCCCGGTGCCGCCGACGACCAGGATCCGGTCGACCTCGGCCAGGGGCAGGGCGCTCTCGCGCGGGGCGATCTCGCCGTCGCCGTAGCGGCGAACCAGATCCACCATATCGGCGCTGATCACCGCGGTGTCCTGGGGGCGGCGCGCCTCGAAGGCGGGCTCGCGGGCGGTAGCCCAGACGATCTGGTCGGCGCCGGCCTCCAGCTCATCGGGGTGGTCGATCTCCTCGGCGCTGCCGAAGGCGGCGATGTAGAGCACTCGGTTGCCCGCCGCGCGCAGCGCGGAGCCGATGTCGTGCATGACCGCCGCGCCCCAGCGCCCGGCCACCACCATGACCGTGCGTCCCTCGGGGATCTCCGTGGGCGCGCCGGTGGGGCCCATCAGCACCAGCGGGTCGCCGGGCTGCAGGCGGGCGGCGATCCGCGGCGCCGCCCCCCACTGCAGCAGCATCAGGCGGATGCAGTCGCCGTCGATGCCGGTGCCCGATACGGTCATCAGTGGTACCTGCAGTCGGGTGCCGTCGACCACCGGGCTGTGCGTCTCCAGCGTCTGCAGCCGGAAGAAC
>PULM01000115.1 GCA_003552345.1 Ectothiorhodospiraceae bacterium
ATTGCATGATCGGCGGCCTGGTCGCCATCACGGACCACATCCAGATCGCCGATGGGGTCTCTCTGATGGGTATGACCGGCGTGACGGGCACGATCCGCGAGCCCGGCGCCTACGCCTCGCCACTGCCCGCGCAGCCGGTCCGGCAGTGGCGTCGCAATACCGTCCGTTTTACCCAGCTCGATGGCCTCTTTCGTCGGGTGCAGGCGCTGGAGGGCCGCGACGGCCGAGGCTCCGGCGGGGATGAGACGCAGGGGCAGGGCTGATCAGCGCCGATGCCCGACACCCCTTATGACCGTGTGAATCGCGCTCGGGCCCTGCGGCTGGAGACCCCGGGTTGGGCCCGTGTCGTCGATCAGGCCCTGCCGGCGGACGACACGGCGCGTGCGCCGGTTCTGCAGGTGCTCAGCGCCGCGCTGTGCCGGACCGATGCGCGCATGTGGCAGTGCGGTCACCGCGACCTGGTGCTGCCCCGCGTCCTCGGTCATGAGGTCTGTGTGCGCGACGAGTGCGGGCGCCGCTATGCGCTGTGGCCGGGGGTAAGCTGCGGGCATTGTCGGGCCTGCCGGTCCGGAGTCGAGAACCTCTGCCCCGAGGTGTCGGTGCTCGGCTTCCACCGCGATGGTGGGCTGGCCGAGTGGGTGCAGGTGCCATGGCACAGCCTGGTTCCGGTGCCGGAGGAGGTGCCCGATACCGTGGCCTGCCTGGCCGAGCCGCTGGCTTGCGGGATCAACGCCCTGCACCAGGCTGCGGTCCGGGCGGGGGATCGGGTGCTGATCTACGGCGCCGGGCCGGTGGGGCTGTTGCTGGCACTGGCCGCACGGTCCTGGGGGGCGCAGCCGCTGGTGATTGAACTCGATGCCGGGAAGGCGGCGCGCAGCGAACGGTTCCAGGAACGCAGTAGCGTGGCGGTGACGCTCGAAGAGCCCGGTCCGGGGTGGGATGTGGCCATCAACGCGGTCTCGCAGGCGGTGGTCGTCTCCGATGGGCTCCGCCGCCTGCGCCCCGGGGGCCGGTACGTGGTGTTCAGCGGACTGCCGGAGGAGCCGCGGATCACTGCGGCGCTTAACGAGGTCCATTACCGACAGCTGCAGGTGGTGGGTGCCTTCGGGTGTACCCGTGCGGGCGTGGTTGAGGCCGTGGCGTTGCTGGCACGGTATCCGCGGGCGGTGGCGGCGCTGATCGAGGCGGTGATACCGCTGGAGGCGGTGCCCGATGCCTTGCCCCGTGTAGCGCACGGGGGCGTGCTTCGTTTTGTGGTGCAACCTGCGGGCATCGATTAGGCATCGCAGGAGCCGTTATTCAGGAGAGTCCGGTGTGAGCAGTGAGGAGGAGTTGCGCCGTTTCGGGAGGATGATCAGCCGCATCGCCCGTGGTGAGGTGCTATCGCGCGATGAGGCCGCGGAGGCCTACCGGCAGGTCATACTGGACGAGCAGCCCGAGCTGCAGCAGGGCGCCTTTCTGGCCGCCCATCAGGCCCGGGGGCCGAACACCGCGGAGTTTTCCGGTGCCTGGGACGCCCTCGATGCCCACGACACGGCCAAGATCCATCCGCGGCTGGAGGGGCCGGTTGGGGATATCGTCGGCACCGGCTCGGATGCCCTGAAGACGGTCAACGCATCGACCCCGGCTGCGCTGATTGCCGCGGCCTGTGGGCTGCCGGTGGCCAAGAAGGGGGCCCGATTGGTTACCGGGGTGTCCGGGGCTTCGGATATCCTCGAGCACCTGGGCGTGGATCTCGAGGCGCCGCTGCAGCAGGCGCAGCGGTGCCTGGAGGTGCATGGGGTCGGTTATCTGCCCGGTGAGGCGTTCCTGCGCTCTGGATGGGCGCGGCTGATCCAGCGCATGCGCTTTACCTCAGCGTTCAACATCATCGGCCCGCTGACCATGCCCTGCGCCCGCACCAGTCATATCCTGATCGGGGCCTATTCGCCCGGGGTGTGCGACCAGCTGGTGGCCATCCTGCGCGAGATCGGCATGCCGGCGGCCCTCGCCCCGTTCGGGCGTGCCGAAGGGCACGCCCCGCAGCTCGGCATGGATGAGATCTCACCGTGCGGGCCGACCCGGATGGTTCGCCTCGTGGACGGACGGATCGATGTCCTCGAGGTGACGCCGGGAGACTTCGGTTTGCCGCTCCGGTCCCTGGAGGAGGTCGCCAGCAGTGCGCATGCCGAGGGGAATGCACGGCGTATCCAGGCGGCGCTAGAGGGCCGGTACGATACCCCGGAGGCCGACTTCTTCGCCATGAACGCGGCCGCCCTGCTGTGGCTTGCCGGTCGGGCCCCGAGCCTGGCGCGGGCCACCGATCAGGCCAAGGAGGCACTGGCCACGGGCGGCGCGCTGGAGAAACTCAACGCGCTGCGCCGCTTCCAGGGTCGAGTTGCGGACCCGGTCTAGCGGAGGGGGCGGGGGCATCCGCCGCCCCCCTCCGGGGGTTCAATCGACCAGGGAGAGGATCTCCTCCTCGACCACCTCGTCGTCCAGCGGCCCGATCTCCTTGTAAGTGATGGTGCCGTCCTCGTCGAGCACGTAGGTCTCCGGCGTCGCGTAGACCCCCCACTCCATGCCCGCCTCGCCCTCGGGGTCGTGGGCGATGCGGTCGTAGGGGTTGCCCCGCACCTGCAGATACTGCATGGCCTGGGCGCGATCATCGCGGTAATTGAAGGCGTAGACCTTGACCCCCTGCTCAGCCAGGCGTTCCAGGTGGGGGAAGTCCTCGTGGCAGACCGGGCAGGTCGATCCCCAGACATGGACCACCGCCACTTCACCGGTGAAGTCCTCGTGGGTGATCGTCTCGTCGCTGTCGTGGAGATCCTCCAGCTCGAACGGCGGTGCCTGTTCGCCGACCAGGGGCGATGGCAGTTCCTCGGAGTCCATGCCCAGGCCGACGTAGAGCAGACCCAGAACCGGGAGGGCGATGGCCAGGGGAATCAGGATGCGCTTGAGCATAGATGACCTCTCCAGTATTCGGCGGTATTCATTAAAACGCGATCCACCGGTGTCTGCCGAGTGGACCGGATCGCGGCCGGCGGGTTCCCCGAGCCCGGCGTTCAGCGTCCCAGGTGGCGGGTCAGCCGCTCCAGTTCATCGGCGCTCCAGCCGTCCGGCTCGGTAAGCGTCACCCAGGCATCGATGTAGTCCTCTACGGCATAGGTGTGCCCGTAGCCGGGTGGGGCGCCCCCGGCAGCCATGTCCGCGGCCAGCTGCAGCATGGTCACCACGGGGTACCAGCGCAGTTCGGAGGAGACATCCGGACCACGGGGTTCGGTCATCCAGTCCGGTTCTCGATAGAGGATGCTCGGACTGAAGAAGGTGATCGGGTCACTGGCATACTGCAAAAAGGCGAGGCGGAATGGTCCCCATTCGTCGCCGGCGGCATCGAGCCGGGTTTCCTGATTCGTGAAGCGGATCACCTCGCCGTCCCGGAACTCGGGCAGCCAGGCCGGCGAACCGGCGTCGCGGCGCTCGGTGACGGTCCGCCAGGTCTCGCTGCGGAACGGGGGGCCGCTCCACAGGGCACCATCAAACGGATCCTGGATGATATCGAAGACATCGAAGGCCCGGTCGGAGTTGAGGGCGCCCAGGCTCAGGCCGTGGAGATAGAGCGCGGGGCGCTCGTCCTCGGGCAGGGGGCGCCAGTGCCCGTAGACGACCTCGAACAGGGCGCGGGCCATCTCGGCCCCGTAGCTGCCCTCAACCATCAGCGCCAGCGGGCTGGGCAGATAGGAGTACTGCGCAGTGACCGTGGCGATGTCGCCACGGTGCAGGTACTCCACCGGGTCGGCGGCCGCCGGATCGATCCAGCCGGTGCCGGTGGGAGTGGCGAGGATCAGCACGGACCGGTCGAAAGCGTCCGTGCGATGCAACTCCTCCAGAGCGAGCTGGGCGCGCTCCTCGGGGGTCTCGGCCGCGTTCAGGCCGATGTAGAGCCGTATGGGGGTCTGGGCCGGTTCACCGGTGAACGACTCGATGTCCTCGGTGGCGGGTCCAGAGGAGACGAAGCTCCGTCCCTGACGGCCGAGTTCCTCCCAGTCCACCACCGAGTCCGGGCTGCCGGCGCGCTCGGGTTCGCTGGGGCGTTCCTGGTCCGCCTCGATCAGGGCATCGACCTGTTGGTAGGAGCTATCGGCAGCGCGCAGGGCCATGGTGAACAGCACGCCGTCGATCACAGCCCAGAACAGGCCGATGGCGACCACCACCCCGGCCAGGTGCGAGACCCGCGGCGGGATGAAGCGTTGCAGTCGCAGGGAGAGGAAGCGAAACGTCCCGCGGAAGAGACGGGCCAGGAGCAGGGCGGCGGCGAAGACCAGCAAGGCCACCAGCGCGGCGCCAATCGGTGGCAGGCCGCCTGCCGGCTCCAGCTCCATCTGCGCGCGCACGGCATCCTGCCAGCCGGCGGCGCGCCACATAAAGGTGACCGCTACCAGGGTGCACCCGGCCACGGCCAGCCAGCGCACCCCGCGCTCCAGTCGCCCGCGCAGCTCCGGCAGCTGCAGGTAATGCCACAGGGCACCGAGACCGGCCCCGATGGCATAGCCCGCCGTCAATGAGAGCCCTGAGATGGCCCCCTGAAAGGCGAAGGGCCGGGGCACCAGGCTCGGTGTCAGCGAGAAGGCGAAGAACAGCGTGCCCAGGAGCAGGCCGATGGTCGATAAGGGGCCGATCAGTCGCATCAAAGACCTTCGTTGCTGAGCCAGGGAACCGAGCCGGTATTCGGTCTCGGCCGGTCAGGATAGCGTACCCCGGGGTGGGCGCGGCTAGCCGGTGACAAAATGATCACCCGCTGCTGATCGGCGCAGCGTCGGGGTGGGGCAGGGTTTTCCACAGGGCCTTCCACAGTTTCTGTGGATTAGACTGGGACCGGATGACGCGCTGGAGGTGTGCATGTTTGATCCGTCCTGGGTCTGGCTGGTCGGTGGCATCCTGCTGCTGGTGCTGGCGGCCGTCTCCGGTGGCCACCTGTTCCTGGTGGATCTGGCCGTCGCCGCTTTTGTCCTCGCCGTGGTCACTTCGGTCAAAACGGATCTAGCGGTCTCGCATCAGTTGTTGACCTATCTGCTGACCACGCTGCTCCTGTTGCCGGCCGGGTACCGTCTGGCGCAGCGCTTTGCCGGTGCCTACGCCCATCGCATGGTCGCCCCCGCCGACGCGTACGCGGGACGCTTCGGTGTGCTGGTCTCGCGGGGTCAGGGAGTCGGTGTGCGGGTGGACGATGAGGTCTTCCCGGCCCGTGGTGCGGATGGGCAGGCGCTGCACCCGGGTGATCGGGTGCGTATCGAGCGGATGGTGGGGATCACCGCCTGGGTGCGACCAGCGCCGTGATCCCGAAGGATCGGAGCATCGAGTGCCTGCAATGAAATTGTAACTTGACTGTCATGGGCCGGGTGGGCAGCTTACGCATCGCCCGGCCGCGGGACTTCGCGGTGTGTGCCGGGTGACCGTTCTGGACACAGGGGCGACCAGCTGATGGCACAAGGCGAATCTGCCTCCGCTGCCGGGAGTCATTCGGCAGTCGATCGGCAGCGAGAGGTGCCGGCCTGGCTGCGCGGGATCTACGCCGGGCTCTGTCTGTACCTCTTCCTCGCGGCGCTGAACGTGATCGGCTCCGGGCTGGGGACTTTCGGCGAGGCCAGTGACTTCCTGGTCCGCGCCTTTGAATACGGTGAGAACCCGTTCATCGCGCTGCTCGGCGCCGTGCTGGTCACGGCCATCGTGCAGAGCTCCTCGTTCACCACCGCTTTGATCGTCACCCTGGTGGCGACCGGCGAGATGACCCTGGGCACCGCGGTGTTCGCGATCATGGGCGCGAACATCGGCACCTCGGTGACCGCCATCCTGGTGGCGCTGGCCAACATGCGCATCCGCCGGACCTTCCGGCGCTCGTTTACGGCAGCTTTGCTGCACGATTTCTTCAATATCCTGACCGTGGCCGTGCTCTTCCCGCTGGAGTGGGTGACCTCGGCCTTCGCCGAGAGCGGTCGGGGTGTGATCACCCAGACCGCTGCCTGGTTCGCCAACCTGATTGGCCTGCCCGAGGTGGCGCGCCCGGACAGTCCGGTGGGTGTGGTGACCGCACCGATCGTTGCCGTGTTCGAGTCCGGCGGCGCGGTGGTGGCCTCTACCGAGATGATCGAGGGGCTGCTGGTGGCGGCCGGCGGCCTCGTGCTCATGTTCGCTGCCCTGGTGCTGATGGTGAAGAATCTGCGCGGGGCGCTGCTTCGCCACATGGATGGGCTGTTCCGCAGCTATTTTTTCCGCACCGATCCGCGATCCTACGGGATCGGGGCGGTCTCCACGGTGATGGTCCAATCGAGCACCATCACCACCAGCCTGATGGTGCCGCTGGCAGGGGCCGGGGTGGTGCCCATGCGCCGGGTGCTGCCATTCATGATGGGCTCGAACCTCGGGACCACGGCGACCAGCGTCCTGGCGGCCACGGCCAATCCCGTCTCGGCGGCACTGACCGTGGCCTTCGTGCATGTGTTGTTCAACCTGCTGGGCACGGCGATCTGGTATCCGCTACGCTATATCCCGATCCGCATGGCCAGCTGGTACGGTCGGCTGGCCGGGCGCAGCATGCCGTACGCGTTCCTGTTCCTCTTCCTGGTATTCTTGGTGCTGCCGCTTCTCGGGCTGGCAGTCACCGAGGTGTTGCTCATTCACCGTTGAACGCCCCCACCGGAGATGGCGATGTTCCGCGAGATCCTCAGTGCCTTTGCCAAAGAGACGGCCATCGATCGTGCCTTTGCGGAGCTGGAAGCCATGCTCCAGGACGGGGCGTGGATGTTTGAGCGGGCCAATGAGGTCCTGCACAGCCGGGTACCGGCGGAAAAGGCCGAGGACGCGATCTATGAGCGGGATCGGCGGATCAACGCCCGCGAGCGCTCGGTGCGTCGCAAGCTCCTCCGGCACCTGACGGTCAACCCCGGCTACGATGTGCCCGTCTGCCTGGCGCTACTGAGTGTCTCCAGGGATGCGGAGCGCATCGGCGACTATTGCAAGAACGTTTTCGAAATCGGGCGCTTCTACACCCGGGGCTTTCACGTCGCGAAGTATCATCAGCCCCTCGAGGCCATCGAAGGCGAACTGGGTGGGATCTTCCGCACCCTGGCCTCGGCGTGCCGGGATCCGGACCAGCAGGAGGCCGCCCGGGAGCGCCGCGAGCGGGCGCGGGATATCCAGCGGCGTTGCGATCAAGTGATCGAGGCGCTGTTCGAGGATGAGGGCGAGATCGAGTTCCACGAGGCGGTGGCCTACTCGCTGCTGGCCCGTCACTACAAGCGCGTGGCCGCCCACCTGACCAACATCGCCAGTGCGGTGCTGGGCGAGCTGGCCGAGCTCGACTTCGAGCCGGGGGCCGCCGCCGACTGACCGCGGCCCACGTCGCCGCCCGGTCCCGCGGCGGTGCGGCCGTGGCCGGTGGCGCCGTCGGACGCTATGATGGTGCGGCCCTTTCGTCCGAGGCAGGAGAACGCGCTGTCATGAGCGATCACGGGCTCACCCTGCTGTTACTGATCTTCCTGGCGCATGTCGTGGCCTTCGCCGCGGCTGGCGTGCGCCGGCGTGAGCCGTACTACGCGGCCACGGTGCTGACCTTCACCCTCCTCAGTGGCTCGGTGGCCGCGCGGCTCTATTTACCGGACTGGAACATGGCCGGCGCTCTGCCGCTCCATGAGCTACTGCGCTGGCTCGCGCTGCCGGCCGCTGCCGTCTCCATCGTCTGGACGCTCCTGCGCGTCCGCGCCCGGCGTGCGCGGCAGCGGGTCGCCAGCGAGCAGGCCGATCCGGCGCGCTAGGGTTTTGGCGTGCCACCACCCGGGCGGAGGCGGGCGATGTAGGTACGGAAGCCCTCCACCTCCGTCGCCATGCGCTCGCGCCCCCACCCCAGATGCTCGCCGGCGATACGCGCCGCGGCGTCCACGGCATCCAGTCCCGCCGCTGGTCCCAGACCGACCATCGTGCGACGCATGAGCGCGTCGGTGAGTGTCTCGGCCATCTCCGTCTCAAAGGCGTGGACCAGCTCGGCGGCGACCGCCCCGGTCTGCGGGCTGAAGACCTCCTGCAGTCGGCGGTCTTCGCTCATACGCTGGGCGATCTCCTCAGCCTGCACCCCGTAGAGATCGACCAGTCGCTGGGCCAGCGTCGGGGTCAGCCCGTGACTGGCGGCGAGGCGACGCCGGAAGGTCGCCAGGTCCGGGGTCGCCGCCCCCGGCAGGGGACGGTGGCGCGTCGGGCACGGGGGCAGGCGCCAGCCGCGTACCTGGCCGATCCGCTCGACCGCCTCTTGCGCCAGATGACGGTAGGTGGTGAGTTTGCCGCCGATCACCGACCACAATCCCGGCGCCTGATCGTGGTGATCGACAATCAGGTGGCGCCGGGTGATGGCGCCGGTGTCGCCGTCGGCGACGTAGGGCAGGGGGCGTACACCGCTGTAGGCGTAGAGGACCTGATCCCGGCGAAGGCCGGCGCCGGGGATCAGCCGGTTGGTCTCCTCCAGCAGGTAGTCGATCTCGTCCTCGGTGGGGGTCGCTGTCCCGGGGTCGGCTTCGTAGCGGGTATCCGTGGTGCCGATGAGATAAAGCCCGTTCCAGGGCAGGGTGAAGTAGGGCCGCCCGTCCTGTCCGGCCTCGGCATAGAGTGCGTGCCCCGGGGCGCCAGGAAACGGCGGCACGACGATGTGGGTGCCCTTGGTGCCACCAATCTGCCGTGGGAGTTCCGGCACCGTGGCCCCCAGCAGCTCGTCCACCCAGGGACCGGCGACGTTGATCAAGGCGTCGCCGTGGGCGTGGGCGATCTCACCGGTGAGCTGGTCCTCGATCTCCACCCCGGTGATGCGGTTGCCGGCTGGCTCGCGCTGCGCCCGCATGGCCCGGGCGTGGGTGTAGATCGTCGCCCCGTGGGCGCGGGCGCAGAGGAGGTTCTCCAGGGTCAGTCGCTCCGGGTAGGCCACCTGGGCGTCGTAGTAGCGTGCGGCGCCGAGCAGCCCCTCCTCGGCCAGGCCCGGCTCGGCGGCACGGAGTGTGGTGCGGTCGTACATGCGATGCCAGGGCAGGCTTTTGTCGAGGGAGAGGAGGTCGTAGGCGAGCATGCCCAGGCGCACCAATCGGGGACCCCGGCGCTGCCCGGTGTAGAGGGGGATGAGCAGGGGCAGGGGCGTGACCAGGTGGGGCGCGGTGCGCAGCAGGATCTCCCGGTCGCGCAGGGATTCGCGAACCAGCCCGATCTCGGCGTGTTCAAGGTAGCGCAGCCCGCCGTGGATCAGTCGGCTGTTCCAGGCCGAGGTGGCCCCGCCGATGTCGTCCTGCTCCAGGACCAGCACACGGCGTCCGCGTAGGGCGGCGTCCCGGGCGATCCCGGCGCCATTGATCCCGGCACCGATGACGATCAGGTCGTAGGGGCGATCGAGGCCTGCGGGGATCCGTCCGCTCATCGGGCTGACTCCTGACTGGCAGCATGGGTCGACGCTAACACGCCCTTGCACCGTAGCAAGGAAGGGTGCGGCAGCGGCAAAGTCTCGCGCGCCTCTTTGCAATCGCGGGCAGGACAGCGATGATCGGGGCACCGGCGGGTGGTTGCCGGTGGCCCGGGGACGCAGCGAAGGAGTCGAGGCCATGCAGCAGCGCTATATCCTGGCCCTGGATCAGGGCACCACCAGCTGCCGCGCGATCCTCTTTGATCGCCAGGCGCGGGTCGTCGGTATCGCGCAGAAGGAGCTGACGCAGCATTACCCGCACCCCGGGTGGGTGGAGCACGACGCCATGGAGATCTGGGGCGCGCAGATGGGCGTGGTGCGCGAAGTCCTGGAGGTGCACGGGGTTAAACCGGCGGAGCTGTACGCCATCGGCATCACCAACCAGCGCGAGACCACCGTGATCTGGGATCGGCACACCGGCCGCCCCGTTCACAATGCGATCGTCTGGCAGGATCGGCGCACTGCCGAGCTTTGTGAGTCGCTCAAAGAGCGTGGCCTGGAGCGCAAGGTGCGCGAGACCACGGGGCTGGTGGTGGACGCCTATTTCTCCGGGACCAAGATCCGCTGGCTCCTGGACAACGTGCCGGGAGTGCGCGAACGCGCCGAGCAGGGCGAGCTGCTGTTCGGCACCATGGACACCTGGCTGGTCTGGAACCTGACCCGCGGGGCGTGCCACGTCACCGACTACAGCAACGCCTCGCGCACCATGCTCTACGACATCCATCGTCTGACCTGGGACGACGAGCTTCTCGAAGCGCTGGCGATCCCACGGGCGCTGCTGCCGGAGGTGCGTCCCTCTTGCGGGCGTTTCGGGACCACGGACCCGGACATGCTCGGCGGCGCACAGATCCCCATCGCCGGGATCGCCGGCGACCAGCAGGCGGCACTCTTCGGTCAGGCCTGCTTCGAGCCGGGGATGGCCAAGAACACGTACGGCACCGGCTGTTTCCTGCTGATGCATACCGGTGAGCAGCCGGCGGCCTCGGAGTCGGGGCTGCTGACGACCATTGCCTGGGGCATCGACGGCCGGGTGGAGTACGCCCTGGAGGGGGCGATCTTCATCGCCGGTGCGGCGATCCAGTGGCTGCGTGACGAGCTCAAGCTGATCGACTCCGCCGAGGATTCGGAGTACTTCGCCGGCAAGGTCGAGGACGCCGGCGGGGTCTACGTCGTGCCGGCCTTTGCCGGGCTCGGTGCCCCGTACTGGGACATGTACGCCCGGGGGGCGATCTTCGGGCTGACCCGGGGGACGCGCAAGGAGCACATCACCCGCGCCACGCTTGATGCCCTGGCCTACCAGACCAAGGACGTGATCGACGCCATGGGGCGCGATTCCGGGTTGCCGCTCAAGGCGCTGCGGGTCGATGGCGGGGCGGTGGCCAACAACGTGCTGATGCAATTCCAGGCCGATCTGCTGGGGGTGCGCGTGGAGCGGCCCGAAATCATCGAGACCACGGCCCTGGGGGCGGCCTACCTGGCCGGCATCGCCGAGGGGGTCTGGGATCAACAGAGCGTCGCCTGCCAGATCACCCTGGAGCGTGTTTTCGAGCCCGCCATGGCTGCCGATGAGCGCGATCGGCTCTACCGCGGCTGGCAGAAGGCCGTGCGGCGGAGCATGGACTGGGAGCGTGAGTAGCGTGACGGGGGGTCCGTCTCGCGCTGTCAGGGCCGGCCGCAGGCGTCATGTACCCTAGGGTCTTTCTCCCCGCCGCGGCACTGGTCGTGGCCCTGGTGGTGGCCGCGGCGGTGTGGACCGGGGCGATGGGCGAGTGGATCGCCCAGGTCCAGGCCTTCATCGCGGTGGAGTTGGGCTGGGTCTACACCGGCGTGGTCGCCTTCCTCCTCGGTTTCGTGATCGTCGTGCTGCTGCGCCCGGATTTTCGCAGGTTGCGCCTGGGGCCGCCCGACTCGTATCCGGAATACAGCTACCTCTCCTGGTTCGCCATGCTCTTCTCGGCGGGCATGGGCATCGGTCTGCTGTTCTACAGCGTTGCCGAGCCGCTGATGCACTACGCCGAGCCGCCCCGTGCCGAGCCCGGCACGCCGGATGCGGCCCTTGAGGCGCTGCAGATCACCTTCTTTCACTGGGGGCTGCACCCGTGGGCGATCTATATCATCGTCGCCCTCTCACTGGCGTTCTTCTCCTACCGCCATGACCTGCCGCTTTCGCTGCGCTCGGCGCTCTATCCGCTGCTGGGCCCGCGGATTCACGGCGTGATCGGTGATCTGGTCGATACCATGGCAGTCGTGGGGACGGTGCTCGGGGTGGCGACCTCCCTGGGGCTGGGGGTGATGCAGGTCAACTCCGGGCTGGCCCGGGTCGGGTTGCTGGAAGAGTCGCTGACCCACCAGATCGGGCTGATCATCGCCATCATGGGGGTGGCGACCATCTCCGTGGTCAGTGGGCTGAACAACGGGATCCGTTTGCTCTCCCGCGCGAACCTGTTCCTCGGTGCGGCGCTGATGCTTTTCGTGCTGGTTGCCGGGCCGACGCGGTTGGTGCTGGCCGGGTTCTTCGAGTCCGTGGGCCACTACATCGATGGGCTGGTGGAGCTGACGTTCCGCACCGACGCCTTTCGCAGCCCCGACTGGCAGGCGGACTGGACGCTGTTCTACTGGGGGTGGTGGATCTCCTGGTGTCCCTTTGTGGGCATGTTCATCGCCCGGGTATCCCGGGGACGGACCGTGGGGGAGTTCATCCTCGGCGTGTTGCTGGTGCCGACGCTGTTTACCTTTGTGTGGTTGACCGCCTTTGGGGCCGGGGCGCTGCACCTGGAGCAGGCCGGCGCCGGCATCTCGGCGGTGGTGCAGGAGAGCGTGCCGCAGGCGCTCTACGCCATGCTCGAGGCCTTGCCCCTGGCTGCCATCACGGTCCCGCTGGCGACTGCCGTGGTGGTCGGCTATTTCGTCACCTCGGCCGACTCAGGCGCGCTGGTGATGAATGTCCTGGCCTCCGGCGGCAACCCCAACCCGCCGCTGCTGCAGAAGATCTTCTGGAGCACCATGACCGGTGCGGTGGCCGCCGTGCTGTTGATCGCCGGCGGGCTGCAGGCGCTGCAGACGGTGACGATTGCGGCGGCCTTGCCGCTGTCGCTGATCCTTTTGCTGATGGCCTGGGGGCTGTGGGCGGCGTTCCGCGCCGATGCACAGCAGGCGGATCAGGTCAGTGCCATCCCCGAGCCAAAGCTCGAGCGCCTGTTCCGTTACCTGGATGAGCGCCGCCGACGGCGCCGGGGCTGGCCGCCGCCTGGCGATGGGGGGCGTGCGAAGGGGAGGTCGGACCCACGATGAGGCGCTGGCTGAGACGACTGCTTAACAGCGGTGAGCCGCAGATGGCCGATGCCGAGGCGGCGCAGGCGCAGCTTCGCGAGGCAGAGCAGATCCTCGCACACAGCTTTCAGGAGGCGGTTCTGCCGGGTCTGTGGCAGGCCCGCGACGTGCTCAACGCCGAGGGTTATGCGGCCATCGTCGAGCACAACGAGCACTGGGCTCGGCTGACGGTCGCCGGCGAGCCGGACTGCGGGTGCGTGTACACCGTCGAGGGGCGCCTCTATCACAAGCCCTCCTTTGCGTTCCCGGCGCTGCACGGGGATACCGCGCGACCGCAGTACCCGGTGCTGCACCTGGAGTGCCAGGGGCAGGTGCGCGAGTGGCGCCCGGAGCAGGTGGATGCCGAGGCCGTGGCCGCCGACGCCGCCGCAGAGTGTCGCAAGTGGCTGAGCTGGTGAGGGGTGGAGCGCCGCGTTAATGAATCGGCAAGCCCTCGGCCTTCCACTCCGGGAAGCCTTGATTGAGCCGGGTGGCGTCGATGCCGGATTGGCGCAGCCGGCGCACGGCATCGCGGGAGAGGGCGCAGAATGGCCCGCGGCAGTAGGCGACCACCTGTTGCCCGGCAGGCAGGTCCTGCAGATGCGCCTCCAGCTCCTCCACGGGGATGTTGATGGCGCCTGGCAGGTGACCGGAGGCGTACTCCTCCGGCGGGCGGACATCGATCAGGGTCACCTCGTCGCGCTGCAGGCGTTCGAGCAGCTGCTCCGGGGAGAGGGTGTCCAACTCCTGATGGTCGTCGAAGTACTGCGCCACCAGCTGGTTGACCTCGGCGAGGTTGCGTTCGGCGACCCGGCGTAGGGTCGCCATCAAGGTCAGGACCTCGGCGTCGGCAAGGGAGTAGTAGACATACTTGCCCTCCTTGCGCGCGCTGACCAGACCGGCACGCCGCAGTTGCTGGAGGTGCTGCGAGACGCTGCCCACCGGCAGTTGGGTCAACTGGGTCAGGGCTTCTACGCTGCGCTCGCGCTGGGCCACCAGTTCGAGCAGTTCCAGACGGTACTCGTGCCCGAATGCCTTGGCGATGATCGCGAACTGCTCAAGCACTCGTCGTTTGGGGGGGTATTGTTCCATGCGATCTGCGTGCACTCCGGATTGCCGTACGGCAGGGCGCGAAAGACGCCCCACCGTACGGTGTGGTTTTGATGGGAATCAAGCGCCCGGCGTCCAAGTGGGCGTTTTACCGCACTAGTGCTCGGCGGCGAACTGGTCGAAGGCCTCCAGGGCCTGGGCGCCGTAGGTCAGCGAGGGGCCGCCCCCCATGTAGACGGACACGCCGATCATCTCGAGGATCTCCTCTCGGGTGGCGCCGTGTTTAACCGCCGCCTTGGTGTGGAAGGCGATGCAGCCGTCACACCGGGTCGCTACGCTGATGGCGACGGCGATGAGCTCCTTGGTCTTGGGGGAGAGGGCGCCGTCGGCCGTGGCCGCCTGGGCGATGGCGGAGAATCCCTTGGCGACATCCGGCTGGCCCTTGCGGACCTCCTTGAACAGCGCGGAGAGCTCGTCGGCGGTGCTGGCCCAGTCCTTGTACATGGGCGGGTCCTCCTGATTGCAGTCGTGGAACGGTCGATAACGGCGCAAGTCTACATGGATCGATGGAATCGCATCGATACCGCTGCGGCGCGAGCCAGGTGCGCAGAGGCGTCGGCAACGGCTCGGGCGGGCAGCCGTCGCGGCGCCAGGGCTGATACCATCTTCCCCATCGATGAGGTGGTGTGACGGAGCCGGTGGCACGGGCGATGAACGAGACCAGCGCATGGCGGGGCCGCCCCCTTCTCGGGGTGGTTGCGATTCTGGCCGCAGCGGCCGGGGCGGTGGTTGCCGGGGCGGAGCACTGGGGTGGGCTGGAGCCATGCTCGCTGTGCTGGACGCAACGCGGCATCCTGGCCCTGTTGATGGGTGTGGCTGTGCTTGGTGTGCTGCTCTGGCCACGCTGGGGCTGGGGGCGTTGGGTGCTCGGTGGGGCTCTGGCGGCGGTCAGCGGCGCAGGCCTGGCTGCCGCCGGTCGGCACCTCTATGTCATGTGGAATCCAGACGTCGTGGACTGCGGGATGAGACCCGAGGTCATGCTGCAGGTGCTGCCCTGGCAGGAGGTCCTCATCGAGCTGGTGACCGGCAACACGGACTGTGCCGAGGCGGCGGTGCTATTCGGGATCCCGCTCCCGGTGGCCAGCTTCTTCGGCTTCACGGTCCTCGGCGCGGCGTCGTTGTACGCCGTCTTGCGGCTGCGTTAGGCGGGGGCGTCTCGCCGGCAAGGGAGGGCTGCCATGGATGCTGAACCCCAGCCGCTGGTTGATGCCCAGGGGCGCCGGGTTGATTATCTGCGCCTGTCGGTCACCGACCGCTGCGATCTGCGCTGTCTCTACTGCATGGGCACGGCGGTGCGCTTCGTGCCACGTTCCGAGGTCTTATCCCTGGAAGAACTACACCAGGTGGCGGCGGGGTTCGTCGCGTTGGGCGTGCGCAAGGTCCGCATCACCGGTGGCGAGCCGCTGCTGCGTCGGGGGGTGCTGGGGCTTGCGCGGCGTCTCGGAGCCATCGAGGGGCTCGAGGAACTAGTGATGACGACCAATGCCACGCAGCTGGCGCGTTGCGCGCGGGAGTTGCGGGCGGCCGGGGTGCAGCGTCTGAATATCAGTCTGGATACCCTCGATGCCGAGCGCTTCCGGCGTCTGACGGGAAGCCCACGCCTGGCCCGGGTGCTCGAGGGCATCGATGCCGCGCTGCGGGTCGGGTTTACGCGGATCCGTCTCAACACCGTGGCGATGCGCGGTCGCAACGAGGACGAGATCCTGCCGCTGGTCGACTTTGCGCTGGCGCGGGGGCTGGACATCTGTTTTATCGAAGAGATGCCGTTCGGGCGTGCCCCTGGAGGCAATCAGGGTGAGGTGTTCATGCCTTCGGAGGAGGTGCGGGCGCTCATCGAGCAGCGCTACGCCCTGGAGGGGGCCCGGCTTAGGCCGTCCGGCGGCCCCTCCAGGGAGTGGCAGGTAGTGGGCAGCGCCACTCGGGTGGGCTTCATTTCCCCTCATTCGAGCTGCTTCTGTCCGAGTTGCAACCGGGTTCGGGTGAATGCCGAGGGGCTTTTGTTGCCGTGTCTGGGCCACGAGGGCGCGGTTGACCTGCGCTCGATCCTGCGCGCCGGCGGGGAGGAGGTCACGGTCCAGGGTCGCCTGCAGGCCGGGATCCGCACGGCGCTGGCCAGCAAGCCGGCACACCACGAGTTCGCGGCGCCGGAGAGCGGCCAGCCGCAGGTGATCCGCAACATGAGCGCCACCGGCGGCTGAGCCATCCCCCAATGATCGGCTCATTCGGTGCGTTTAAGCCAGCGCACCGGATCGAGGACATGGATCTGGCCGGCCTGCAGCGCGGCGATGGCGGCGTCCGGATCCTCGAAGCGCATGAACAGCACCGCACGCCCGGCCTCGCCGAAGGTGAAGGCGTAGGTGTAGAGCACGTTGTGGCCGCCCTGCTCGAGGACCTCCAGGACGTGAGCCATGCCGCCGCACTCATCGGCCACCTCCAGTCCTACCACTTCATCGACTCGAACGGCGCAGCCGGCCTCCTCGAGGACGTGCTTGGCGCGCTCCCAGTCGGCGACGATCAGACGCAGGATGCCGAACTGGTCCGCATCCGCCAAAGAGAGGGGGCGGATGTCGATGCCGGCCTCGGCGAGGATCCGGCACGGTTGCTTGAGGTGTGCAGGTTGGTTCTCAAGAAAGAGTGATAACTGCTTGAACTTCATGGTCACCCCTCGCGGTTGTCGAAGACTCGCTTGGCCTTGCCTTCGCTGCGCGGGAGGCTTTGCGGCTCGACCAGGCGGACACCAACGCGCAACCCGATGATGTGTTCAAGCGCATCGGCGACCTGCTTCTGCAGCGCCTCCATCCCCCCGACGGTATCACTCAGGACCGCCTCGGTGACCTCCACGGCCACCTCCATCTGGTCGAGGCTCCCCTTGCGGCTGAGGGTGATCTGATAGTGGGGCAGGGTGCCTTCGACCTGGAGCAGCGCCGTTTCCACCTGAGCGGGGAAGACATTCACGCCGCGGATGATGAACATGTCGTCGCTACGCCGGCCGATGCGCTGAATGCGGCGCAGCGTGCGCCCGCAGCGGCAGCGCTCAGGGATGATCGTGGTCAGATCCCGGGTGCGGTAGCGAATCATCGGCATGGCCTGCTTGCTCAGCGTGGTGAGCACCAGCTCGCCCTCCTCGCCATCGGGCAGCGGGGCGCCGGACTCGGGATCGATGATCTCCGGATAGAAATGGTCCTCAAAGATGTGCAGCCCGTCCTGGGCACAGCACTCGCTGCCCACGCCGGGGCCGATGATCTCGGAGAGGCCGTAAATGTCGTAGGCACGAATACCGCTCTCCTGCTCGATGCGCTGGCGCATTGCCTCGGTCCACGGCTCGGCGCCGAAGATCCCCACACGCAGGGGCAGGTTCGCCCAGTCGATGTCCGCCTCGCGGGCGCGTTCCAGCAGATGAAGGAAGTAGCTGGGGGTGGCGCACAGCGCGGTAACCCCGAAATCGCGCATCACCATCATCTGCCGCTCGGTATTGCCCCCGGAGATGGGGATGACCGTGGCCCCCAGCTCCTCGGCGCCGTAGTGCGCGCCAAGCCCCCCGGTGAACAGCCCGTAACCGAAGGCGTTCTGAACCATGTCGCCGGCGTGGACGCCACAAGCGGCGAAGGTCCGGCTCATGACCTCGGACCAGACGTCCAGATCGTCCTGGGTGTACGCCACCACGATCGGCTTGCCGGTGGTCCCGCTGGAGGCGTGAAGGCGGACGATCTCCTCGCGCGGGCTGGCAAACAGGCCGAAGGGGTAGGTATCGCGCAGGTCGTTCTTGACGGTGAACGGCAGATGCTGGATGTCGGCCAGCTGACGCAGGTCGGAGGGTTGCACCCCCCGCTGCTCGCAGCGCTCGCGGAACAGCGGCACGCGCTCGTACGCCCGCGTGACTATGGCCTGCAGGCGGGTGAGCTGGAGTTCGCGCAGTTGCGGTTCCGGCAGGTAGTCGGGGGCGCTGCGCGGGAGGAAGGTCGGTTGCTCCTGGGTCGGTGTGCCTGGCTGGTGCATGGTATTCCTCTTCACGCGGTCGGGCGGGGCCGTACTTCGCCGGTCAGGGTGCCGAACAGGGCCTCGATACCCCGCGCCTGGCGGAATGCGTGCAGGTTCATCGCCTGCAACTTCTCCGGCAGCTGACCGCGAATGGCGTCCATCCAATGGGTTTCGGAGATGTCCAGGTGCGCGCTGAGCACGCCGAGCAGGGCCACGTTGATCATGCGCGCGGCGTGCTGCGAGGCATCGCCCTGAAACAGCTGGGGGACGGCGTCCGGGGTGATCAGCCGTCCCCGCGGGGCGAGTCGGTGGCGGTTGGGCAGCACTTGGGACGACTCCGAAATGATCAGGAAGTCGGCCTGGGCGTGCGGCACCATGGGGCTGTGGACGCGGGGGCCGAAGCGGATGTCGCTGCTGACCGAGCCGCCACGTTGGCTCATGCCGTGGATCTCGCTTTTCTTCACGTCGTAACCGGCCAGGAAAGCGGCCTGGGCCAGGATATCGGATCCGGTGACGATGCCCTGGCCGCCGAGTCCGGCGATGACGATGTTGGTCACACCGTGGCCGTCGCTCATGAGCACGACTCCTGCTCGGCCTGGAAAGCCGCCAGTCGCCGGCTGGCCAGCGGGCAGGGCCGTCGGGCCACGATCAGCGTGAGCTCGTCGGCGGCCATCGCGTCGGTGAGCAGCTGCTCGAACTCCTCCTGCGCTTCCACCGGATCCACCGTGTGGACGCGGGTAATGCCCATCGCCAGGGCGACCGCTTCGTAGTTGAGCTTGCTGGTGGCCGGATGGTGGCTTAGTTGCCGGCCGGTCCCCGGATGCTCCTGAAGGCCGGTCATGGCCGTGGTGTCGTTGTCGAGAATGAGCAGGACGTGTCCGGTGGACGGCGGGTTGTAGGCCATCTCGGCCAGCCCGGGCAGGCCGGTGTGCACGAAGGTACTGTCGCCGATGACGCTCACCACGCGCCGCGCCTGATCAGCCGGTAGGGCGTGGCGCAGACCGAGACCGACGCCGACGCTTGCGCCCATGCATACACAAGTGTCCATTGCCTCGAAGGGCGGCATGACGCCGAGGGTGTAGCAGCCGATATCGCCGGCGACGATGCAGTCGTGGCGGGCGAGGGTCTGGAAGACCTGGCGGTGACCGCAGTCGGCGCAGAGCCGGGGCGGCTTACCCGGGGCCTCGGGCTCCGGCTCGGGGCTCTCGTCGCCGCTGAGGATACGCTGAACCCGCTCGGCGTTGAGCTCACCGAAGCGGAAGCGCTCCGGCTTGCCCTCTACCGGGATGTCCGCGGCGCGGGCGGCCGTGTAGAGGTACGGGTCTCCCTCCTCGATCACCACGCAGCGCTCCACTTTGGCGGCGAAGGCGCGCATTGCCTCGATGGGCAAGGGGTGGGTGAGCCCCGGCTTGAGCAGCCGCGCCCCCGGCGCGGCCTCCCGGGCATGGGCCGCGGCCACACCGTCGGCAATGATCCCCAGGCTGGTGTCTTGGCCCTCTTCGGTGATCAGCTCCGCAGCCGCCTCCGAGCGGGCCAGGTTGGCCAGACGCTCGCGCAGGCGGACATGGGCCGGCCGGGCGTAACCGGGGATCATGACCCGCCCGGGGATGTCCCGCTCATAGCGCGGGGCGGGGACCTGCGCGCGCTCGCTGCGGCTGCGCACCCGCCCCTTGGAGTGACAGACGCGCGTGGTCATGCGCAGGATCACCGGCAGCTGGAACCGAGCGGAGAGTTCCAGGGCCTTGATCGTGTAGTCGTAGGCCTCCTGGCTGTCGCCGGGTTCGAGCATCGGCGCCCCGGAGGCCTCGGCATAGCGGCGGGTGTCCTGCTCGTTCTGGCTCGAATGCATCCCCGGATCATCGGCGACCACGATGACCAAGCCCTCGGCCACGCCGGTGTAGGTGGCGGAGAACAGTGCGTCCGCGGCCACGTTCAGGCCGACGTGTTTCATGGTCACCAGGGCCCGGGCCGTGCCGTAGGCGACGCCGAGGCCGACCTCCAGCGCGACTTTCTCATTGGGCGCCCATTGCGCACGGCCGCCCAGGGTGTCGAAGCGTTCGAGGATCTCCGTCGAGGGGGTGCCGGGATAACCGGTGCCCAAGGAGACAGCCCCGTCCAGGGCGGCCTGTGCGACGGCCTCGTTGCCGGTGAGAAGTTGATCGGGCATGCACTCTGCTCCTGGCGGCTGAGTCGTTGTCAGGACTGCGATTTCAGGCTGGTAGAGCATAGAGAGCGCGGGGTGGGGGATCAACATGGCCCCAGCGCGCAGGCGTGTGGCCAGCGGCGAGCGGACGCGAAAAAAACCACGAGGGATTTGACCTGCCGCCCCCTATGACGGTAATTTTCTTTCGCTATTGTTCACTGCACAATACCGTAAACTTCACCGGGAAGGGATGTAGCGAGTGACTTCGGTAATGACACAGATCGCCCTGGCGGGCGGCGTGATGGCGAGCCTAGGTATCCTCCTGGCCGCGATCCTCGCCGTGGCCAATCGGCGGCTCTACGTCTACGAGGACCCGCGCATCGATGAGATCGAGGATCTGCTGCCTCGCGCCAACTGCGGCGCCTGCGGCATAGCGGGCTGCCGCCCGTTCGCCGAGGCCCTGATCAAGGGCGAGACCCAGCCTTCCCGGTGCACGGTCAACTCCCCCGAGTTGAATCAGCAAATCGCTGACCTGCTCGGTGTCAGCGTAGGCGACCAGGAGCGGCTAATCGCCCGACTGGCCTGCGCTGGCGGCACCCACGTGGCGGCTACCCGGGCGCGCTACGAGGGGCTCAAGTCCTGTC
>PULM01000013.1 GCA_003552345.1 Ectothiorhodospiraceae bacterium
CGAAGTAGGGGGAGAGGTAGCCGCGGTCGAACTGCATGCCCTCGACGACATCCAGCTCGTTCTCCAGGCCGGAGCCCTCCTCGACGGTGATCACGCCTTCCTTGCCGACCTTGCCCATGGCATCGGCAATGATCCGGCCGACGGCCTCGTCGGAGTTGGCGGAGATGGTGCCGACCTGGGCGATGGAGTTGTCGTCCTCGCAGGGCTTGGACAGCTCGTTGGCCAGGTAGTTGGAGGCCGTCTCGGTGGCCTTCTCGATGCCCTTCTTCAGCTCCATGGGGCTCATGCCGGCGGCCAGGGACTTCATGCCCTCGCGCAGGATGGCCTGGGCCAGGACGGTCGCGGTGGTGGTGCCGTCACCGGCGACGTCCGAGGTCTGCGAGGAGACCTCCTTGAGCATCTGGGCGCCCATGTTCTCGAAGTGGTCTTCGAGCTCGATCTCCTTGGCCACGGAGACGCCGTCCTTGGTGACGGTGGGGGCGCCGAAGCTCTTCTCGAGCACGGCGTTGCGGCCGCGCGGGCCGAGGGTGACCTTGACGGCGTTGGCCAGCTGGTTGACGCCGCTCATCATGCGCTGACGCGCATCATCGGAGAAACGGATTTCCTTCGCAGCCATGGTTGGCTCCTCTGCTCGATTCGGGGTTCGGGACTCGCGTATCTGGCTCGCTGCGCGGTGGAACCGGCGCTGCGTTAGCCCTCGAAGACGGCCATGATGTCGTCCTCGCGCATCACCAGGTAATCCTGGCCGTCGATCTTGACCTCGGTGCCGGCGTACTTGCCGAACAGGACCTGGTCGCCGACGTTCACCTCGACGGGGCGACGCTCGCCGTTGTCGAGCATCTTGCCGTTGCCGACGGCGATGACCTTGCCCTTCATGGGCTTCTCGGCCGCGGTGTCCGGGATGACGATGCCGCCCGGCGAGGTGCGCTCTTCCTCGAGGCGCTGGATGACCACTCGGTCGTGCAGGGGACGGATGCTCATCGGTCCTCTCTCCCTCTCTCTTAGTCGTTGACTCGGTTGTTGGGTACGCCGCGGTTTCTGCGGCTGTTAGCACTCGGTAACTGTGAGTGCTAATCATATCGTTCGGTTCCGCTCCGTCAAGGGTTTCCGGCACCCTCCCGAGGGGGGCGCCAAGCCCTGCCGGTTCCGGGTGGATGAGGACGCTGGTGGTAGAATTCAACCCCTGTCCAACCACCGAGGAGGTGCAGCCATGTCGAGTAACGAGCTGGTCGTCCTGTGCACCTGCCCCGATGAGCAGACCGCCCGGCGCCTGGCCGGCGAGGTCGTGGAGGCGCGGCTGGCCGCCTGCGTGAACATCGTCCCGGGGGTGACCTCCGTCTTCTACTGGGAGGGCGAGGCGCAGACAGAGACCGAGTGCCTGTTGGTGATCAAGACCTCGGATTTTGCCTACACCCGATTGGAGGGGATGCTCGTCGAGCGCCACCCCTATGAACTTCCGGAGGTCATCGCGGTCGGCATCGACAAGGGCCTGACGGGCTTCCTGGAGTGGATACGCGATGAAACCCGGTAGGAGGATGTAAGCCGATGACAGGCAGGATGCGTCTTAAGCGCGGTGGCCTGATCGTGGCGCTGGCCATGGCGCTCGGTCTGCTGGTGGCTGCCGCCCCGGCACAGGGAATGGTGGATCAGCAGGAGATCTTCCCGTTCACCGTCGAGCAGGTGGGCGAGGATCGCCTGGTCGCGCGCTGGGACGTGGCGGAGGACCACTACCTCTACCGCCACGCCATGGATTTCGAACTGCGCGATGACGGTAACGAGATCGTCGAGGTCTCGTACCCGAGCGGCGAGGAGTTCTCCGACGAGTTCTTCGGCGACGTGGTCATCTACCGGGGCACGCTGCAGGTGCACCTGGAGACCGCCGAGCCGATCGGCGAGGGGGCGCGGCTCTACGCCGAGTTCCAGGGCTGCAACGAACCGGAGTCGCTCTGTTACCCGCCGAGCAGCCTGGAGGCCGATCTCGCCTCGGGGGCGGTGGAGTACAGCGACGGCTCCGGCGGCAGTACCGGTGCGGGCGGGCAGGGGCCGCTGGGGGATCTGCAGTCGCTGCTCGGCGGCGGCAACCTGTGGGCCATCCTCGGCGGCTTCTTTGTCGCCGGCCTGCTGCTCGCCTTCACCGCCTGCATCTATCCGATGATTCCCATCCTCTCGGGATTGATCGTCGGCAGCCAGCCCGGCGGCGGGCGCCCCGGCACCGGTCGGGCGCTGTGGCTCTCCTTTGTCTACGTCCAGGGCATGGCGATCACCTACGCCCTGGCCGGGGCCCTGGCGGGGCTGTCCGGGCGGGCCATTCAGGCCGATCTGCAGGGGCCGGGGGTGACGATCGCCTTCAGCGCCCTGTTCGTCGCCCTGGCCCTGGCCATGTTCGGGCTCTACAACCTGCAGATGCCGGCGTCGGTGCAGAGCCGGCTGCAGGCCGCCTCCAGCCGGTTGCCCGGGGGCCAGGCCGCCGGGGTGGCCGCCATGGGCGTGCTCTCCACCCTGATCGTGGGTGCCTGCTCGGGGCCGGCGCTGGTGGCGGCGCTGGCGTTCATCGGCAACACCGGCGAGGTGGTGCTCGGTGCCGGCGCGCTTTACGTCATGGCGCTGGGCATGGGTGCGCCGCTGCTTCTGGTCGGGACCGCGGCCGGGCGCTGGATGCCGCGCTCCGGGCCGTGGATGGCGGCGGTCAAGCAGGTCTTTGGGTTCATCTTCCTCGGCGTGGCCTGGTGGATGTCCGCCCGACTGATGCCCGACTGGCTGGTCCTCTCGGGCTGGGCCGTGCTGCTGCTGGCCGCAGCCGCCTGGCTGGCCTGGCGGCTGCTGCGCAGCCGTGGCTCGGGTGGCTCGGTGGCCGCCCGGGCGGCGGGGGCCACGCTGGCCGGCCTGCTGGCGGTGGCCGGCGGGGCGCAGGTGCTGGGGGCGGCCACCGGCGCTGGCGACCCGTTGCGCCCGTGGGTGGGGGTCACCGGCGATCCGTACGCCCAGGCCCGGGCCCGCGTGCTGGAGGAGTGGCGCCACGTGGAGACCCTCGACGAGCTCGAGGAGCTGCTCGCCGAGGCCCGGGAGGACGGTCGCCCGGTGGTCATCGACTTCTCGGCCGAGTGGTGCGTCTACTGCGTCCAGCTCGAGGAACGCACGCTCCCGGATGAGCGGGTGCAGGAGGCCCTTGAGGGCGCCGAGAAGGTGCGCATCGACGTCACCGACATGAGCGACGCGGACCGCGAGCTGATGGAGGCGTACGGCGTCTATCTGCCTCCGGCGATCCTCTTCTATGACGGCGAGGGCGAGGAGCGCTCGGAGTACCGGGTGGCCGGCTTCAAGGATGCCGAGGCCTTCGCTGAGCGCACCCGCGAGGCGTTCGGGGGCTGACCGGGGTCCTCGCGCTGTCCGCGTCCGCCGGGTGGGTTTCGCCGGCGGGCGCGGACAAGACGTCGCAGCTATCGGCCGGGGATCGGCGGCGATTGTGCCGTGATCACCAGACAAACTGGACAATCTTCCGGTGCTCGGTCAGAATCGCGGACGGTGCGAGTCGGGTGAGCGCGTGAGATGCCCAAGCTGCTGTTACTCCACGGGCCCAATCTGAATCGGCTGGGGACCCGCGAGCCGGAACGCTACGGACGGCTGACGCTTCAGGACATCGAAACCCGCTTGCGGTCCATCTGTGATGCGGCCGAAGTGCAGCTGCACAGCGCCCAGTCCAATCACGAGGGCGAGCTCATCGATCGAATCCACGCCGCGGCGGACGAGGGTGTCGAGTTCATCGTCATCAACCCCGCGGCCTTGACGCACACCAGTGTCGGTCTGCGCGATGCGCTGCTCGCCGTCGCGCTGCCGTTCATCGAGGTGCACTTGAGCAACGTCCACGCCCGCGAGGCGTTCCGGCAACACTCTTATCTGTCCGACATCGCCGAGGGGGTGATCACCGGCCTCGGCGCGGACGGCTATGAATTCGCGGTCCGTGCAGCCATCCGGCGCATGGGCGGGCAGGCCTGAACACAGGGTTTCGTCGATCTATGGATATTCGCAAGATCAAACGTCTTATCGAGCTGCTCGACGAGTCCGGCGTCCACGAGATTGAGATCGCCGAGGGCGAGGAGTCGGTCCGGATCACGCGCAACGCGCCCAACCCGCAGCCGCAGCCGGCGTATGCCGCGCCGGCACCGGCGCCCGCTGCGGCCCCGCCGGCTGCAGCCCCGGCTGCCGCCGCCAGCGGCGAGGCCGAGGCGTCCGGCGGCGACGAGCCCGAGGGCGAGCCGATCCGCTCGCCGATGGTCGGCACCTTCTACCGCGCTCCGTCGCCGACGGCCAAGCCGTTCGTCGAGGAGGGGCAGCGGGTCAAGGCCGGCGATACGTTGTGCATCGTCGAGGCGATGAAGATGCTCAACCAGATCGAGGCCGACCGCGACGGGGTGATCACCGCCGTCCTGGTCGAGAACGGCCAGCCCGTCGAGTACGACCAGCCGCTGTTCCTGATCTCCGACTGAGTGAGCACCATGCAGAAGATCCTCATCGCCAACCGCGGCGAGATCGCGCTGCGCATCCTGCGCGCCTGCCGTGAGCTGGGTATCCGCAGCGTCGCGGTCCACTCCTCGGCCGATCGCGAGCTCAAGCACGTGCGCCTGGCCGACGAGTCGGTCTGCATCGGGCCGAACAACGTCCGTGACAGCTACCTCAACATCCCGGCGATCATCGCCGCCGCCGAGGTCACCGACTCCACCGCCATCCACCCCGGGTACGGCTTCCTCTCGGAGAATGCCGACTTTGCCGAGCGGGTGGAGCAGTCGGGTTTCGTCTTCATCGGGCCGCGCGCCGAGAGCATCCGCACCATGGGTGACAAGGTCTCGGCGATCCGCGCCATGAAGGAGGCCGGGGTGCCGTGTGTGCCCGGCTCCAACGGCCCGGTCCCGGACGACGACCCGGACGAGACGCTGCGCATCGCCTCGCAGATCGGCTACCCGATCATGATCAAGGCGGCCTCCGGCGGGGGCGGCCGCGGCATGCGCGTGGTGCGCAGCGAGGCGGCGCTGCTCAACGCCGTCTCGCTGACGCGCAGCGAGGCCGAGAACGCCTTCGGTGATGGCACCGTCTACATGGAGAAGTACCTGGAGAAGCCGCGCCATATCGAGGTGCAGGTGCTCGCCGACCACCACGGCAACGCCATCCATCTGGGCGAGCGCGACTGCTCCATGCAGCGGCGTCACCAGAAGGTGGTCGAGGAGGCGCCGGCGCCGGGGATCACCGAAAAGCAGCGCCAGGATATCG
>PULM01000168.1 GCA_003552345.1 Ectothiorhodospiraceae bacterium
ATGGCCCAGCCCGGCGGCGTGCTCACCCGCGCCGGGCACACCGAGGCCGGCTGCGACCTGGCCCGCCTGGCCGGCTTCGAGGCGGCGGCGGTGATCGTCGAGATCCTCAACGAGGACGGCACCATGGCCCGGCGCGACGACCTGATGGCGTTCGCCCGGACCCATGGGCTGAAGATCGGCACCGTGGCCGATCTCATCGCCTACCGGGTGCGCAACGAGCGCTCGGTGGAGCACGTCGGCGCCTGCGAACTGCCCACCGAGTACGGCACCTTCCGCATGCACACCTACCAGGACAACGTCAGCGGGGCCCTGCACTTTGCGCTGGTCGCCGGCGAGGTGGACGAGGAGACCCCGGCGCTGGTGCGCGTGCACCTGGAGAACCCGCTGGCCGATCTGCTCGGCGCTACCGGGCCGCGCTGCGGCTGGCCGCTGCGCGCGGCCCTGCGCCAGGTCGCCGATGCCGATGCCGGGGTGGTGGTGGTGCTGCGCAATGCCGATGCCAACGACGACATCCTCGAGCACATGCGCTGTTATCAGGGCAGCGGCTGCAGCGAGGAAGCCGGCGGCGCGCCGTTGGATCTGCGCACCTACGGCATCGGTGCCCAGATCCTCACCGACCTCGGTGTCCGTCGCATGCGCGTGCTCAGCGCCCCGCGGCGTATGCACGCCCTCTCCGGCTTCGGCATGGAGGTGGTCGAGTACGTCACCCCCGAGGGATGAGCGCTGGCGCTTGCGGGGCGCCGGCCCGCCTTGTAGGTTAGCGCCGGAATCCGCGCAAGCGCCGGTCCCACCGAAACTTTCTTCAGGAAACCAGGCATGCAAGTAACCGAAGGACAACTCGTCGCGCTGCAGGATGCGCGCTTCGCCCTCGTGGCGGCGCGCTTCAACGATCTCATCGTCGACCGGCTGATCGACGGCGCCGCCGATACCCTGCGGCGCCACGGGGTGCCGGAGGAGCACCTGGAGCTGATCCGCGTGCCCGGTTCCTTCGAGCTGCCGCTGGCCGTCCAGCGCGTGGCCGATGCCGGCCGAGCCGATGCGGTGATCGCCCTCGGCGCTGTCATCCGCGGGGGGACCGATCACCATCAATACGTGGCCGCCGAGTGCACCAAGGGGGTTGCTCAGGCCATGATGGGCTCCGGGGTGCCGGTCTCCTACGGTGTGCTCACCGTCGAGACGGTCGAGCAGGCCATCGAGCGGGCCGGCACCAAGGCGGGCAACAAGGGCGCCGAGGCAGCGCTCTCGGCGCTGGAGATGGTCGACCTGATGCGGCAGCTTGAGGCGTGATGGCGACTTCCGGCGAAGGCAAGCGCCGCTCCCGGGCGCGTTCCAAGCTCGTCCAGGCGCTCTATCAGCACGCGGTCACCTGCGCGTCGGCCGAGGATATCGAGCGGCAGTTCCTGGCCGCCGGCCTCGGCGACATCGACGTGGCGTACTTCCGTGAGCTCATCTACGACATCACGGACCGCGTTGCCGAGCTCGACGAGCAGCTCTCGGCGCTGCTCGACCGCCCCCTGGCGCAGCTCGACCCGGTCGAGCGCGCCATCCTGCGCCTGGGTGCCTACGAGCTGCGCGAGCGTATGGAGGTGCCCTATCGGGTGGTCATCGACGAGTCGGTGGGCCTGGCCCGCCGCTTCGGTGCCGAGCAGTCCTACCGCTACATCAATGGCGTGCTCGACCGCTTCGGCGCCGGTGTGCCCCTGCGCGCCGCCGAGCGGCAGGCGCGCAGCCCCGGTCCGGGAGGGCAGGCGTGATCGGTGGTGGCGAGGCGGCGCTCATCGAGCGCTATTTCCATGATCTGACCGCCCAGCGCGACGGCGTCGAGCTTGGTATCGGTGACGACGCGGCGCTGCTGCGCACCGGCGCCGGCCTGATGGCCGCCTGCTGCGACACCCTGGTCGAGGATATCCACTTCCCCGGCGACATCCCGCCGGAGGCCCTGGGCCATCGGGTGCTGGCGGTCAATCTCAGCGACCTGGCGGCGGTGGGCGCCCGGCCGGCCTGGGCGCTGCTCTCCCTGACCCTGCCGGAGCAGGATGCCCAGTGGCTGGAGCGCTTCAGCGCCGGGTTCAAGGCGCTGGCCGACCGCCACGGGGTGGCCCTGGTGGGCGGCGACACCACCCATGGTCCGCTGTCCGTCTCCGTCACCGCCCTGGGCGCGGTCCCCGGCGATCACGGTCTGCGCCGCGGTGGGGCCCGCCCCGGCGACGGCGTCTGGGTGACCGGCACCCTGGGGGATGCGGCCCTCGGCCTGGAGCTGTGGCTCGAGCGCGACGAGGCCACCCCGCTGACCGGCGACCCCGCCTACCTGGCCGGGCGGCTGTTCCGGCCCGAGCCGCGCGTGGCCGCCGGCGAGGCGCTGCTGGGCCGCGCCAGCGCGGCCATCGACGTCTCGGACGGGATGGCCGGCGATCTGTCCCGGATCCTGCGCGAGAGCGGCGTGGGTGCGACCCTGGAGCTGGAGGCGCTGCCGCGCTCGCAGGCGTTCATCGATGAACGGGGTGAGCTTCGCCACCTGCTCCACGGGGGGGACGATTACGAACTCTGCTTCACCCTGCCGGCCGAGCGCGAGGAGGAGATGGACTGCCTGCGCGAGCACGCCGCCACCCCGGTCACCCGCATCGGCACCGTGGAAGAGACCCCGGGGCTGCGTGGCGTCGACGCCGGTGGCGTGGTCTGCGCCCTGGACCCCGGCGGTTACGACCACTTTGCGGAGGGCTCCTGATGAGTACACCGTTTCGCCTGCGCCGGCCGTTGCACTGGCTGGCGACCGGCGGTGGCCTGGGGCTGGCGCCCCGGGCGCCGGGGACCTTCGGAACCCTGGCGGCGCTGCCGCTGTTCGCGCTGCTCTACCTGGCGCCGCTGAGCGCCTACCTGCTGGTCACCCTGGCGGTGATCGTCGGCGGCATCTGGATCTGCGGACGTGCCGCCGAGGATGTCGGCGTGCACGATCACCCGGCCATTGTCTGGGACGAGGTGGCCGGCTACCTGGTGGCGGCGCTGCCGTTGGTCACCGGCTTTGGGGTGTTCACGGTGTGGGTGGATGCCGCGCTGCTCTTCCTGCTCTTCCGCTTCTTCGACGCCGTCAAGCCCGGGCCGATTCGCTGGCTCGATCGGCGCCTGCACGGCGGGCTCGGGATCATGGCCGATGATATCGCCGCCGGTGCCGCGGCCGCGGCGCTGTGGTACGCCAGCGTGGTCCTGTTTGCGCCCCTCGGCGGCTGATCGCCCGGAGCGTTGGGCGGGGTGCGGTGCCAAGGCTAGAATGTCCGGAAACGAATCTCTTCCAGTCAGAGCAAAGCGCGAGGTGGCGCAGACGGTGAGCGAGCGCGTCTACGTAGAGACCCAGGGCTGCCAGATGAACGACTACGACGCCGATCGGCTGGTCGACGTACTGGTCAGCCAGGCCGGCGCGCGCCGCGTCGAGCGTCCGGAAGAGGCCGATCTGCTCTTGCTCAACACCTGCTCGGTGCGCGAGAAGGCGCAGGAGAAGGTCTTTTCGCAGCTCGGTCGCTGGCGGCGCTACAAGCAGGCCGACCCCGGCGTGCTGATCGGCGTCGGCGGTTGTGTGGCCAGCCAGGAGGGGGCCGAGATCCTGCGCCGGGCCCCCTTCGTTGACCTGGTGTTCGGGCCGCAGACGCTGCACCGGCTGCCGCAGATGCTCGCGCGCCGGCGCGCCGGGGCCGACGCGCAGGTGGACGTCGACTTCCCCGAGATCGAGAAGTTCGACCATCTCCCGCAGCCGCGGGCCGAGGGGGCCACGGCCTACGTCTCGGTGATGGAAGGCTGCAGCAAGTACTGCTCCTTCTGCGTGGTGCCTTACACCCGGGGGGATGAGATCAGCCGCCCGGTGGCCGATGTCCTCGCCGAGGTGCGCGGGCTGGCCGAGCAGGGGGTGCGCGAAGTCAATCTGCTCGGGCAGAACGTCAACGCCTACGCCGGGGTGCTCGACGACGGCGAGCGTGCCGATCTCGGTCTGCTCATCGAGGCGGTGGCGCGGATCCCGGGGATCGACCGCATCCGCTTTACCACCTCGCACCCGGCGGAGTTCCACAGCGGGTTGATCGACGCCTACCGCGACGTCCCCGAGCTGGCCGACTTCCTGCACCTACCGGTGCAAAGCGGTTCGGACCTGATCCTCAAGCTGATGAAGCGCGGCCACGACATCGCCGCCTATGAGGCGCTGATCGAGGAGATCCGCGCCGCCCGTCCGGGCCTGGTGCTGGCCACCGACCTGATTGTCGGCTTCCCCGGCGAGACCGAGGCCGAGTTCGAGGAGACCCTGGCCCTGGCCGACCGGGTCGGTTTCGATGGCGGCGCCTTCAGCTTTGTCTATAGCCCGCGCCCGGGCACCCCGGCGGCGGAGCTTCACGACGGCGTTGCCGAGGCGGACAAGCGCGCCTGGTTGCAGCGGCTGCAGGCGCGCTTGCACGAGCAGCAGAGCGCCGCCGCGCAGGCGCTGCTCGGCACGACGCAGTCGGTGCTGATCGACGGCCCCTCCCGTCGCGACCCGCGTGAGCTCAGTGGCCGCACATCGGGCAACCGGGTGGTCAACTTCCCCGGCGACCCGGCCTGGATCGGCCGTTTTGCCGAGGTCGAGATCACCGAGGCGCGGACCCATTCGCTGCGCGGGCGGGTCGTCTCTGTCGAGGGGCAGGGCCTGCAGGCAGCAGTCGGCGCGGGCGGGTGACGGCGTGAGTGACCGGCCGCAAGCCATCGAACTGGAGCTGACCCCCGCCGATAACGAGCGCCTGGCGCGGCTGTGCGGGCAATTCGACGAGAACCTCCGGCAGCTGGAACGGCGTCTGGCGGTGGAGATCCAGAACCAGGGGCACCGGTTTCGCATCATCGGCGAGGACGCCGCGGTGCGTGTCGCCCGAGAGGTGCTCGAGGCCCTCTACGAGGTCGCCGCCGGGCAGCACCTGGAGCCGGAGGACGTCCACCTCCATCTGCAGCAGGCTCGCCTGGAAGGGCTCCACGGCGACAGCGCGGCCCAGGCGCCGGATCAGGCGGCGGGCGACGGGGACGGGCCGCCGGCGGCTCGGCGCCGGGACGAGCGAGACGAAGAGGCGGCGGTGATCCGCACCCGCAAGACCGTTGTGCGCGGTCGCGGCCCCGGGCAGTGCGCCTATGTACAGCGCATCCGTGACAACGACCTGAGCTTTGGCATCGGCCCGGCCGGCACCGGCAAGACCTTCCTCGCCGTGGCCTGCGCCGTGGAGGCCCTGGAGGCGGAGGACGTGCGCCGCGTGGTGCTGGTGCGCCCGGCGGTGGAGGCCGGTGAGCGCCTCGGCTTTCTGCCCGGTGACATGGCCCAGAAGGTGGATCCCTACTTGCGGCCGCTCTACGACGCCCTGTTCGAGATGCTCGGCTTCGAGCGGGTCAGCCGCCTGATCGAGCGCAACGTCATCGAGGTGTCACCGCTGGCGTTCATGCGCGGGCGTACGCTCAACCACGCCTTCGTCATCCTCGACGAGGCGCAGAACGCCACCGTCGAGCAGATGAAGATGTTCCTCACCCGGATCGGTTTCGGCTCCACGGCGGTGGTCACCGGCGATGTCACGCAGATCGACCTGCCGCCGGATAAGCCCTCCGGGCTGCGCGACGCGGTGGAGGTGCTTCGCGAGGGGGACGGCGTTAGCTTCACCTTCTTCGCCGCTGCCGATGTGGTGCGCCACCCGCTGGTGCAGCGCATCGTAGAGGCGTACGATTCGCAGAGTCGCCACATCGGCGGTCAGGGCACGGGCAAGGGACGCAAGTGAGCGAGCTCGAGCTGGCCTTCCAGCACGTTTGCAAGGCGCCGGCGCCGGATGCCGTCCAGGTGCGCGCCTGGCTCGTGCCCGTGCTCGAGGGTTGCGGCCGCGGGGGCGAGCTGACCGTACGCATCGTCGATGAGCCGGAGTCGCAACAGCTCAACCGCGACTACCGCGGCCGCGACAAGCCCACCAACGTGCTCTCGTTCCCCTTCGAGGTGCCCCCGGGGCTGCCCGCCGAGGCGGCGGAGATCCTCGGTGATCTGGTGATCTGTGCCCCGGTGGTGGCCCGCGAGGCCCATGAGCAGGGCAAGCCCGAGGCGGACCACTGGGCGCACATGGTGGTCCACGGTGCCCTGCATCTGCTGGGCTACGATCACGAGCAACCGGCCGAGGCCGAGCGGATGGAGGCCGAGGAGCGGCGCATCCTGGCCGCGCTCGGGGTGCCGGATCCCTACCAGGAGCGTTGAATCCCGAAATGCCCGACGGAGAGACGAACAGTAGCAACGGCGCCGGCGAGAGCGTCTCATGGCGTGATCGCCTGCGCCGGCTGGTGACCCAGGCCGAGCCCCGCTCCCGTGATGAGCTGGTTGAGCACCTGCGCCGCAGCCAGTCCGTGGGGCTGCTCGATGCCGACGGCCTGTCGATGATCGAGGGCGTCCTGCACGTCTCCGAGCTCCAGGCCCGGGATATCATGATCCCCCGCTCGCAGGTGACCACCGTGGCCCGGGATACCGATCCGCGGGATCTGCTGCCGACCATCGTGCGCACCGGCTACTCCCGCTTCCCGGTCACCGGCGAGGGCAAGGACGATGTCATCGGCATCCTGCTCGCCAAGGATCTGCTGCGCCTCTTCCACGAGGAGGGGACCAACGGCTTTCGCCTGCGCGAGGTGCTGCGTCCGGTCCTGTTCATCCCCGAGAGCAAGCGCCTCGACGCGCTGCTCAAGCAGTTTCGCGAAAGCCGCAACCACATGTCCGTGGTGGTGGACGAGTACGGCGGCCTGGCCGGCATCATCACCATCGAGGACGTGATCGAGCAGATCGTCGGCGAGATCGACGACGAGCACGACTTCGACGAGGATGCGCCGATCCTGGCCCGGGACGACGGCAGCTGGATCGTCAAGGCGGTGACCCCCATCGAGGCGTTCAACGAGGCCCTCGCCGCCGGGCTCGAGGCGGATGACCTCGATACCGTCGGCGGTCTGGTGGCGCAGCGCTTCGGCCACGTGCCGTGCCGCGGCGAGCGCATCGTCTTTGCCGGCTTCGAGTTCCGTGTGCTGCGCGCCGATCAGCGCCGCATCCACCTGCTGCGGGTGGTCCCGGTGGGCGGTGAGAACCATGAGGAGCCTTGATCGGCTGATTGCCGGGCGCCTCGGGGTGCTCGTCGCCGGCCTGGCCGGCGCCGGGCTGCCGCTGGCCTTCGCCCCGCTCGACTGGGCGGTGCTGGCGGTGCTCGCCCCGGCGGTGCTCTTCGCCGTGGCCGCGCTGGCGCCGCGCCGGCGGGCGCTGCAGGCTGGCTACGCCTTCGGTCTCGGGCAGTTCGGCGTTGGCGTCTCCTGGGTCTTTGTCAGCATCAACGATTACGGCGGTGCCGGACCCGTGCTCTCCGCCCTGGTCACCCTGCTCTTCGTCGCCTTCCTGGCGTTATTCCCCATGCTCGCCGTCGCGCTGGGGCGGGTGGCGGGGCGCAGCCCGGGGCAGCGCCTGCTGGTCACCCTGCCGGCGGCGTGGGTGGCGGTGGAGTGGCTGCGCACGTGGCTGTTCACCGGGTTCCCGTGGCTGTTTGTCGGTTACGCCGCCCTGGACACGCCGCTGTCGGGCCTGGCGCCGGTGGTCGGGGTGCTCGGGCTGAGCGCCCTGCTGGTGCTGCTCGCCGGCGCGGCGGCGTGGCTGGTGATCGCCCCCGGCTGGCGGCGCGGGGCGAGCGTGGCGGCGCTGGCGGTGGCGGTGCTCGCCGCCGGGTTGGCGGCGGATCGGGCGGTGTGGACCGAGCCCCGGGGTGAGCCGGTGCGCGCGGCGCTGATCCAGGGCAACTTCAGCCAGGACATCAAGTGGGATCCGGCACAGCTTGAGCGTATTCAGACCCGCTACGCCGAGCTGACCGCCGAGCACGCCGGGGCGGATCTGGTGCTCTGGCCAGAGACCGCCATCCCGCGCCGCTTCGATACGGTGCAGCCGTACCTGGAGCAGGTCGCCGGGCGGGTCCGCGAGGCCGGCGGCACGCTGGTGCTCGGTGTCCCCTACCGGGAGTGGGCCCCGGATGGCGGGACCCTGCACAACAGCGTGGTGGTCCTTGGCGAGGAGCGCAGCGTCTACCACAAGCGCCACCTGGTCCCCTACGGTGAATACGTGCCGTTCCGGGATCTTTTTGGTCGCAGCCTGGATTTCCTCGGCGCCCCCATGGCCGATTACACCCCGGGCCCCCGGCCCGAGCCGCTGGCTGTCGATGATCGCCTGCACCTGGGTGCCACGGTCTGCTACGAGGTGGCCTACCCGGTCGCCGTGCGGCGCACGGCGGGCGCGGTGGATCTGCTGGTGAACGTCAGCAACGACGCCTGGTTTGGCGACTCGCTGGCGCCCCACCAGCACCTGCAGAAGGCGCGCATGCGCTCGGCCGAGGCCGGGCGGTGGATGCTGCGCGCCACCAATACCGGGATCACTGCGGTGATCGGTCCCGACGGCGAGGTGGTGGAGCGGCGGCCGCAGTTCGAGGTGACCACCCTGGTCACCGAGGTGGAGCGGCGCAGCGGCGCCACCCCCTACGCCCGCATCGGCGACGGGCCGCTGCTCGGCCTGCTCGCCGGCGCGCTGGTGTTGCCCGGTGGGTTGCGCTGGTACGCCCGGCGTCGGCGCGCCTCAGCCGCCGACTGACGCCAGCCAGGGCAGCACCACCGGCAGCAGGAAGGCGGTCACCAGCCCGGCCAGGCCCAGGCCCAGGCCGGCGAAGGCGCCGGCGGCGGCACTGGTGCTGAACGCCTGCACGGTGCCGAAGCCGTGGGCGGACAGGCCCAGGGCCAGGCCGCGGGCGGCCTCGTCGCGGATGCGCAGCAGCCGGAAGACCAGCGGCGCCATCAGACAGCCCAGCGCGCCGGTGATCAGCACCAGCCCGGCGGTCAGCGACGGCAGCCCGCCCAGGCGCTCGGCGATGCCCATGGCGATCGGCGAGGTGACCGATTTGGGTGCGAGCGACAGCAGGGTCTCCCGCGAGGCGCCCAGCGCCGCCCCCACCCACACCGCCGAGAGCGCCGCGGCCAGGCTGCCGGCCACCACCGAGACGGTGATCGGCAGCAGCAGGGCCCGGATGCGCGGCAGCTGATCGAACAGCGGAACCGCCAGCGCCACCGTGGCCGGGCCAAGCAGGAAGTGAATGAACTGCGCCCCCTCGAAGTAGGTGTCGTAATCGGTGCCGGTGAGCAACAGAAAGGGGATGAGCAGCGCGGTGGCGATCAGCACGGGGTGGGCCAGCGGCGCGTTGCCCAGCCGTCGCCAGAGGGTCTGGCCGATGAGGAACGCCACCAGCGTGGCGGTCAGGCCCAGCAGCGGGCTCTCGGCCAGGAAGGCCCAGATGTCCTGAAACTCCTCAGCCACGATCGTCCCCCGGCGGCGTGCCGCGGTCGCGGCGCAGCCACCGCCACTGGAACAGCGCCGCGGTCACCGCCAGGGCCACCGCGGTGCTGACCACCAGCGCCGCGGCAATGGCCACGGCATCCTCCTGCAGCCGGGGCAGGTGCAGGAGGATGCCCACCCCGGCGGGGATGAGCAGCAGGGCCAGGTGGCGCAACAGCCCCTCGGCGGCGGTGCGCAGCCCCGTGGGGACCCGGCCGAAGGCGATCAGTGTGGCGAAGAGCAGGGCCAGGCCGATCACCGGGCCGGGCAGCGGCAGGCCGAACAGCCGGGCGATGACCTCGCCGAGCAGCTGAAAGCCGAGCAGCAGGGTCAGGCCGAGCAGCACTCGGGGCTCTCCGTCTGGCGCAGGGTCAGGACCGGCCAGCCATGCTGGCGGGCCTCGGCGCGCAGGGTCTCATCCGGGTCGACGGCCACCGGGTGCTCGACATGGCGCAGCAGCGGCAGATCGTTGAGCGAGTCGCTGTAGAACCATTTCTCGGCGCGTTCCAGGCCGTGTTCGCGCAGCCACGCCTCGACCACGCGGATCTTGCCCTCGCGGAAGGTGGGCGTGCCGGTGTGTCGTCCGGTATAGCGGCCCTCACGCCGCTCCGGTTCGGTGGCCAGCAGGGTGGGGACGCCCAGCCGCTCGGCGATGGGTGCGGTGACGAAGCGGTTGGTGGCGGTCACGATGGCCAGGTGGTGGCCGGCGCGGCGGTGCTCCTCGAGCAGCGTCTCGGCGGCGGGCAGCACCAGAGGCTCGATCCAGTCGCGGACGAAGGCGGCGCGCCAGGCAATGAGCTGCTCTTCGGGGTGTTCGGCCAGTGGTCCGAGGGCGAAGGCGAGGAAGGCATCGATATCCAGCTGCCCCTCGATGTAGTCCTGATGAAAGCGCCGGTGGGTCGCGGCGAAGGCCTCGCTGTCCACGGCCCCGCAGGTCACCAGGTACTCGCCCCACAGGCTGTCGCTGTCTCCGGCGATCAGGGTGTTATCCAGGTCGAACAGGGCGACGGACACTGCACCTCCTCAACGGGTCGGGAATGGTCGGGATGCGGGGGCGGACCGGGTGGGATCGTGCGGCAACGTTGCCCAGGTTGCAGCCCCTGTGAAAGAATAACATCGGCTGTTTCCGCGTAGGGAGGCGTCTCCGGGTGGTCGATTCAGACGGCTTTCGGCCCAATGTCGGCATCATCGTCGCCAACGATGACGGCCAGGTGCTATGGGCTCGGCGGGCCGGAGAAGACGCCTGGCAGTTCCCCCAGGGCGGGGTCGAGGCCAACGAGACCCCGCTGGAGGCGCTCTACCGCGAACTGCGCGAGGAGGTTGGCCTGGCGCCCGCGGACGTCGCCGTGCTGGGCGCCACCCGCCGCTGGCTGCGCTATCGCCTGCCGCGGCGCATGATCCGCCGCCGCGGCAGCCGGTGCATCGGCCAGAAGCAGATCTGGTTCCTGTTGCGCCTGATCGCCGATGAGCACCGCGTTCGGGTCGACCGGGTGGCTCGACCCGAGTTCGATCACTGGCGCTGGGTCGACTACTGGCACCCCATCGACGAGGTCATCTTCTTCAAGCGCCAGGTCTATCGTCAGGCCCTGGAGGAGCTCGCCGGCTATCTGCAGGCCGGTGACTGGGCCGGCACCGGCACCGAGGGCGGCACCCCGGCGGCCATCCCGCCGGCAGCGCGGCGACGATTGCGATAGGGCGAGGCCCCATGCTCGAGATCCTCCACCGCGTCTCCCGGGAAGTGAACGCCGCACCCAACCTGCGCCAGGGGCTGCGCGTGATCGTCGAGCGGGTGGCGGACGCCATGGCGGGGGATGTCTGCTCCGTCTACCTCCTCGATGCCGCTCAGGGCGATTTCGTCCTCATGGACACCCGCGGGTTGAACACCGAGTCCGTTGGCCGGGTGCGTCTGACCTCGGCCGAGGGCCTGGTCGGCCTGGTCGCCGAGCGCGAGGAGCCGATCAACCTCAAGAACGCACCGGCCCACTCGCGTTTCCGCTACTTCCCCGAGACCGGAGAGGAGCGCTACTCCTCTTTCCTGGGCGTGCCCATTATCCATTACCGCTCCGTGCTGGGCGTGCTGGTGGTCCAGCAGACCGAGGAGCGCCGCTTCGAGGAGAACGAGGTGGCCTTTCTGGTCACCCTGGCCGCCCAGCTGGCCGGGGCCATTGCCCACGCCCGGGCCAGCGGCGGCATTCACGACATCGGCGATGAGCCGCTCGCCGAGGACAGCCTCGCCCTGCGCGGCTTGCCTGGGGCCCCCGGGGTGGCCATCGGTACCGCCGTGGTCCCCTACGCCCAGTCGGATCTCAACGCCGTCCCGGACCGGGTGGCCGCTGATCCCGAGGGGGAGGTAGCCGCCTTCGAGAAGGCGGTGGCGGAGGTCACTGCCGAGCTTCGCCAGCTCGGTCAACAGATCTCCGCCTCGGTCACCGCCGACGAGCAGATGCTCTTCGACGTCTACCTGCGCATGCTCGAGGGCGACAGCCTGGTCAACGAGACCGTCGAGCGCATCCGCGCCGGCAACTGGGCCCCCGGCGCACTGCGCCAGGTCATCGGCGAGCACGTGCAGGTGTTCGAGAACATGGACGACCCTTACCTGCGCGAGCGCTCGAGCGACATCCGCGATCTGGGGCGGCGGATCCTCGGACGGCTGCGTGACGAGGGCGGCCGCCCCGAGGCGCTGCCCGAGGAAGCCGTGCTGGTCGGTCACGAGGTCAGCGCCTCGCAGCTGGCCGAAGTTCCCCACGATCGGCTGGTCGGCGTGGTCTCCGCCACCGGCTCGCGCAACTCCCATGTCGCCATCCTCGCCCGGGCCTTGGGCATACCCGCGGTGATGGGCGTGGATGACCTGCGCACCCGGCAGATGGACGGCCGTCCGGTGGTGGTCGACGGCTACGCCGGGCGTTTCTATGTCGACCCCACGGAGACCGTCGCCCAGGAGTACCAGCGCCTGATCCGCGACGAGGCGGAGGTTACCGAGGGGCTCGAAGCGGTGCGCGACGAGCCGGCGGTCAGCCCCGACGGGCGGCGGATCTCGCTCTACGCCAACACCGGCCTGATCTCGGATATCAACCTGTCGCTGGCCGCCGGGTGCGACGGCATCGGTTTGCACCGCACCGAATTCCCGTTCCTGATCCGCGATCGCTTCCCCGGTGAGGAGGAGCAGGCCGACCTCTACCGTCGGGTGCTTGAGCAGTTCGCGCCGCAGCCGGTGACCCTGCGCACCCTGGATGTTGGCGGCGACAAGTCGCTGGCCTACTTCCCGATCGAGGAGGAGAACCCGTTCCTCGGCTGGCGCGGGATCCGTCTCACCCTTGATCACCCGGAGATCTTCCTGACCCAGCTGCGCGCCATGCTGCGGGCCGACGTGGGGCTGGGTAACCTGCAGATCCTGCTGCCCATGGTCAGCCGCCTGGAGGAGATCGCCGATGTCCGCCGGCTGCTGCTGCGCGCCCGCCAGGAGCTGGCCGAGGAGGGGATCCAGGCGCGCATCCCGCCGCTGGGGGTGATGATCGAAGTCCCGGCGACGATCTACCAGATCGACCGGTATTGCGATCAGGCCGATTTCCTCTCCCTGGGGTCCAACGATCTGACCCAGTACCTGCTTGCCGTCGACCGCAACAACAGTCGCGTGGCGGCGCTCTACGACGAACTGCACCCGGCGGTGCTCGGCGCCGTGCGCCAGGTGGCCCAGGCGGCGCGGCGCCACGGCAAGCGGCTGACCGTCTGTGGCGGCATGGCCGGCGATCCGGCCGGGGCCATCCTGCTGGTGGGCTTCGGCATCGAGGGGCTGTCGATGAGCGTCTCCAGCCTGCTGCGGATCAAGTGGGTGGTGCGCCGGGTCCCGGTGACCCGTGCCGCCGAACTGGCCAACCGGGCCGTCGAGATGGACTCCCCCGAGGAGGTTCGGCGCATGTTGCGCCGGACCCTGGAGGAGTACGAGCTTGGCGGGTTGATGCGCGCCGGCAAGTAGCCCTTCGCAATTGACAATCACTCGCGTTCAAGGTGTGATGGGCGAAGTCGGAATCGATCCGGGGCCTGCCATGTACGTCTGCATCTGTAACGCCGTAACCGATCGCCAGATCCGCGAGGCGGTCGCCTGTGGGTGTGCCTCGATGCGCGAGCTGCGCGCGCGGCTGGGGGTGGCCGGGCGCTGCGGCAAGTGCGGCCCCGAGGCCCGGCAGTTGCTCGGCGAGTGCGCCGGCTGCCCGCTGGAAGGACGGTCAGCCGCGGCCACCCCGGAGCCGGTCACCGTGGAGCCGCCCGTCTCACGGGCCGGTCTCGCCGGTGCGACAGACGCGCTCTCCGGGCCCTGATAGAATCGAGCGCAGAGATCAACAGGAACGCGTTCACAAGGGGGCGCAATGGCAAGCGACAAGAAGGTCATCGAATACCTCAACGGCGGGCTCAAGAAAGAGCTCACGGCGATCAACCAGTACTTCCTCCACTCCCGGCTGGCCTACGACTGGGGCTTCGACAAGCTCGGCGCCAAGGAGTACCAGGAGTCCATCGAGGAGATGCAGCACGCCGATCAGTTCATGCAGCGCATCCTCTTCCTCGGCGGCCTGCCCAACCTCCAGGAGCTGGAGAAGCTCAAGGTGGGCGAGAATGTGCGTGAGATGCTCGAGGCGGATCTGGCCGGCGAGCACGACAGCCTGGCCTATTACCGGGAGGCGGCGGCGTACTGCGAGTCGGTGCAGGACTACGCCTCGCGGGATCTGTTCACCCGCCTGATCGCCGACGAGGAGGGGCATGCCGACTGGCTGGAGACCCAGCTCAAGCTCATGGACCAGCTCGGTGAGGCCACCTACCTGCAGACGCAGATGGTTGCCGCCAACGAGGGCGAAGACGAGGGCTGAGCCCCGTCTCGCCAAGGGTCACCGCGGAAGGGGACCCCGTCGGCGTTGCCGACGGGGTCCCTCTGCTTGGGGGTGGCTAGAAGGGTTTCACCACGGCGAGGATCACCACCGAGATCAGGATCAGCACCGGCAGCTCGTTGAAGACCCGATACCAGACGTGGCTGCGCTCGTTGCGATCCTCGGCGAAGGCCCGCAGGAGCTGGCCGCAGTAGAGGTGGTAGCCGATCAGTAGGGCCACCAGGGCGAGCTTGGTCAGCATCCACGCCTCAGTGAGCAGCTGCGGGAACAGCGCCAGCATCCAGATCCCCAGGCCTACGGCGACAATCGCGCTCGGGTTCATGATGCCCCGGTAGAGCTTGCGCTCCATGACCTTGAAGCGCTCGTTACTGATCTCGTCTTCGGACATGGCGTGGTAGACGAACAGCCGGGGTAGATAGAACAGCGCGGCGAACCAGGTCACGATCGAGATCACGTGAAAGGCTTGGATCCAGATGTACAGCACGACGGGTCCTCCTGACGAATGGATGGGGCGGCGTTGCGCACGGCGCCGACTCCGGGCGTATTGTAGGCCCTGCCGGCAAGGCGGCGGGAGCCCGTGCGGCTATCAGTAACCGGAAACCACGGGGAGGCGAAAGACCCATGATCGAGGTAGGCATTGTCGGCGGGACCGGCTACACGGGGATGGAGCTGCTGCGCTTGGTGGCGCGTCACCCGCACCTGCGCCTGGCGGAGATCACCTCGCGGGGTGAGGCCGGCACGCGGGTGGACGAGCTGGTTCCTGCGCTCGAGGGGGTGGTCGACAATGTCTTCACCGCGCCCGACATCGAGCGCTTGAGCCGCTGCGATGTGGTCTTCTTCGCCACCCCCAACGGCATCGCCATGGAGTCGACGCCAGCGTTGCTCGAGGCCGGTTGCCGGGTGATCGATCTGGGGGCGGACTTCCGGCTGCGCGACCCGGCGGTCTGGGGCGAGTGGTACGGCATGGCGCACAGCTGCCCCGAGCTGCTTGAGGAGGCCGTCTACGGCCTGCCCGAGTCTTTCCGGCACGCCCTGCCGCAGGCGCGGCTGGTGGCCAACCCGGGCTGCTACCCCACCGCGGTGGCCCTCGGGCTGTTGCCGCTGCTCGAGGCCGGCGCCCTGGGCGCCGGCGCGGTGGTCGCCGATTGCAAATCCGGCGTCTCCGGCGCCGGGCGGGCGGCCAAGGTGGCGACGTTGTTCTGCGAGGCCAATGACAGCTTCAAGGCCTACGGCGCCAGTGGCCATCGCCATCTGCCGGAGATCGAGCAGACCCTGGCGTGGGCCGCCGGGGCGCCGGTGGATGTGACCTTCGTCCCGCACCTGGTGCCGATGACCCGGGGCATGCAGGCCCCCCTGCACGTGACCGTGGACCGACCGCTGGAGGAAGTCGACGCGCTCTATCGGGAGCGCTACGCCGAAGAGCCGTTCGTTCGTGTCGTCGGCCGCGGCGCCCATCCGGAGACCCGCTGGGTTCGGGGTACCAACGACTGTCGCATCGGCCTACATCAGCCGCCAGGGCGCAGCGACCGGGCGGTCATCCTCTCGGTGATCGACAACCTGACCAAGGGAGCGGCCGGGCAGGCGGTCCAGAACCTCAATCTGATGTTCGGCCTCGAGGAGACCGCCGGGCTGGAGGGGCTTGCCTACGTGCCCTAAGGGCCGGTTTGACCTGGCGGGTAGGCGCCTACAAAATGCATGTTATCCACCAGGGGCCTGTCGGCCCCGGCGTCCACCTGTGGAGGGACTATCCATGAGCGATATCGCCGAGCCCGAGACCCACGCCCCGGCCGACGATCAGCTGCTGATCTTCACCGATGCCGCTGCGGACAAGGTCCGCGAACTGCTTCAGGACGAGCAGGGCGGCGACGTGAAGCTGCGCGTTTTCATCACCGGTGGTGGCTGTTCCGGCTTCCAGTACGGCTTCACCTTCGACGAGACCGTCGAGCAGGGCGATACGATCATCGAGAAGCGCGGGGTGCAGATCGTCGTCGATCCGGTCAGCGGCATCTACCTGCAGGGCGCCGAGGTCGATTTCTCCAGCGGCCTCGAGGGTGAGCAGTTCATCATCCGCAACCCCAACGCCACCACCACCTGCGGCTGCGGCTCCTCCTTCTCCATCTGAGCCGCGCCCGACCGGGCTACGGCGCGAAGAGGCCGCCGAGCACCGCCGCGCGCCGCGCCCCGGTGACCGATGGCAGGTTGCCGGGGTGGTCGTGCAGGCGGGCCCACGCCAACCAGGCGAAGGCCGCGGCCTCCACATAGTCCGGGTCCATGCCCAGGGCTGCGGTGCTGGTTACCTCTGCACCCGGGCAATGTGCGCGCAGCCGCCCCATCAGATCCTCATTGTGGGCGCCGCCGCCGCAGACGCGAATCCGCCGCGGCGGTGCGCCCCCGGCCCGCAGGGCGTCGGCCACCGTGCTGGCGGTCAGCTCGGCCAGGGTGGCCTGCACGTCCGCCGCCTTCTCATCGCCCCGGCAGTGTGCGAGCACCCATTCCAGGTTGAAGTGCTCGGGCCCGGTGCTCTTCGGCGCCGGCCGGGCAAAGAAGGGATCGGCGCGCAGCCGCGCCAGCAGGGCGGTATCCACACGGCCGCTGGCCGCCCAGGCGCCGCCGGCATCGAAGGGTGTCTCCAGGTGGCGGCGGGCCCAGGCGTCGAGCAGGGTATTAGCGGGCCCGCTGTCGAACCCGATCACCGGGGCGCCGTCCGCCGGGAGGAGGGTCAGGTTGGCGATGCCGCCGAGGTTGACCACCGCCGCGGCCTCCTCGCTGTCCCAGCAGTGGGCGTGAAAGGCCGGCGCCAGCGGCGCGCCGTGGCCGCCCTCGGCGATGTCCCGGCGGCGGAAATCCGCCACCACCGGTAGCCCGGTGCCGGCGGCGATGCGGTTCGGGTCGCCGAGTTGGACGCTATGCCCCGGGGTGCCGTCGTCGCCTTGCGGCCCCTGGTGCCAGACGGTCTGGCCGTGGCAGCCGATGGCGTGCACCGGCAGCCCGTCCGGGGCCTGCCGGTGCACGGCGAGTGCCGCCGCCGCAAAGGCGTCGGCCAGGTGCCGATCCAGTTCGCAGAGCTGCTGCAGCGGGGTCTGTGCCCCGGCTGCGCGCACCGCCTCGGCCAGGCGGTCATCCAGCGGGGTCCAGGCGGTGGCCCGGATGCCGTGGACCCTGCCGTCGGGTCCCAGGTGCACCAGGGCGGCGTCAATGCCGTCGACGCTGGTCCCCGACATCAGGCCAATATAGGCCCCCTCGCGCGCGGCTGCGCTCAACGCTGCTCCTCGCCGCCGGCCAGCTGGATGTCACCGGACGACTCGCCGCGCAGCGATGCCAGCAGCGGTGCGGCGTGCTCGCGGAAGGCGCGCCGGTGCTCTTCGGGGAGCGGGTCGGCGCGCGGCAAGTCCACGGTGACCGGGTTGCGGTGGCGCCCGTTTTCGATGAACTCATAGTGCAGGTGCGGGCCGGTGGCCTGTCCCGACGCCCCCACGTAGCCGATGACCTCGCCGCGCCGGACCTCGTCGCCGACGTTGAGCCCCCGCGCGTACCGCGACAGGTGCGCATAGAGCGTCTGATAGCGATCCCCGTGGCGCAGGGTGATGACCCGGCCGTAGCCGCCGTTGCGCCTGCGCTCGATCACGCGCCCATCGGCGGCGGCGCGTATGGGTGTGCCGGTGGGTGCCGCCAGGTCGACGCCTAGATGGGGGCGGCGCACGCCAAGGATCGGGTGACGGCGGTTGCGATCGAAGTGGGAACTGATGCGCTCGTACTCCAGCGGGTAGCGCGTAAAGGTCCGCGCCAGGCTGGTGCCATCCGGGGTGTAGAAGCTCACCCGCCCGTCCGGATCCTCAAAACGCAGCGCCTCCAGCGTGCGCCGCGAGCCGTCCAGGCGGACCGCCTTGAGGCGTTTGTGCAGGGTCTCGCCGTCCGGGCCCAGGGTCCGCTCGAAAAGCACCGAGAAGGCGTCGCCACTGCGCAGGTCCCGGCCCAGGTCGATGTCTCCGTCGAGGATCCGGGCCAGCTGCATGATCATCCGATCCTCCAGGCCCGCGCGCCGCGCCGAGAGGAACAGCGAGCCGTCGACCGTGCCATCCACCTGGCGCAGTTCACGCTCCAGGTTGCGGGGCACGGTCGTCGCCTCGAACCCGTCGTCGCCCCGCTGGACGACCAGCTTCTCCTCGCGATCCAGCGCGAAGCGCACGCCGGCCAGGGCGCCCTCGTCATCACGCAGCAGGGTCAGCGCCTGTCCGGGGCGCAGCCGGCTCAGTGCCGACTCGGTGCGCTCGCCGGTGTCGAGGATGCGCTGCACGTCGCTGGCGGTGTGGCCCGCCCGGCTCAGGATGCGGGCGAAACTGTCGCCAGAGCGCACCGTCACCTCTTCCTCGTCGAGCCCTGCCTTGGCATCCGGTTGCGGCTGATCCCGATCCGCCCCCGCCTCGGCCTCCTCCGGCTCCAGCGCCAGCGCATCGCCTTCGCCGATGGCCGGCAGGGCCAGCTGGGCGGCGCGGCCGGGGGGGTCATCGGGCTCGTCGGCCCCGGTATCGGCGGCCGTGGTATCGTCGCCAGTCGGCCCTGGCGGGCTGGCCTCGGCGCTTGGTAGTTCTAGCTCGGCCCCTGCATGAGTCTTCTCGGGGTTGGGTGAGCTGCCAACCCCCAGCCAGATGAGCACCGCGGCGGCGCTGGCGCTGCCCGCCGTCGCGGCAACACGCAGCCAGGTACGGCGATGGCGGCGTCGCGTGCCGGCGGCGGGGCGGCGGCCCTTGAAGTCAAGTTCGGTCAATCGGGTATGCACGGGGCAAGGCTCCAGTCAGCGCTGCGCGGTCCGATCCCGGGCGAGTGCGCTCGCCCGCCGCTGGTGCGGCGTTGGGGTCGGCCACAATCCGGGGGTTACGCTACAATACTCGATTTTACGTAAGGATGGGCAGGGGGCGAGGTATGACGACGGAAGATGCACGGGCGCTGATCCGGCGTGGGGTCGAGGAGATCATCCCCGAGTCGGAGCTCGACGAGCGCCTGCAATCGGGCCGGCCGCTGCGCATCAAGGCCGGCTTCGACCCGACTGCGCCGGATCTCCACCTCGGGCACACGGTGCTGATCAACAAGCTTCGCCAATTCCAGGATCTGGGCCACGAGGTCCTGTTCCTGATCGGCGACTTCACCGCCACCATCGGTGATCCGAGCGGCAAGAGCGCCACACGCCCGGCCTTGACCGAGGAAGAGGTCCGCGAGAACGCCCGGACCTATGAGGAGCAGATCTACACCATCCTCGACCCCGAGCGTACCCGGCTGGTATTCAACTCCGAGTGGATGGGCGGCATGCAGGCCGGCGACCTGATCCAGCTTGCCTCGCGCTATACCGTGGCGCGCATGCTCGAGCGCGATGACTTTCACCAGCGCTACCAGGCCGGCTCGCCCATCGCCATCCACGAGTTCCTCTATCCGCTGATCCAGGGCTATGACTCCGTGGCGCTGGAGGCCGACTTCGAGCTCGGTGGCACGGATCAGCGTTTCAACCTGCTCGTCGGCCGCGAGCTGCAGCGCCAGTTTGGACAGAAGCCGCAGACGGTGCTGACCATGCCCCTGCTCGTCGGTCTGGATGGCCACAAGAAGATGTCCAAGTCGCTGGGCAACTATGTCGGCGTCAAGGAGTCGGCGGAGGATATCTACGCCAAGCTGATGTCGATCTCCGACGACTTGATGTGGCGCTACTTCGAGCTGCTCAGTCTGCGCCCCTGGGACGAGGTCGAAGCGCTGCAGCGGCGCATCCGTGACGAAGGCATGAACCCGCGCGACGCCAAGGACGCTCTGGCCTTCGAGCTGGCTGAGCGATTCCGTGGGCGGGCGGAGGCCGAGCGGGCCCGCGAGGCCTTTGTGGCGCGGTTTCGCCACGGCGCGGTCCCGGACGATGTCCCGGAGGTGGTCCTGACCTATGATGAGGAGGGTGGTATCGGCATCGCCGCGGCTCTTCGCGAGGCGGGGCTGGTCGGGTCGACCTCCGAGGGGTTGCGCATGGTCCGTCAGGGGGCCGTGCGGGTGGACGGAGAGCGGGTCGAAGACCCCAAGGCCCGTCTCGAGGTTGGCTCTGGGCACCTGCTGCAGGTCGGCAAGCGCCGCTTCGCGAAAGTGAGTGAAAAAAAGGCTTGACCCGCGTCGCGCAGCCCGTACAATGCGCAGCTCTCGACGCGGCGGCGACGCGGCGTCGAACGGATTCCAAGGGGTCCGCCGGCGACACAATGAAGCGTTGACAAGCTTTCACAGTCGCGTAATATAGGCGGTCCCCAAGGCGGCACAG
>PULM01000066.1 GCA_003552345.1 Ectothiorhodospiraceae bacterium
CCCCGACCGTGCAACCCAGCGAGGAACTGCAGCCTTGCCCAGCGGCGGTCGTCCCCAGCAGCAAGTGGCGGCACAGCGATCCCCGGCGACCATCGCCGCCCAGGGAGCGGAGGCGTGTGACTGGCTGCGCGCCTTGGACGCCCTCTCCGAGCCGGTGTTCATCCACGACGAGCACTACCGCATCCTCGCCGCCAACCGGGCCTACGCCGAACGGGCCGGGCTGACCCCGGAGGAGTTCCGGCTGCGCCCCTACTGGGAGGGCTTCCCCCGCCGTGACGGCCCCCTGCCCAGCTGCCGCGCCGCCATGGAGCAGGGCCGTTGCGGCGATCGCCGTGCTGGATCCGGCGAGATCGTCGAGGAGCTGGCCCTGCCCACCGGGGAGATCCTCATCTCGCGCTCGTTCGCAGTCCTCGATGGCGACGGCCGCTACAAACAGTCCGTGCACATCCTTGAGGATGTCACCGAGCAGCGCCGACGCGAGCACCGGTTGAGTGTGGCCGAGTCCCGCGCCCGCGAGCGCGAGCACCAGCTCGACCGGGTGCTGAGCAACACCGCCGAGGGCATCCTGGTGGTGGACCATCAGGGGCGAATCGTCTACGCCAACGCCACCGCCGGCATCCTCACCGGCCACGCCCCCGCCGAGTTGATCGGGCAGGACTTCGGCTTTCCGGTGGCCACCGGGGCCCCCCAGGAGATCGAGCTGCGCACCCAGGGCCACGGCAGCCGGATCGTCGAGATGCGGGCGCGGAGCATGCCCTGGGAGGGCGATCCGGCCTTCGTCCTCAACCTCCACGACATCACCGAGCGCAAGCGCGTCGAGCGCGAGCTGCGCCAGGCGGCCATCGTCTTCGAGGAGGCGCGCGAGGGGGTGATCATCACCGACGCCGAGGTGAATATCGTCGCCGTCAACCGCGCCTTCACACGGATCACCGGCTACGAGGAGGGCGAGGCCCTCGGTCGCAACCCCCGCTTCCTCGCCTCCGGCTTCCATAGCAAGGCCTTCTACGAGGCCATGTGGGAGGGCATCCGCGAGCGTGGCTACTGGACCGGCGAGATCTGGAACCGGCGCAGCGACGGCACGACCTTCGCCGAACTGGCCACCATCCGCGAGTTGAAGGATGAGGCCGGCCAACCGACGCATTATATCGGGGTCTTCTCCGATATCTCGCGAATCAAGGAGTATCAGAGCCAGCTCGAGCGGGTGATGCACCTCGATCCGCTTACCGAACTGCCCAACCGCCTGCTCTTTCTCGACCGGCTGGAACAGGCCCTGCGCCAGAGCCAGCGACAGCGTCGCCGCGGCAGCGACAGCACGGTAGCCGTGCTGATTGTCGATCTGCGCGACTTCCGCGCCGTGAACGACAGCCTCGGTCACGCCATCGGCGATCGCACCCTGCGCATCATCGGCGAACGGCTGGACGCCGCCGTGGGCGACTCGGCCACCGTGGCCCGGCTCAGTGGCGACGAGTTCGGCGTCCTCCTGCCCCACCTGAGCAACAGCGAAGACGCCGCCGGCGCCGCGGAGCGTCTGATCGAAGCCGCCGAGGCGCCGCTGGAGATCGAGGGTCACCAGATCCCCATCACGCTGCGCATCGGCCTGAGCACCTTCCCCGACCAGGCCCAGGGCGCCAGCGTCCTGCTCGAGCAGGCCGATGCGGCCATGTACGAGGCCAAGAGCGAGGGCGTGGGCTACCGATTCTTCAGCGAGGAGCTGACCGAGCGCGCCCGCGAGCGCATCGAACTCAGCGCCGAGCTTCGCCAGGCCCTGGCCGATGAGGCCTTGACGCTGCACTTCCAGCCCCAGGTGGATCTGGCCAGTGGGCGCTGGATCGGTCTGGAGGCCCTGGTGCGTTGGCCCCACCCCCAGCGCGGGGCGATCTCCCCGGCGCGCTTCATCACGGTGGCCGAGCGTTCCGGGCTGATGGGCGCACTCGGCGCCTGGGTGCTGCGCCGCGCCTGCCAGCAGTACCAGGCGCTGCTCGCCGAGGGCCAGGACTGGGGGCGACTGGCCATCAACGTCACCGCCCCGGAGCTCACCGACCCCGGCTTCGCGGACCGGGTCCTGGGCACCCTGCGGGAGACCGGCCTGGCCCCGGAGCGTCTCGAGCTGGAGATCACCGAGAACCTGCTGGTGAACATCGATGAGCGCGTCATCGCCTGCCTCGATGCCCTGCGCCACCGCGGCGTGCGGGTCGCCGTGGACGATTTCGGCACCGGCTACTCGGCGCTGAGCTACCTCAAGGAGCTGCCGGTGGACCGGCTGAAGATCGACCGCTCTTTCATCGATCACGTCGACCAGCCCTCCCGCGGTGCAACCATCACCCGCGCCATCCTCGCCCTCGGCCACAGCCTTGAACTGGAGGTGATCGCCGAGGGCATCGAGACCGAGGCCCAGCGCAAGGCCCTGCTGGAGGCCGGTTGCCTGCAGGGCCAGGGGTTCCTGATGGCGCGCCCGGCACCGCTGGAACAGCTCACCCCGCCCGACCCGCCCTCCTAGGCTTTCGGTCCACGGTTCGCGGCACCGGACGGGGATGACGACGGGGTCACGCATAAGGCCTTGCACAACCCGAAGGAGGTGCGCCAAAGTGAACTTAATGGATCCGTCAGCCGTTGATATCGCCGATTACCAGGCCGCTATCTTCGATATGGACGGCGTGGTCACCCGAACCGCCACGGTGCACGCCCGGGCGTGGAAGGAGATGTTCGACGCCTTCCTGCAGGCGCATGCCGAGCGAACCGGCACCCCTTTTATCCCCTTCGACGAAGAGACCGAGTACTGGGAGCACGTCGACGGCCTGCCGCGCCAGGAGGGCGTGCGCCGTTTCCTGGCCGCCCGCGGCATCGACCTGCCCGAGGGCGAGGAGGACGACCCACCGGAACACGACACCATCCACGGCCTGGGCCGGCGCAAGGACGCTTTGATTCAGGCGGTCATCGAGCGCGACGGCGTGGAGGTCTTCCCGGACTGGCTGGAGCGGGTCCGCCAGTGGCGGGCCGCGGGAGTGCGCACGGCCATCGTCTCTTCAAGCCGCAACTGCCGGCGCATGATCGAGGCCGCCGGGATCGAGGACCTATTCGATGCCCTCGTGGATGGGGAGACGGCGCGTGAGCTGGGACTACGCGGCAAACCGGATGCCGACATCTTCCTGGTCGCCGCCGAGCGGCTGGGGGTGGCCCCAGGACAGAGCGTGGTCTTCGAGGACGCCATCTCCGGCGTGCAGGCCGGTGCCGCCGGCCCCTTTGCCCTGGTGGTGGGCGTGGCCCGCCATGACAACCATGACGTCCTGCGCGCCCACGGTGCCGACGTCGCCGTGGCGGCGCTGACCGAACTGAGCTGAGCCACAGGAGGCGCGAGCCATGCAACCCCCCGCGGACCTGTTCGACCCGGCGGTGCTCGATGAGCTGCGCACCCGCATCGACGGGCGGGCCACGCCACTGTTCCTCGACTACGACGGCACCCTGACGCCGATTGTCGACAACCCGGCCGAAGCGCGGCTGGATCCGGCCATGCACGCGGCGCTGGAGCAGCTGGCCGCCCGCCACACCGTGGCCCTGGTCAGCGGCCGCGACCTGCAGGCGCTGCAGGCGTTCGTCGGCCTGGAGTCGGTCTACTACGCGGGCAGCCACGGCTTTGAGATCGTCGGCCCCGGCGGCGTACACCGCTGCAACGAAGAGGCCGAGGCCGGCCTGGACGCCCTGGCCGCGGCGGCCGAGGAACTCGACGACGCCCTCGCGGCGGTCGAGGGCACCCTGCTCGAGCGCAAGCGCTTCGCTCTCGCCGTGCACTATCGCAGCACGCCGGAAGATCAGATCGAGCAGGTCCGCGCCGCCGTGGACGAGGTGCTTGAGCGCCACCCGCAGCTGCGCTGCGGGCCGGGCAAGTGCGTCTTCGAACTGCAGCCGGACGTCGCCTGGGACAAGGGCCGGGCGGTGCTCTGGCTGCTTGAGGCGCTGTCGCTGAACAACGGCGACACCCTGCCCATCTACATCGGCGACGACTGGACCGATGAGCACGCCTTCCGCGCCCTGGAGGGCCGCGGCGTGGGCATCTTCGTCGGCGAGCCCGACCGCGCCACCGCCGCCGACTACCGGGTGGCCGACGTGGCCGCCGTGCGTCGATTCTTCGAGCAGCTGCTGAGGGGGCTGGAGCGATGACCCTACCCGAGAGCGAGGGCTGGCAACTGACCTACCAGGGCTGGCGGCCCGAGCAGCAACAGCACCGCGAGGCGATCTGCGTATTGGGCAACGGCCGCTTCGCCACCCGGGGCGCCTTCGAGGGAGCCGCCGCCGGCGACGTCCACTACCCCGGCACCTACATGGCCGGCGGCTACAACCGGCGCACCAGTCTGGTCTCCGGCCGCGAGGTGGAGAACGAGGACCTGGTCAATCTGCCCAACTGGCTCTGCCTGAACTTCCGCCCGGCCGAGGGCGACTGGTTCGACTTCGACGCGGTCGAGTGGCTCGACTATCGCCAGACGCTGGACATGCGCCACGGCACCCTGACCTGGCACCTGCACTTCCGCGACCCTGCCGGGCGTGAAACGCGGCTGACCAGCCGACGGCTGGTGCACATGGGCGACAGCCATCTGGCCGCGCTGCACTGGGAGCTGGAACCGGTGAACTGGACCGGCGCGCTGCACATCCGCTCGGGGATCGACGGTGGCGTCGAGAACCTCGGCGTGGCCCGCTACCGCGCCCTGGAGACCCGCCACCTGGACGTCCTGGCTACCGAGCGCTGCAGCGACGAGGCGGTCATGCTGCGCAGCATGACCAATCAGTCACGCATCGACCTGGCCCACGCCGTGCGCACCCGGGCCTGGCAGGCCGACGGCCGGGGGCCGGAGCACCGCGAGCGGCTGGAGACCGACGACTACATCGGCGACGACCTGACCCTGCAGGCCGAGCCGGGGCAGCCGATCCGCGTGGAGAAGGTCGCTGGCTTTTTCAGCGGCCGCGACCGGGCCATCTGCGAGCCGGGCATCGATGCCGCATCCGCCGTGGAGCGCGCCCCGGCCTTCGACGAGCTGCTGCGCACCCACGCCAAGGCGTGGGAACGCTACTGGCGCGGCTGGGACGTGACGCTGCACACCGACAACAACGGGGAGGCCGAGGAGCAGACGGTCCTGCGCCTGCACATCTTCCATCTGCTGCAGACCACCTCGCTGCACACCACCGATCTGGACGTGGGCGTTCCGGCGCGCGGCCTGCACGGCGAGGCCTACCGCGG
>PULM01000218.1 GCA_003552345.1 Ectothiorhodospiraceae bacterium
CGCGGCGAGGGCCCCAGCGGGTTCTCGTTGGAGGCGAGTTTGATCACCTCCTCGACGCCATACTCGCGCCGGAGCTCTTCGATGGGCTTGCCGGGCTCGTATGGGGCGAGGCCGCGAACGCCCGGATGGGCCAGCTCGAGGAATGCGGATTCGGATGCAGCCATGGATCAGATCGCCCTTGGATAGGAGCCGAGAACACGGAAGAGACTGGCACGCTGGCGCATCTCCTCTAGGGGGCCGCGCAGGTGCTCATCCTCGGCATGCCCGAGGATGTCGATGAAGAAGACGTACTCCCACACCCCCTGCTGGCGCGCCGGACGCGACTCAATCCGGGTCATGTCGATGCCGTTGCGCGCCAGCGGCTCCAGGAGCTGGAAGAGCAGCCCGGAGCGGTTGGCGCTGGAGACCACCAGCGAGGTCTTGTCGTGACCACTCGGCGGCGGCGACTGGTAGCCCAGGACCAGGAAGCGGGTGGTGTTGCCGTGGTAGTCCTCGATGCGCTCCTGGAGCAGCGGCACGCCGTAGCGCTCCGCCGCCGCCTCGCTGGCGATGGCCGCGGCGTTGGGCTCCAGGGCCGCCAGCCGCGCCGCCTCGGCGGTGCTGGAGACCGGGTGGCGCTCGGCCTGCGGCAGATGCGTGTCGAGCCAGGCCCGGCACTGCGAGAGTCCCTGCTGGTGCGAGTAGACCCGTTCCACCGAGGTCAGCCCGCCGGCCTGGCTGGCCAGGGCGTGGTGGATGCGCAGCTCCACCTCGCCGACGATGGCCAGCTCCGAGTCCAGGAAGCGGTCGAGGGTGTGACTGACCACCCCCTCGGAGGAGTTCTCCACGGGGACCACGCCGTAGTGCGCGGCCCCCGATTCCACCTCACGGAAAACACCGCCGATGGTGGCCTGGGGCGACATCCCGGCATCATGGCCGAAATGTTTGCTGGCCGCCTCTTCGGTGAAGGTGCCCTGCGGGCCGAGGAAGGCCACGGTCAGCGGCTGCTGCAAGGCGCGGCAGGCGGACATGACCTCCCGAAAGAGCACGGTGACCTGCTCGCGGGTCAGCGGCCCCCGGTTGCGCTCAACCAGCCGGCGCAGGATCTCGGCCTCGCGCTCCGGCCGATAAACCTTGAGCGCCTCGCCGCGGCGGGCCTTGGCCCGGGCGACCTCCTCCGCCAGGCGGGCCCGCTCGCTGACCAGCTCGAGGATCTGGTCGTCGATCCCGTCGATCCGGCGCCGCAGCGCGGCCAGGTCGTCATTGTCGACGGTCATCGCACCCCCTCAGCGGATCACGCGGACCTTTAACACCCCTTCGATCCCGCGCAGCTCCTCGGCCACCGCTTCCGGGCCCTCACCCTCGACATCGACCAGCGTGTAGGCAAGACGCTCCTGGGCCTTGTTGAACATGTCGTCGATGTTCAGCCCCTTCTGCGCCAGCAGGCTGGAGATCTGGCCGAGCATGTTCGGCACGTTGGCATTGACCACGCACAGTCGATCGCCCTTGCCACTGCGCGGCATCGCCATGTCCGGGAAATTGACCGCATTGCGCACGTTGCCCGTCTCCAGGTAGTCCCGTACCTGGTCGGCCACCATGATGGCGCAGTTCTCCTGGGCCTCGTGGGTGGACGCCCCAAGGTGGGGCAGCGTCACCGCCCGCGGATGGTCCTTGAGCGCGTTGCTGGGGAAGTCACTGACGTAGGCGTGGAGACGCTCCTCGTTGAGCGCCTGGAGCACGTCGCCCTCGTCCACCACCTCGGCACGCGAGAAGTTGAGCAGCGTGGCCCCCTCGCGGGCCTGAGCCAGGCGCGAGGCATTGATCAGCCCGCGGGTGGCGTCGACCAACGGCACGTGGATGGTGATCATGTCCGAGCGGGCCATGACATCGCCGACGCTGTGCGCCGCCTCGACCCCGGAGTCCAGGGCCCAGGCGGCGTCCACGGTGATCTGCGGGTCGAAACCGACCACATTCATGCCCAGGGCCCGGGCCGTATTGGCCACCTGGACGCCGATGGCACCGAGCCCAACGACCCCGAGGGTGCGCCCGGGCAGCTCGAAGCCGACGAAGCGCTTCTTGTTGGCCTCCATCGCCTCGTGCAGCTCCGCATCACTGCCCCGCATACCCCGGGCGTACTCCCAGGCCGGGCAGATGTTGCGCGCGGCCAGGAACAGCCCGGCGATGACCAGCTCCTTGACAGCGTTGGCGTTGGCGCCCGGGGCGTTGAAAACCGGCACGCCGCGCTCGGTCATGTCCGCCACCGGGATGTTGTTGACCCCCGCCCCGGCGCGGCCGATGGCCACCACCGAGCCGGGGATCTCCTGGTCGTGGAGATCGGCGGAGCGGACCAGGATGGCATCCGGATGGGCGATGTCCGAGGAGGTCTCGAAGCGCTCGCGCGGCAGCCGGTCCAGCCCCTTAACGGAGATATTGTTGAGCGTGAGGATTCGATACATGGCCGTCACCCGTTGCGCTTTTCGAAGTCGGCCATGAACTCGACCAGCCGGTCCACACCGGCCTCCGGCATGGCGTTATAGATCGAGGCCCGCATTCCACCGACCGAGCGGTGCCCCTTGAGGGTGGTCAGGCCGGCGGCCTCGGCCTCCTCGAGGAAGGTCTTGTCGAGGCTGTCGTCGGCGAGCACGAAGGGAACGTTCATCCACGAGCGCGCCTGCGGGTCTACCGGGTTGCTGTAGAACGGGGAGTTATCGATGGCGTCGTAGAGCTTCTGCGCCTTGCGCCGGTTGATCTCGGCCATCGCCTCAAGCCCCCCCAGGTCCTTGAGCCACTGGAAGACCAGCCCGGCGATGTAGAGCGGATAGGTGGACGGCGTGTTGAGCATCGAGTCGGCGTCCGCCTGCTGCTTGTAATCCCAGACCGTAGGGGTCTGCGGCATCGCCTCGCCGAGCAGGTCCTCGCGGACGATGACCAGCGTCACGCCGGCCGGCCCGATGTTCTTCTGCGCCCCGGCGTAGATCAGCCCGTAGCGGCTGACGTCGATCGGCCGCGACAGCAGGGTCGAGGACATGTCCGCCACCAGCGGCTTGTCGCCGACATCCGGCAGCCAGTGGAACTCCACGCCGCTGATCGTCTCGTTGGGCGTGAAGTGCACGTAGGCGGCATCGTCAGAGAGCTGCCACTGCGACTGCGGCGGCACATGCATCATGTCCGGCTCGCCGGAGGCGGCCACGTTGACCTCGCAGAACTTCTTCGCCTCGGCGATGGCCTTTTTCGACCACTGCCCGGTGTAGACGTAGTCGGCGCGCCGGGCGCCGCGCAGCAGGTTCATGGGGATGGCCGAGAATTGGCCGGTGGCCCCGCCCTGCAGGAAGAGCACCTTGTAGTTATCCGGGATCTGCAGCAACTCGCGCAGGTCGGCCTCGGCCTTCTCGGCGATGGAGACGTAGGCCTTGCCGCGGTGGCTCATCTCCATGACCGACATGCCCGTGCCGTGCCAATCAAGCATCTCTTCGGCGGCCTGACGCATCACCGCCTCGGGAAGCATGGCCGGACCGGCGCTGAAGTTGAAGACTCTAGTCATGCGGTGACCCTCGGTTGCCCAACAAGAATGCCGGGGGGCGCGACCGCGCGGCCACTGCGCCCCGGGATGCCCTTACTCTTCCGGCGCCTCCGGCGCCTCGGCCAGCCCCTCGACGCGCTCCAGGCCGACCAGCTGCTCATCCTCATCGAGGCTGATGAGCTTGACCCCCTGAGTATTGCGCCCCACCCGCGAGACGTCCGCACCCGGCGTGCGGACCAGGGTGCCGCTGCGGCTGACCAGCATGATCTCGTCGTCCTCGGCGGCCTGCACGGCCCCCACCACACGGCCGTTGCGCTCGGTGGTGCGGATGCAGATCACCCCCATGCCGCCACGGCCCCGCCGCGGGTAATCGTCCACCGGGGTGCGCTTGCCGTAGCCGTGCTCGGTGGCGGTCAAGATATCACCCTCGCCAAGGATCAGAAGCGCGATCACCCGTTGCCCTGATTCCAGGCGGATGCCGCGTACGCCGCCGGCGGTGCGACCCATCGCGCGCACGTCCGACTCGTGGAAGCGCAGCGCCTTGCCGGCGTCGGAGAGCAGCATCACCTCGCGGTCGCCGTTGGTGATCTCGGCATCGACCAGGGTGTCGTCGCCGCGCAGCTCCAGGGCGATGATCCCGCTGGCACGCGGCCGCGAGAAGTGCGAGAGCGGCGTCTTCTTGACCGTGCCATTGCGCGTGGCCATGAAGACGAAGTGATCCTCGTCGAACTCACGCACGGGGACGACGGCATTGATGCGCTCGCCCTCCTCGAGCGGCAGCAGATTGACCATCGGCCGACCGCGCGAGGTGCGGCTACCCTGGGGCAGTTCGTAGACCTTGCGCCAGTAGCACTTGCCGGCGCTGGAGAAGCACAGCAGCGTGTCGTGGGTATTGGCGATGAACAGCTTGTCGATGAAGTCCTCGTCCTTCATCGCCGTGGCACTCTTGCCCCGCCCGCCGCGGCGCTGGGCGCGGTAGCCGTCGAGCGGCTGCGCCTTGACGTAGCCGTGGTGGGAGAGCGTGACCACCATGTCCTCCTCGCTGATCAGATCCTCCAGCGAGAGCTCGGCGGTATCCTCTCGGATCTCGGTCTTGCGCTCATCGCCGTACTGATCGCGAACGGCCACCAGTTCCTCGCGGATGACCTCCATCAACCGCTCGCCACTGTCGAGGATGTGAATCAGCTCGGCGATGCGCTCGAGGAGGTTGCCGTACTCCTCGACGATCTTATCCTGCTCCATGGCCGTCAGGCGGTGCAGGCGCAGATCGAGGATGGCCTGGGCCTGCGCCTCGGACAGCCGGTAGACCCCCGACTCGGCATCGAGGCCGAAGCGATCGGCCAGATCCTCCGGGCGCGTGGCCGCGGCACCGGCGCGCTCGAGCATCTCGGTGACCACCCCGGGGCGCCAGTCACGGGCAACCAGCTCGGCCTTCGCCTCCGCCGGCCCCGACGAGCCCTTGATCAGGGCGATGACCTCGTCAATGTTGGCCAGCGCCACGGCGAGGCCCTCAAGGACGTGGGCCCGCTCGCGCGCCTTGCGCAGCTCGTAGATGGTGCGCCGGGTGACCACCTCGCGGCGGTGGCGGATGAACGCCTCCAGCACCTGGCGAAGGTTGAGCGTACGCGGCTGGCCCTCGTGCAGCGCCACCATATTGATGCCGAAGACGGTCTGCATCTGGGTGTGCCGGTAGAGGTTGTTGAGCACGATCTC
>PULM01000019.1 GCA_003552345.1 Ectothiorhodospiraceae bacterium
CGCCAGGGCTTCACCTGCCCGCTGTTGATCGGTGGCGCCACCACCTCGCGGGTGCACACGGCGGTGAAGATCGCCCCCAATTACTCGGGCCCGAGCATCTACGTCAAGGACGCCTCGCGCGCCGTGGGCGTGGCCTCCAAGCTGGTCAGCGAGAGCCAGGCCGAGACCTACAAGCAGGAACTCGTCGCCGAGTACCAGCAGGTGCGCGAGCAGCACGAGGCCCGGCAGCAGAAGACCAAGTGGGTCTCCTTCGAGCAGGCTAAGAAGAACGCCACGCCCATCGACTGGTCCCACTACCGCCCCAAGAAGCCGGAGCAGACCGGCGTGCAGGTCCTCGATGACTACCCGCTGGAAGACCTGGTCGAGCGGATCGACTGGACGCCGTTCTTCGCCGCCTGGCAGATGCGGGGTCAGTACCCGAAGATCCTCGACGACGAGAAGCAGGGCGAGGAGGCGCGCAAGCTCTTCGATGACGCCCAGGCGATGCTCCAGCAGATCATCGACGAGAAGTGGCTGAAGGCCCGCGCAGTGTTTGGTCTCTTCCCGGCAAACAGCACCGGCGAGGACACCGAGGTCTACGCCGACGAGGCGCGCAGCGAGGTGCTGGCGACCCTCTGCCACCTGCGCCAGCAGACCGAGAAGGGCGAGGGCAAGCCGCACCAGTCCCTGGCCGACTTCATCGCGCCGAAGGACAGCGGTGTCACCGACTGGATGGGGGCCTTCGCGGTCACCGCCGGGATCGGCATCGACGAGCACGTCCAGCGCTTCGAGGCGGCCGGTGACGACTACAACGCCATCCTGCTCAAGGCCCTGGCCGACCGCCTCGCCGAGGCGTTCGCCGAGCGCCTGCACGAGCGGGTGCGCAAGGAGTACTGGGGCTACGCCGCCGATGAGCACCTGTCCAACGAGGACATGATCAAGGAGCGGTACCAGGGTATCCGCCCGGCCCCGGGCTACCCGGCCTGCCCGGATCACACCGAGAAGGACCGCCTCTGGGAGATCCTCAACGTCGAGGAGAACATCGGCCTGACCCTGACCGAGTCCAAGGCGATGGTGCCCACGGCCGCCGTCTCCGGCTGGTACTTCGGCCACCCGGAGGCCAAGTACTTCGGCGTCGGCAAGATCTTCCAGGACCAGGTGGAGGACTACGCCAAGCGCAAGGGGATGTCCCGCAAGGAGGCGGAGCGCTGGCTGGGGCCGAACCTCGGTTACGACCCGGAGGACTGAGCCGATAGAACCGCAGGCCCCCTCACCCGCCGAAAACGGTGAGGGGGCCTGTCGGCCTGTCCGATCAGAGGATCAGGAGGTGCTGCCCTGCGGCGCTCCCCCCTGACTCGACCTGAAGACTACGTCGCCTGAAAGCGCGAGGCGACCTCGTCCCAGTTCACCACATCCCACCACGCCTCGACGTAGTCCGGCCGCCGGTTCTGGTAGCGCAGGTAGTAGGCGTGTTCCCAGACATCCAGGCCGAGCAGCGGCGTCCCCTGCTTGGGCGCCACGTCCATGAGCGGATTGTCTTGATTGGGCGTATCCGTGATCTCGAGCCCCCGTGAGGTCTGGATCAGCCACGCCCAGCCGGAACCGAAGCGTCCCAGCGCGGCCTGAGTAAACTGCTCGCGGAACTGATCGAAGGAGCCGAAAGCCGAGTCGATGGCCGCGGCCAGGTCCCCCGTCGGCTTACCGCCACCATTGGGCGACATGACCCGCCAGAACAGCTCGTGGTTCCAGTGACCGCCGCCGTTGTTGCGGATTGCCAGCGGCAGGCTCGAGACGCGCGCGAGCAGATCCTCCAGCCGCTGGCCCTCGTGCTCCGTCCCCGAGACGGCGTCGTTGAGCTTGGTGACGTAGGTGTTGTGATGCTTGGTGTGGTGGATCTCCATCGTCTGGGCGTCGATGGAGCGCTCCAGATCGCCGTAGTCGTAAGGCAGATCAGGAAGTTGATAGGCCATCAGGATCTCTCCTTTCCTTCGCGCGGTCGTGACGTCCCCGCCCTTTCAGGCCGGGCGTACGAGTCCATCATGGGGGGCGCGGGGGCGCGGCATCAATCCCGCGGATTCTGGGTTGTCTCGGCCGGCCGCAGCGTATCGCCCGCCCGAGAGTCACTATAGCCGCTGGAAGGGGGAACGTCCGCCAGCCCGCGGGCGGCACCCAGCCTGCCGCGTTGGCCGCGGGGCGGTGTTCAGCTCTCGCTGCGACGCCGGCCCAGGCGCCTGCGCAGGAAGGCGCCGGCGACAAAAAGCACGGCCACGATCAGCAACACGACCACCGCCCGGGCATCGATCTCGCCACCGCGGGCGGCCGCCTCGACGGCGCTGTAGATCGCCAGCGAGAAGACCCCCCACTTGATCCCCAGGCCGACCACCGTGGCGGCGACGAAGGTCGTCAACGGCAGCCCCAGCCAGCCGGCGCCGTAGTTCAAAGGCGGGTGCGGGAAACCGGGCAGCGCCCGGATGGCACACTGACTGAGGAAGTCGCTGTTGCCGCGCAGAACCCGGATCCATCGGCTGTCCGCCGGTACCGCATCACGGCCGAGCAACCACGCCACGCCGTACGCCCCCAGGGCACCCAGGGTGCTGCCTGCCACCAGGGTCAGGGTGGACATCCACGGGGGGTAGAACGGCGCTACAGCCCAGAGGAAGAGGCTGCCCGGCAACGCCAGGGTGAACAGCGCCGCCTGCAGCACGACGACCACCAACAGCAGCCACGGACGCTCGACCAGGAGCTCGCCCCAGGCGACTACATCCTCGGCATCCCACGGCCCCCAAACGGCCACGGCCAGGCCGGTGAGCAACAGCAGCGCGAGCAGGAAGGGCCGATACCCCGGCCACCAGCGCACCGACGGTTGGGGGAGACGCAAGCGCATGGCGCCCGATGCTACTACGAATCGGGCCCGGGCGGGCGCCCGCGCCCGCCCGGCGTATACCGCACCCGCACGCGGTTGCCGGGCGGGAAGTAGCTCAGCTCATCGCAGAGCGAGCGCACCAGCAGGATGCCGCGGCCTGCGCCGATCGCCCCCCGCTGCTGACAATCTCCCTCGAGAACGCATGCGAAGTCGAAGCCCGGGCCGGAGTCCTCCACCTCGATCACGACGCCCTGCCCGAGGCCGTCGGCGGCATCGCACTGCACGCGCAGACGGATCTCGCCCTCTTCCAGCGCCTCCAGCGCTCGAGCCCGCTGCTGGTAATAGGCCTCGAAACCGTCCGGGTCCCGCTTGAGCGCCGAGTCGAGCCCCAGCACGCCGTGCTCCAGGGCGTTGGTAAGGAGTTCGGCGATAACCACGTAGAGGCTCTGCCGATCCGCCTCCAGCGCACCGAGATCGGCGAGCAGATTCATGATCGGCGGCACCGGATTGACGTGGGCCAGGGTGGCCGCATCCAGGACCAACTCGCTGTACCAGTTCTCGGCGGCCGCAGCGCCGTACCCGCCGCCACCCCCCTCGGCCAGGACCCGATCCAGATCCACGGCAACCAGGGTGGTGTCATCGGCCTGCTCGTCGCCGCCGCGAAAGGCCGGCACGGCCTGCAGCAGGGCGTCAACGCCGCCCGCGGCATCGCCACCGCACAGCGCGGCCTCGACCCGCTCATTGCCGAACAGTTGCCCATGGCCATCGCTGGCCTCGACGACGCCGTCCGAGCAGGCATAGGCGTGAAGCCCCGGGGTCAGAGCCATGTAGGCCAGCTGCCGGCGCCCCGGCGCGGTGTCCCGGATCACGCCCAGGGGCAGGTCCACCGACGGGAAGCGCTCGACCACCTCGCCGTCGCGGACAAGCCACACCGGCGGCATGCCGGCGTTCCAGACGCCCAGCTGACGGGCATGAAAGTCCACCTCGAGCAGGGCCCCGGTGAGGAACATGTCCGCCGGGAGGCTGCGGAAGAGCTTTTCATTGACGTCATCGAGCAGCTCCGCCGGGTGCGCCCCGCGACCGACGCGGTCGTAAAAGACCGCCGCCAGCCCCGGCACACCCACCGCGGCGCCAATACCGTGGCCGGTGAAGTCCCCGATGAAGATCAACAGGTTGCCGTTGGGCCGGCGGGCGGCCAGGAGGATATCGCCGCTGAGGATGGCCGCCGGCTGGTAGTGGTAGCGCACCCCCGGCGCGCGCAGGTCGCTGGAGGCCGTGGCCCGGGCGACGATGCGCTCGGCGGTCTCCTGCTCACGCTCGAGCCGCTCCTGATGGCTGCGCAGGGCGTCGCGCTGGGTGACCACTGTGTGGTAGAGGGATCGGGTGCGCAGCCAGGAGTCGATCTTGGCGTTGAGCTGCACCCGGCTGATCGGTTTGGTGACGAAGTCATCGCCACCGGCCTCGACGCACTGCGCCAGCCGCTGCTCGTCCGTCAGTGCGGTGACGAAGAGCACCGGGATGAACCCGGCGGTGTCCATCGCCTTGATCTGCCGGGTGGCCTCGTAGCCGTCCATCCGCGGCATCATGATGTCCATGAGGATCATGTCCACCGGCTGCTCGCGGAAGCGGGCCACCGCCTCCTCGCCGTCGGCGGCGGTGATCACGTGAAACCCCCGTGCCCCGAGGATGGCCTCGAGGAGCATGGTGTTCACCGGCTCATCGTCCACCACCAGGAAGGTGGGCAGCGGGTGCTCGGCCAGCCTATCCACGCCGCGTCTCCCGTCCCCTCCAGCCTGCGCAGCGCACCGGCATCACTCCTCGATGGTGAACAGGCGCTGGAAGTTGGCGATCTCGAGGATCTTGCGCACCTCCCGGGAGCAGTTGCGCAGGACCACCTCGGCGCCCTGATCGCTGGCCGACTCGCGAAGCAGCAGCAGCATGCCGAGGGCGGAGCTGTCCATGTACTCGGTCTCGGAGAGGTCGATGACGTAGCGACGGACGCCCTCCTCCCCCTTGTAAGCCTGCCGGAAGTCCTTGTGCAGGCTGAAGTCGAAGAACCCCTGGATCGCCATGACCAGGGTCTGTCCCTCGTCCTCGCGTGCGGTGCGGATGCCCATCGTTACGCTCCTGCTTTGCTGTCGGTGTCGAATTCGCGGGGCGCCGCGGGGCTCAGAAGAGCTCCACGTCACCGTGGTCCATGGACTGCTGCTCGACCTTGCGCTGGTTCGCCCGCGCCGCCTCACGCTCCTGGCGCTGCTGGGCCAGCCG
>PULM01000210.1 GCA_003552345.1 Ectothiorhodospiraceae bacterium
AGAAGCGGGCCTTGTCCCAGACGCTCATGGCGTTGGGCCGCCACGGCTTGACCACGTCGCCCATGGCGATGACCACCTCCTTGCCGGCGGCGGTCTCCATCCCCACGGCGTAGCGGCCGACTTCCTCGAGGAGCTCGTTGCGCCGCTGCTCGAGCTCGGCGTACTCCGCCTCCCAGCGGTCCCGTTCGGCCTCCAGGGCCTCGGCTTGCTCGGTGCGCTCCTCCTCGCTCAGGGTCAGGTCGGCCTCGAGCTGGCGCTCGGCCAGGCGGATCTCCTCGATCTCGGCGTTGACCGCGCCGATCTCCACGCGCTCGATGCGCTGGATCTCCTGGATCCGCGAACGATTCTCCTCGTAGAGTTCCAGGAAGCGGTCCCACGTCGCGTCGCCTTCGTCGCTGACCGTCTCGCCCTTCTCCCCGTCGATGCGCACATCGCGCAGGTAGCCGATGAAATCCCCCCACTGCCGGCGCTCGATGACCACCGCATCCTTGGGGTAACTCCACTCCGACATGTTGACGTCGGCGTACCAGACGAAATCGCGGTCATCGACATCCCGGTTGCCGCGCTTGATCCGGTAACGGGTGATCAGCGCATCGTCATCCTCCACCTCGAAGCCACGCTCGCGCGCCGCCGGCGCGGTCAGGGTCTCCGCGGCATCGACCTCGCCCAGGACTTGCTCGGCATCGCGGCCGGGCTCCTGGTATTCGAAGGCCACCACGTTGCTGGGCCAGAAGTGCTGCAGGCCGTTGTAGGCGATGTGACCGATCAGGCCCGCCACCATGACCAGCGATACGGCCACGGCCCCGGCGTTGAGCCAGATCCAGGGTGTTCCCTTGTTGAACCAGTCGCGCATCGGTGCGGCATCCTCCGTATCAGAGCGCGCTGTACTTCTTGCGCAGGCGGTGGCGCACGATCTCCGCCACGGTGTTGACCGCGAAGGTCAGGACGAAGAGCACTAAGGCGGCAAGGAACAGGATCCGGTAGTGGCTGCTCCCCTGCGCGGTCTCCTTCATCTCCACCGCGATGTTGGCCGAGAGCGTGCGCATGCCCTCGAAGAGGTTGAAATTGGTGACTGGCGAGTTGCCGGTGGCCATGACCACGATCATCGTCTCGCCGACGGCCCGGCCGAAGCCGATCATCACCGCCGAGAAGATGCCGGGGCTGGCCGTCAGCAGGACCACGGTGGCCACCGCCTGCCAGGGCGTGGCACCCAGAGCCAGGGCGCCCTGGGAGAGATGGCGCGGCACGTTGAACACCGCATCCTCGGAGATGGAGAAGATCGTCGGGATGACGGCAAACCCCATGGCGATCCCCACCACCAGGGCGTTGCGCTGGTCGTAGTCGATCCCCTGATCGGTGAGCCACTGGCGCATATCACCGCCGAAGAAAGCGAGCTCCATGTAGGGGCTGGCAGTCACGCCCAGCCACCCGACGCCGATGACCACCGGAATGAGCAGTGCGGCCTCCCAGCCCGGCGGCACCCGGCCACGGATGCCCTCCGGGAAGACCCGGGTCCACAGCCAGGCGGCCATCACCATGGCGATGGGCAGGGCAATCAGGATGGTGAAGACCGCTGGCAGGTTGCGCTCGAAAAACGGCGCTGCCCAGAGCCCGGCGAGGAAGCCCAGGATGACCGTTGGCAGCGCCTCCATGATCTCGATGGTGGGCTTGGTCATCTGCCGCATGCGCGCGGACATGAAGTAGGCCGAGTAGATTGCCCCGAGGATCGCGATGGGGGTGGCGAAGAGCATGGCGTAGAACGCCGCCTTCAACGTGCCGATGGTCAGCGGCACCAAGGAGAACTTGGGCTCGAACTCGTCCGTCGCCGAGGACGACTGCCACACGTACGCCGGCGCATCACGGCCCTCGTACCAGACCTTCTGCCACAGGGCCTTGAACGAGACCTCCGGGTGCGGGTTGTCGACATCCAGATAGTTGAACCGCTCATCGGCACCGACGGCCATCATCGCGTTCTGTCGCGGCGCCATCGACAGCGCGGCGACCGAGGTGCCGCCCTCCAGCGCCAGCTGCGTCAACGTGCGCGACGAGGTGGCGTAATGCAGCTGCAGCGTACCGTCGGCGGCGCCGGTGGCGAAGCCTTTCCGGGCGTGCTCCGGCGCGATGCCGGTCACCGCCGCCGGGTGGCCATCGAAGGTGCGGATGCGCGTGAGCTGCCGATCCCCCGCCTCATCCCGGGTCACCATGTACTGCGACACCGACCCGTCGGAGCCGCCGGCGATCAGCGAAGCGGCCCCGAGCAGGAACTGAAGCTGTGTGACCTCGGCATCGTCCCCTTCGATCGCGCGCACCGTACCGACCAGCCGCGGGCGATTGAGATTGGAGACATCGAAGTAATGCAGCCGCCCCTCGGCATCGCCGACAAAGAGGTTGCGCATGGTGGTGTCGAGGAGGATCTGCGTGACCTCGATGCCGGACTCCGGCCAGGGCAGATCGTAAACCTCACGCTCCACCGTGGCCTCACCGGTGATGAAGTCCGTCTCTTCCTCGAAGAGCACCAGGCGCAGGGCCTCCTGCTCATTGCTCGCGCCGACTACGGCGGAGCCGCGGCGGCCACGCTGGACCCCGATGGCGTCGAGCGGATGACCGTCTTCGGCGAAGATGTCGAGCGGCTCGCCCTCGCCCTCCGGATAGGTGATCGACGGGGTGACCTGGCGCTCGCCGCCCGGGTAGCTGACATCGTAATCATGCCGGGCGAAGATCGCCGTGCCGTCATCGAGGCCGTAGCCCACCAGCCGATGGCGGGCCTCGGCCGTGTCGAAACTGCGGATCCGTGCACCGGACGGCTTGTTCAGCTGCCCCTGCTCGATCAGCTCGCCGCTGCGGGGGTCGAAAAAGGCGTAACCGGCCCGGTCGGTGAAGCGCACCCCGACCTCGCGGTAGCGCTCCATGGCGACGTGGACCGTCTCGCCAAGTTCCGGTCCGCCGGGGGCGGCATAGCTGGCGGCGGGCCGGATCTCCGGCTCGCCAAAGATGGGCATGGTCTCGGAGAAGAGGTAGACGAACATCAGCGCCAGCGCGCCGATGACCCCCACACCGAAGGTGGCGACGCTGCCACGACTGATCCAGTCCTTGGCCCCGCGCCAGCGGCGCAGGCGGCGCCGACGGGCCGCGTCCGGCAGGCCCCGGGACGGAAGCTCGCCACTGCCTCGGCCCGGTTCGGTGAGCCCTGTCGTCTGATCGCTCATGATCTTTGATCGCACCCTGCGAGAAATGAACGCTGACGCAGCCTAAGGGGGGCGGATGACGGTTTCGTGACGAAACGATGAACAAATCCGGAAAGGCAGAACGGGCCGGCATAGGGCCGGCCCGCGTAGCGCTATGATGGAGCCGGGACGTATGGGCCCCGGCCCGTGGGTTGCGCCTTACAGACCGAGACGCTCGCGCTCGCGCTCAGCGGCCTGTGCCGGCATGGGGATGAAGCCGTCGCGGCGGACCACGTCCTGGCCTTCCTTCGAGAGGACCAGCTTCAGGAACTCCCGCTCGATCGGCGGCAGCTCACCGTTGGGGTCCTTGTTCACGTAGACGTAGAGGAAGCGCGACAGCGGGTAGTCGCCGCTGACCGCATTCTCGGCGTTGGGCTCGTAGAGGTTGTCCTCGTCTTCGCCCAGGGCGATCGCCTTCACACCGGAGGTCTGGTAGCCGATCCCGGAGTAGCCGATGCCGTTGAGCGACTCGGACACACCCTGGACCACCGAGGCGGAGCCCGGCTGCTCATTGATGGCGTCCTTGAAGTCGCCGTCGCACAGGGCGTGCTCGCGGAAGAAGCCGTAGGTGCCGGAGACGGCGTTGCGGCTATAGAGCGTGATGTCCCGATTCTCCCAGGAGCCGTCCAGCCCCACATCACCCCAGCGCGTGATGTCGCTGCCACCACAGCGCTGCGTGGCCGAGAACATCCCGTCCACCTGCTCCATGGTCAGCCCTTCGATGGGGTTGTCACGGTTGACGAAGACCGCGATGGTATCGATGGCCACCCGCACCTTGGTGGGCTCGTAGCCGTGGGCATCCTCGAAGCTCTCGATCTCCGAGGAGCGCATGTCGCGGCTCATCGGGCCGAAGTTCGCCGTGCCCTCGGTCAGCGCTACCGGCGCCGTGCCGGAACCTGCCCCCTCGATCTCCACCGAGACGTTGGGGTAGAAATCCTGGAACTCCTCGGCCCACAGCGTCATCAGGTTGTTGAGGGTGTCCGAACCCTGACTGCCCAGGTTGCCGGAAATCCCCGAAACCCGCTCGTAACCCGGCAGGTCGTCATCCACCTCGGCAGCACCCAGTGACCCGCCGGCCACCAGGGCCATGCTGGCCATGCCCAGGAAACAACCTCTCTTCCACATGATCTCTGCTCCAGATAGCTTGTTCGGGAAGCCTGAATCCAGGCAGAGCAGAGTGTGCGCCGCTTCCCTTACCGGTCCGTGAAGGCCGGGTGACGATTCGATGACCGACCCGGCTCGAGGATGCGCGCGGGGAAGACGAGCGTGAAGGTCGAACCCTGGCCGGGCTCGCTGCGCACATTCAGCCAGCCGCCGTGGCGGTGCATGACGTGCTTGACGATGGCCAGCCCCAGCCCGGTTCCACCGGTGGCATTGGAGCGCGCCTTGTCCACGCGGTAGAAGCGCTCGGTAATACGCGAAATGTGCTCGCTGGGGATGCCGATGCCACTGTCGGCCACCTCACACCACGCCAGGTGCTTGTCGGTCCGCCAGCGTATGCGGATGGTGCCGCCGGCCGGGGTGTAGCGCACGGCGTTGGAGACCAGGTTCGAGACGGCACTGCGCAGCTCGCCGTAGGAGCCCCGCACGAGGACATCCGCCTCGGCCTCGAGCTCGATCCGGTGCGCCTGATCGCCGGACAGGGTGCGCGCCTCGGCGCAGACCTCCTCGAGCAGGGCCTTCATGTCCACCGGATCCTCCTCCTCCGCCAGGGATCCGGTCTCCAGGCGGGAGAGCGTGAGCAGATCCTGCACCAGGCGTTGCATCCGTGCCGACTGATCCTGCAGCAGGCGGATCGAGCCGGCCCAGGCGGGCTGTTCCGCGGCCAACTCCTCAC
>PULM01000039.1 GCA_003552345.1 Ectothiorhodospiraceae bacterium
GTCTCCTCCTCGATGACCACGGTGATCAGATCCCCGGTGCGCCGCGCGCTGCGGTCCTCGAACAGCCGCATGCTGCGCTCCTCATCAAACACCGAACCGGTCCGGTCGTCCGCCTCATCGGGGATGTCAACCCGCGGTGCGGTGATCGGCGACGGGTCCGGCGCCTCCTCGGGCATCGGGGTGCACGCCGCTGCCGCCACCCCGGCCACCACGGCCGCGGCACCGCCGCGTAGCCACCGATGCCAGCGCATCATCTCAGCCGTCCTCAGACGTTCTGGTTGAGGAACTGGAGCATCTCGTCGGTGGTCGAGATCGCCCGGGTGTTGGTCTCGAAGCCGCGCTGGTTCTCGATCATGTTCACCAGCTCCTCGGCTATGTTCACGTTAGAGGTCTCCAGCGCCCCCTGCATGACATTACCCAGGGCGCCTTCCCCGGGAGCACCCACCTCCGGGGCGCCACTGGAGGCGGTCTCGAGGAACATGTTCTCGCCCACCGGCTCCAGACCGGAGGGGTTGATGAAGTCGGCGAGCTCGATCTGACCGATCTCCTCCGGCTCCTCATCGCCGGGGATCTTGGCGCTGACCGTACCGTCGTTGCCGATGCTGATGGTCTCAGCCTCCTCCGGGACCTGGATGGCCGGCTCGAGCAGATAGCCACTGGAGGTGACGATCTCGCCGTTCTCGTTGAGTTGGAAGCCACCATCACGGGTGTAGCCCACCTGGCCGTCGGGGCGCAGAACCTGGAAGAAGCCCTTGCCCTCGATAGCCACGTCGAGGTTGCGCTCGGTCTGCTGCACATTGCCCTGGGAGTGGATCTTCTCGGTGCCCATGACCCGCGAGCCGGTGCCAAGCATCAGCCCGGAAGGCAGCAGGTTGTCCTGGCTGGCACGAGAACCGGGCTGGCGGACGGTCTGATAGAACAGGTCCTCGAAGTTGGCCCGGTCCTTCTTGAAGCCGTTGGTGTTCACGTTGGCCAGGTTGTTCGACGTCACCTGCATGCTCTTCTGCTGGGCGTCGAGTCCGGTCTTGGCTACCCAGAGGGCAGGATCCATGGCGTCACCTCATTGTTGTTCGGTTGTCACGGCACGGGACGGCTCGCGCCACCTCAGCCCGGGTGGTTGAGCAGCTGAGCGCTGGTCTGCTCGTTCTCCTCGGCGGCGGTCAGCATCTTGATGTGCGTCTCGAACTGCCGCGCGTGATCGATCATGTTGACCAGCGACTCGGCCATGTTCACGTTGCTGCCCTCCAGCGCACCGCCGCGGACACGGACCTGGGCGTCATCGGTCGCCGGCTCGCCCTCGGCGTGGCGGATCAGCCCGTCTTCACTCTTGACCAGCTGCGTGGGGTCAGGATTGACCAGCCGCAGCCGGTCCAGCTCGATCGGCCCGCCGGCACCATCTTGGGGGGTGGCCGTGATCACCCCGTCATCGGCGATATCCACCTTGGTATCCGGCGGGATCGAGATGGGGCCGGCCTCGCCCATGACCAGGTGGCCGTCGCCGGTGGTCAGCAACCCCTCGGGCGTCATCTGGAAGTCGCCACGCCGGGTGTACGCCTCGTCCCCGTCCGGTGCCTGGACCACGAACCAGCCCTCGTCCTGGATGGCCACATCCAGATCGCGCCCGGTGGTCTCGATCGACCCGGGCGTGAAGTCGGTCCCAGCGCGCAGCTCCTCGGCATAGGCCCGGGTGGCGAAGCCGGGCCCGTAGACCGGCGCCTGGTAGAAGCTATCCAGGTCAGCCCGGAAGCCAGGCGTGCTGGCGTTGGCCAGGTTCTGGTTGTTGTGGTGCTGCGCCTCCAGCGAGTGCTTGGCACCGGTCATGGCGACATACAGTTGACGATCCATACACCTCTACCCGTTCTGCCCCGCCGCGGCGGGAGGGGGGACGCCGCATTAGCGGATGTTGAGGATCTCCTGGGTCACCTGATCCTGGGTGCTGACCATCTGCGCATTGGCCGAGAAATTGCGCTGCGCGGTGATCATGTTCACCAACTGATCGGAGACCTCCACGTTGGACTGCTCCAGGGCACCGTTCTCGATACGGCCGAACTGCCCCTCACCGGCAACACCGATCAGCGGGTCACCGGCATCGCGGGTCGCCTGCCAGGAGGTCTCGCCCACGGATTGCAGGTTCTCCTCCGACGGGAAGCTGGTCAGGGCCACCTGCCCCACCGCCTGGGCCTCGCCGTTGCTGTAGCGGGCCAGGATGGTGCCATCGCCCTCGACGTTGATGTTCTCGAACTCACCGGCGGTGTAGCCGTCCTGGGAGACGTTGGTGACGTTGAACGGCCGGGCGAACTGGGTCATCTCGCCGAAATCGATGTCGATGTCGAGATCATCCACGTCGGCGAGCAGCGGGATATCCTCGAGGCTGGCGATCCGGCCTTCATCGTCGCCATCTCCATCGATCAGAGAGCCGGAGGTGTCAAAGGAGAGACGATGAGGGCCGAAGAACTCGTCATCCTCACCCGCGGCCTCGTAGTCCACCCCGTCGACCTGGGTGTAGACATCCCACTCGTTGTTGCCAACCTTGCGGAAGTAGAAGGTCGCATCCCGGGCCGAGCCCTGGGAGTCGTACAGCGTGGTGGTCGTCGACTCGGTGAAGGTCTCGCTGTCGTCCGGATCGAAGGCCACGCCGTCGTCGATCACCTCGGCATCGGCGCTGAGGTTGGCGGCGATCTCCACGTTCTCGCTGGCACGCGCCGGGATCCCATCGGTGGGCAGCCGAAGCTGGTCGCGCCCGTCGCCGATGCGGCTGCCGTCCTCATCGGTCTGGAAGCCGGTCAGGCGCTTGCCGGTGTTGTTGACGATGTAGCCGTCGCGATCCACCTCGAACTGGCCCGCCCGGGTGTAGCTCACCTCGCCATCGTCCTCCATGCGGAAGAAGCCGCGCCCCTCAATGCCCAGATCCAGGCTGCGCTCGGTGAAGTCGAAAGAGCCCTGGCTGAACATCTGGCCAACGTTGGCCAGCCGCGAACCCTGGCCGATGGCCAGCTGCGGGATGCCCATCGGCCCCATGGCGAAGAGGTCGTTGAACTCCGCCCGCGACTCCTTGAACCCGGTGGTGCCGGCATTGGCGAGGTTGTTGCTGGTGGTCTCCAGATCCTTGGAGGCGGAGTTGATCCCGGTTAGCGAGATGTTGAATGACATGGCTGATCTCCTCGATCCCCGCTGCTCTTGTTCGTCTTATCGGATGCGCTTGACGTCGGATAGCGACATCTCACCGAGCCCGGCCACGCTGAGCTCCGGCGGCCGGCCGTCCATCCCCACCGAGACACTGGTCACCGGCGCACCCACCAGGGTGGGCACCGGCTCGCGCTCATCACCGTCCTCAACGTAGGCGTTGACCTGGTACGTGCCCTGCGGCATGCGCTGGCCGTCGTTGTCGGTACCGTCCCAGGTGAAGGGGTGTTCGCCCTCTTCCATCTCGCCAAGCTGCTCACGATGGACCCGCTCTCCGGCCTCGTTCTCGATCTCGACGGTCAGATTGGGGGCCGAGCGCTCGAGCTGGAGCAGCGCCTCCATCTCCCCATCCTCGGGCAGATAGGCCTCGCGGCTCTCGGTGACCACCTCACGGCCGACCAGCTGCGAGGCCCGCAGCGACTGATCCGAGCGCATGTGCTCGAAGAACTCACTGAAATCCGACTGCAGCTGCTCGATCCCCGAGGCCGTGGTGAACTGGGCGATCTGCCCCATCATCTGCTCGGTGTCCTGCGGGTCGGTCGGATCCTGGTTCTCGAGCTGAACCATCATCAGCTCCAGGAAGTCCTCGTGCCCGATGCTCTGCGGGTCGCCGTCGTCCTTCTCCTCAGGGATGCTGCGCAGATCTTCAGGCAGCGCCTCATAGCCGGACTTGGCGTCGGAGCCGGCCGCGCCAGCGCTCGAATCGCCCGTTGGGCCGCCACCGGGCGCGGGCTTGTCCGCTGCCTTCTGGGCCGCCTGCACGCCCTCATCGAGGCCCTCGGCCGGCCCGCCGCCGGGTTTGCCGCCGGGTTTCCCACCGCCACCGTCACCGGCACTCGGCGGCTTGGGGGCCTTCTGGCCGCCACCGGCAGCCCCGCCCATCAGTTGGCTCGGATCGAGCATGGTCGCTCCTCCCGGGTTTAGCGGCCGAGGCGCAGGGTCTCGAGCATGAGATCCCGCGAGGTGTTCATGACTTCGACGTTGTTCTGGAACGACCGCGAGGCGGAGATCATGTTGGGCATCTCCTCGACGGAGTTGACGTTGGAGCGGTAGACGTAGCCGTCCTCATCCGCCTGCGGATGGTGCGGCTTGTACAACGGCTCGATCTCGGCGTCGCTCTCCACCACACCCGGCATGAAGACCGGCACGCTCGGCGACGGGCTGGCGTGCGGATCGCCCCCCGTCGGCGCCCCGGCGGGGTCCCCGCCAAAGAACTGACGCTGGTAGCTGACCGGACTGATCCGCTCCACGGCGCCGCCGGACTCCGCCCACTCCGGGGTCTGCGCCGGCTGCGGCCCGCCGCTCTGGGGATAGCCCCCCTGCGCCTGGTGGAGCGCCGCGGCAAACACCGGCTGCCGGGCGCGGTACGCCTCCTCGGGGGTGGACGCCACGGTCTCGGCGTTGGCCAGGTTGCTGGCCACGGTGTTGAGGCGCAGCTGCTGGGCGTTCATCCCGGTGCCGGCGACGTCGATGGCGTGCATCAAGGACATACTCGCTTACTCCCCTCGGATGGCGCCGGTGAGTTTCTGGATCCGGCCGTTGAGGAAGTCCACGGCGGCCTGGTAGTTCACCGCGTTCTCGGCGAACTTGGCCTGCTCCACGTGCATCTCGACAGTGTTGCCATCGAGTGAGGCGGCGTGGGGCTCGCGGTATAAAGATTTCGGATCGCCTGCCGCCATGTTGGATGAAGGCGGCGGTTGGACGTGCTGGCCATGGGTCGCCTGCAACGGCCGCGGCTGCGGTTCGCTGGCCTGGCGCATGGCCTCACGAAAGTCCATGTCCCGGGCCTTGTAACCGGGCGTGTCCGCATTGGCGATGTTCGAGGCGAGCAGCTCATTGCGCTCGCCGCGCA
>PULM01000054.1 GCA_003552345.1 Ectothiorhodospiraceae bacterium
ACACCGTCGGCGGACTTCTTCGCCGAGCCCCACGTCGACGGCCTGATGGGCTACGCGAAGGTCCTTCACCAGGCCGGCCTCTCCTGGACGCTGAGTTCCTACGCCTCGGAGGCGGCCAACTTCGGCATGTTCATCGGCAGCTACGAGCAGATGAAACAGATCGCCGAGCGCATCCGCAAGGCCGCCGTGGACCTGGGTGTCAAACGCATCGTGGTCGGCGAGTGCGGCCACGCCTGGCGCGTTGCGTACAGCTTCTGGAACACCCTGGCTGGCATCGGCCGCGGGGCGGATGCCGACGATACCTACGCGCGGGCGCTGCAGCGCCAGCTCGACCCCCGCTACCCGGTCCCGCAGCACATCTGCGAGGTCACCCAGGACCTGGTGGAACGGGGCGCCATCCGTCTCGACCCGGAGGCCAACAGCCACTACGGCGGCGTCACCTTCCACGACTCCTGCAACGTCGCCCGGGCCTCGCGCATGGGCCAGCGCCCCGGGGGGCAGCTGGAGATCCCCCGCCAGCTGCTGCGCGCCAGCGTGCACAACTTCCGCGACATGGCCGACGCCACCATCGGCGATGAGACCTTCTGCTGCGGTGGCGGCGGCGGACTGCTCACCGATGAGCTCATGGAACTGCGCGTCAAGGGCGCGCAGCCGCGGGTCTCGGCACTGCGCGAGACCATGGACGAGCACGGGGTCGACCGCATGGTGGCCATCTGCGCCATCTGCAAGGCCCAGTTCAGCAAGGTCCTGCCGTACTACGACATCCCCCGCGAGACCGTCATCAGCCTGCACGAGGTGGTGGGCAACGCAGTGCGGCTGGACCGCAGCGAGGCTTGAGCCGGCGCCGGTTCCCCGGGGCCCTGCACAACGAGGGAGAGAGTCATGGCGACCCACGCGCAAGAGATCCCCTTCACGTTCCGCCGCTATCGCGACGGCGACGACCGGCAGCGCGCCTGGCGCGAGCAGATCTTCAAGGCGGACACCTCCTACAAGTGCCCGACCTACGTCCACCGCACCCCGCCGTGCCAGGCCAACTGCCCGGCCGGTGAGGAGATCCGCGGCTGGCTCCACGCCGCCCGTGGCCTGGAGAAGCCCGCCGAAGGCGAGGCCTGGCAGGCCCTTGCCTTCCGCCGCCTGAGCGCCGCCAACCCCTTCCCCGCGGTGATGGGGCGCGTCTGCCCGGCCCCCTGCCAGCAGGGCTGCAACCGGCGGGTCGTCGACGATCACATCGCCATCAACGCCATCGAGCACACCATCGGCGATTACGCCCGCGAGCACGGCCTCGACCTCGGTGAACCGGGGGCGGACACCGGGCACCACGTGGCCGTCATCGGCGGCGGCCCGGCCGGGCTCTCCGCCGCCTATCAGCTGCGCAAACGCGGCCACCGCTGCACCCTGTTCGAGGCGCAGCCGGAGCTCGGCGGCATGATGCGCTACGGGATCCCCGGCTACCGCGTCCCGCGCGAGGTCGTCGACACCGAGATCCAGCGCATCCTCGACCTGGGGGTGGAGGTTCGCACGGACTGCCGCGTCGGCGAGCAGATCACCCTTGAACAGCTCGAAAGCGACTACGACGCCGTACTCTGGGCCGTGGGCACCCACGAGGGGCGTCCCCTGCCGGTGGACGGCTGGGACGAGGCGTCCAACTGCCTGACCGGCGTCGAGTTCCTGCGCGCCTTCAACGAGGGCCGCCTGGGTGCGGTCAGCGACCGGATCCTGGTCATCGGCGGCGGCGATACCTCCATCGATGTGGCCTCCGTGGCCCGGCGCCTGGGCTACAGCGCCGAGTTGCCCGACGAAGACCGGCCGGAGCACGCCGTGCTCGGCTACACCGCCCACGACGCCGCCAACCTGGCCATCCGCGAGGGGGCAGAGGTGGTCCTCACCTCCCTCTTCCCCCGCGAGGAGATGGCCGCCTCCGAGCAGGAGATCGAGGACGCGCTGCGCGAGGGCGTGAGCATCCGCGACGGGGTGATGCCGCTGGCCATCGAACACGACGACGAGGGACGCGCGTGCGCGGTGCGCTTTGCCGAGTGCCGCATGGAGGGCAACCCCCCGCACCCGGTCGAGGGCACGGAGTTCCGGGTCGAGACCGATCTGGTCATCGCCGCCATCGGCCAGCGCGGCAACCTCCAGGGGCTGGAGGCGCTGGATAACGGCCACGGGTTCATGGATGCGGACCAGTCCTACCAGCTCAGCGGCCGTCCCGGGCACTTCGTCGCCGGCGACATCATCCAGCCGCACCTGCTGACCACGGCCATCGGCCAGGCGGCCACGGCGGTGCGCGGCATCGACGCCTACCTCCAGGGCCGCGAGCCGGCCCGACCGCCCAAGGTCAACGCCCATCACTTCCGACTGCTCGACGCGCTGCGTCGCGCTGGGCGCGAGCCGGAACCCTACGAGCCGGCGGCGGTGCGCGGCACGGATACCGGCGGCTTCGCCATCCACAACTTCGAGGACCGCGCCACCCACGAGGTGGTCCGCCACGACCGGCTCTACCTGGGCCACTTCACCCCCGGGGAACGGCCCGAGCGCGAACGGCGCAGCATCGACCCGCAGGGCGTAATCGGTGATTTCAACGAGCGCATCCAGCCGCTGCCCGCCGAGACCGCCGCCGACGAGGCCCGCCGGTGCATGAGCTGTGGGCTCTGCTTCGAGTGTGACAACTGCCTCGTCTACTGCCCGCAGAGCGCCGTGCAGCGCGTGCCCAAGGCGGAGCGGACCATCGGCCGCTACGTGCGAACCGATTACAGCCGCTGCGTGGGCTGCCACATCTGCCGGGACGTCTGCCCGACGGGGTACATCGAGATGGGCCTCGGCGAATAGGAGGGGGCCATGCGGCGCAGACATCGACTGGCATGGATCGGCTCCGGGGCCGCGCTGGTGCTCGCGGCCACGGCCCTCGCACTGGCCGTCGGCGGTCTGCCCGGCGACGGCGGCGAACCGGCGGCCATCGCCGATCGGCCCGAGCCCCGGGGCGAGGCCTGCGTCCACGACGACCCCGAGACCATGCGCCGCGAGCACATGGACCTGCTGCGCTCGCACAAGGATGCCTCGGTCCGCGAGGGACGGCGGGACGCCGAGCGGAGCATGCAAGGCTGCGTGGAGTGCCACGCCACCCCGGCCGAGCAGCAGGCGCAGGGTGCCCCGGAGATGGCCTTCTGCACCAGCTGCCACGAATACACCGCCGTCGAGATGGGGTGCTTCGACTGCCATAGCAGCGAGATGGAGGGGCACGATGAGCGATAGGGATCCGGTCGGCATCAGCCGCCGGCGGCTACTCGGCGGCGCGGCGGCGCTGGCCGGCGCCGCGCTCACCCCCGGGCTTTTCCTGGTCCAGGCCCGCCCGCAGGGCGGTGCCGATGCCGGGGTCCGCTGGGGATTGCTGGTCGATACCACCCGCTGCCGGGAGGAGTGCCAGGCCTGCGTCGAGGCCTGCCGCGAGGAGAACGGCTGGCCCGCCGCCGACAACGGCACCGGCGACATCCACTGGATCCGCAAGGTGGACCTGCAGGATCCGGAGACGGACGGCGCCGGCCACTCCGTTCCGGTGATGTGCCAGCACTGCGCCGAGCCCCCCTGCGTGAGTGTGTGCCCCACCCGGGCGTCGTTCCGTCGTGCCGACGGCATCGTGCTGGTCGACAAGCACCGCTGCATCGGCTGTCGCTACTGCATGGTGGCCTGCCCCTTCCACGCCCGCGCCTTCGTCCACGCACCGGTGGAGGAGCGCTCGCCGAACCATCCCCGGGGCAAAGGCACGGTGGAGTCGTGCACCCTCTGCGTCCACCGCATCGACCGGGGCGAGGCGCCGGCCTGCGTGGAACGCTGCGCGGAGGCGGGACATACGGCGCTGGTCTTCGGCGATCTCAACGACCCGGACAGCGAGATCCGCCGGGCCCTGCGCGAGCACAGCGCCGAAGCCCTGCGCCCGGACCTGGGGCTGGGCGCCGGCGTGCGCTACCACGGACTGTCCTGAGGGAGCATCCGCCATGGCGGCACGCATTCGCTATCAACACCTGGGCACCCGCCGCCCCCTGCACTGGGTGGCGGCCATGGCTGGCGCCGGCGTGCTGGCGCTGATCGGTGCGGCGGCGGGCCTCTACCTCATCGTGGCCGGCCACCACCTGACCGGCATGGGCCAGCAGGTCGTCTGGGGCTGGCCCCACGTCGTCGCCATCGGCCTGATCCTGGCCGGCAGCGGGGCCTTCGCCCTGGCGGCGCTGGCCCCCGGTGTCCTGGGCCGCACCGGCGAGCCCTGGGCACGCTTGGGTACGGCGTCCGCCGCGGCGCTGCTCATCGGCGGGCTGGCGGTCCTCAGCCTGGATCTGGGCAGCCCGCAGCGCATCCTGCCACCGCTGGAGCTCAATCTGATGTCGAGCTTCAGCCGCAACCTCTTCCTGTATACCGCATTCCTCGCCACCGCCCTGCTCTACCTGGCCACCCTGCTCGAACCGCGCCTGCGCCGCTTCGCGGTGGCCGCCGGCGCCCTGGCGGCGGTGGTGGCGGTCCTGCTGGCGCTGAATGTCGGCTCGATCTTCGCCATGCTCGCTGCCCGACCGGTCTACGGCGGCGCCATCATGATGCCGCTCTTGCTCGCCGCCGCACTCACCCTGGGCACGGCGGCGCTCTCCCTGATCTGGCTGGCAGTGCTGCGCGCCCAGGGCCAGGCGCCGCCACCCCGGGCCACGGAGCGGCTCGGCAGCGTCCTGCTCATCGCGCTGCTGGCGCTGGCCGCCCTGCTGGCGCTGCACCTTCTGACCCTCGCCTACCAGCCGGGCCAAAGGGACATTGCCCGTTTCCTCCTCGTCGACGGCGGTGTCTACCCGATCGTGTTCTGGATCGGGGCAGTCGCCGTCGGCATCATCACGCCCACTCTCCTCCTGCTGCGGAAGGCGGCCCGCGCTCGCGGTCAGGCCCTCGCCTGGGCCTCGGGGGTTGCCCTGATCGGCGGGTTCGCCCATCTTTTCGTGATGATCGTCGGTGCCCAGGCCTTTCCGCTGCAGATCTTTCCCGGGCGAGAGG
>PULM01000088.1 GCA_003552345.1 Ectothiorhodospiraceae bacterium
AAGGGGGCGTAGACCAGCGTCGGGATGCCCAGCGCACCGGCGGTGAAGGCACCACCCGCGCCCCAGGGGATCAGCGGGTTGATCATGGTCCCGCCTTCCTCCACTGAACGCGACAGGTTCAGGGTCGATTGTCCCTGCCCCCGATAGACCGGGGCGTACATCCGGCCCGGCAGCGCGATCGACAGATACGGGTCGCCGGAGATGAGGTTGGTGCCGGCGGCACTGCCGGTGCTTGCCGCGAACAGGGAGAACCGACCGCGGATGCGCTGGATGATGGCGTTGAGGATGGCCTCGATGCTGCGCGTCTGCTCCAGGATCCCGCCGAAGGCGAGGGCGATGAGCACCAGCGAGATCGTCCACATCATCGACTGGATGCCACCGGTGGAGAGCAGGTCGTCCACCGATTCGACGCCGGTCTCGCTGACGAAGCCGTCCTGCATCGCCATGATCGCGGTGGTCAGATCGGTGCCCTGGACGAGGACCGCCATGACCGCGCCGGCGATCGCACCGGCAAAGAGCGTGGGTAGCACCGGGAAACGCATCAGCGCCAGGCCCATGACCAGCACCGCCGGCAGCAGCAGCACCGGATGCAGCGTGAACTGCGCCTCCAGGCCCTCGAGGATGGTCTCGATGCGTCCGCTCTCCAGGCCGGTGTCCGCGTAGCCAAAGCCGATGGCCCAGTACGCGGTGCCGGCAACGATCAGCGCCGGCACGGAGGTGGCCATCATGTTGCGGATGTGGCTGAACAGGTTGGTGCCAGTGACGGCCGGGGCGAGATTGGTGGTGTCGGACAGCGGCGACATCTTATCGCCGAAGAAAGCACCCGAGACGATGGCGCCGCCGGTCAGGGCCATGGGGATGCCCAGCCCCTCGCCAACACCGACCAGGGCCAGACCCACCGTGCCGACCGTGCCCCAGGAGGTGCCCACGGCCATGGAGACCACGGCGGTGAGGATCATGGCGGCGAGCAGGAACAGTTCCGGGGTGATCAGCAGCAGGCCATAGTAGATCAGCAGCGGCACTGTCCCGGAGAGGATCCAGGTGCCGATGATCATGCCCACGGTAATCAGGATGGCCACCGACTGCAGGCCGATGTGGACCACGTGATAGAGGCCGTTCTCCATCCGCCACCAGCGGATGCCGTGGTACCAGCCGAGCAGGCCGGTGAAGGCGATGCCTAGGGCCAGTGGTACGTGGGGGACGAAGTCGTCGAAGGCGAGGATCTGAAAGACCATCAGGCCCATGGTGAAGGCGATGGGAAGCAGGGCCGTGGTCACGCTCGGAAGCGGGATTTCCGGCTCCCGCGCGCCGCTGTCGTGGGTGTCGCTCATGCAGACTCCAGGGTTGCCAAGGAAGCCGGCATTATCGCGATGGCAGGCGCTATTGCAAGCGATGCGCTACGGTGGGGGGGATCGGAGTAGCAATCGTGATCGGCCCGGCCGGCCAACACAGTGATTGCTATATTCGATCGAAAAGCCGTGTTGAGCGACCCTCCATCTATGTGCAAAATGGAATCGTTCAAAACGGTGGTGTACTGAAGCAGCGGAGAAAACAATGGCTGATCAGCAAAAGTCGGGCGGCTGCCCGGTGATGCACGGTGCGATGACCCAGGCGGGCGAGTCCAACATGGATATGTGGCCCAACGCCCTGACCCTCGACATCCTGCACCAGCACGATCACAAGCCGGACCCGATGGGGCCCGGGTTCAATTACCGGGAAGAGGTGCGCAAGCTCGACCTCAATGCGGTCAAGCGGGACCTTCACCAGCTTATGACCGACAGCCAGGCCTGGTGGCCGGCCGACTGGGGCCATTACGGCGGGCTGATGATCCGCATGGCCTGGCACGCAGCCGGCACGTACCGGGTAGCGGACGGCCGGGGCGGTGGCGGTACCGGCAATCAGCGTTTCGCCCCGATCAACAGCTGGCCGGACAACGTCAACCTGGACAAGGCGCGACGTCTGCTCTGGCCCATCAAGAAGAAGTATGGCAACCGGCTTAGCTGGGCCGATCTGATCATCCTCGCCGGCAACGTGGCCTATGAGTCCATGGGTCTGAAGACCTACGGGTTCTCCCTCGGGCGCGAGGACATCTGGCACCCGGAGAAGGACATCTACTGGGGCTCGGAGAAGGAGTGGCTGGCGCCGAGTGATGCCGAGGACAGCCGCTATGGTGACGACCGCGAGTCGCTGGAGAACCCGTTGGCGGCGGTGATGATGGGCCTGATCTACGTCAACCCCGAGGGCGTGGACGGCAACCCGGATCCGCTTCGCACCGCCGAAGACGTGCGCATCACCTTCGAGCGCATGGCCATGAACGACGAGGAGACCGTCGCCCTGACCGCCGGCGGGCACACGGTGGGCAAATGCCACGGCAATGGCAACGTGGAACACCTCGGCCCGGATCCGGAGTCCGCCGATCTCGAAGAGCAGGGCCTTGGCTGGAATAACAAGGTCTCCCGGGGCGTGGGGCGGGACACGGTCTCCAGCGGTATCGAGGGGGCCTGGACGACCCATCCCACGCGCTGGGACAACGGCTACTTCTACCTGCTGCTCAACTACGAGTGGGAGCTGACCAAGAGCCCTGCCGGTGCCTGGCAGTGGGAGCCGGTGGACATCAAGGAAGAGGATAAGCCGGTCGATGTGGAGGATCCGTCGATCCGCCTGAACCCGATCATGACCGATGCGGACATGGCCATGAAGATGGATCCGGCCTACCGCAAGATCTCCGAGCGCTTTTACAACGACCCCGCCTACTTCGACGAGGTCTTCGCCCGGGCCTGGTTCAAGCTCACCCATCGGGATCTGGGGCCGCGGACACGCTACATCGGACCGGAGGCACCGACCGAGGATCTGATCTGGCAGGACCCCGTGCCGGCCGGGCGGACGGACTACGATGTGAATGAGGTCAAGGCGAAGATCGCCGACAGCGGCCTGAGCATCAGCGAGATGGTCGCCACTGCCTGGGACAGCGCCCGGACCTTCCGCGGTTCCGACTACCGGGGTGGTGCCAACGGCGCCCGTATCCGGCTTGCCCCGCAGAAGGACTGGGAGGGCAACGAGCCCCAGCGTCTGGCGAAGGTGCTTGGCGTTCTCGAGGGTATTGCTGCCGAGACCGGGGCCAGCGTGGCCGATACCATCGTGCTCGCCGGGAACGTGGGCATCGAGCAGGCGGCCCGGGCGGCCGGTCACCCGGTCACGGTGCCGTTCCACCCGGGGCGGGGCGACGCCAGCCAGGAGCAGACCGATGTCGACTCGTTCCAGTACCTGGAGCCGCTCGCCGACGGCTACCGCAACTGGGTGAAGAAGGACTACGCCGTCCAGCCCGAGGAGATGATGCTCGATCGCACCCAGCTGATGGGTCTGACGGCGCCGGAGATGACGGTCCTCGTCGGCGGCATGCGGGTGCTCGGCACCAACCACGGCGGTACCAAGGATGGCGTGCTCACCGATCGCGAGGGGGAGCTGACGAACGACTTCTTCGTCAACCTCACCGACATGGCCTACACCTGGAAGCCAGTGGGCAAGAACCGCTACGAGATCCGTGAGCGCAGCAGCGATGCAGTGAAGTGGACGGCGACCCGGGTGGACCTGGTCTTCGGCTCCAACTCGATCCTGCGCTCCTACGCCGAGGTCTACGCCCAGGACGACAACCAGGAGAAGTTCGTCCACGACTTCGTGGCGGCCTGGACCAAGGTGATGAACGCGGATCGCTACGACCTGGAGGCGTAGCGGCTGCGGCGGCCGTTAGCGGCCGTGGCAGGACCTCACGCCCGGCACCGTTGCGGCGGTGCCGGGCGTCTTCTCTGGTTCGTTGCTCCAAGACCGGGAGTGCCTGGATGAGTGATCACGTCTACAAGATTGTCGAGCTGACCGGCTCCTCACCCAACGGGGTCGAGGAGGCCGTGAACAACGCCATCGCCCGCGCGGGTGAGACGCTCCGCCATCTGCGCTGGTTCCAGGTCGTGGACACCCGTGGCCATATCGAGGAGGGCCGAGTGAGTCACTGGCAGGTGACGATCAAGGTCGGCTTCACCCTGGAGTAGGCTCGCACCTGCCGCATGGCCTCCGGGCCCGTGGAGGGCGGTCGCGCCATGGCCCGAAAGTTGCTGGATGGGTGGTGCTTCGATCGATCCATAACCCATTTGGCAAGGCAGGAGTGGAGCTATGCCCAGCGTGACCTTTCGGCATCCAGACCACGGGGAGCAAACCGTAGAGGCGGTGGCAGGCAGTCATACGGAGCCGGTCCTGAAACTGGCCCGCCGGAACCACATCCCGATCTCCTTCGACTGCCAGGACGGCCAGTGTGGCAGTTGTCTGGTTTATGTCCATTACGGTGTCACTAAAGGGACAATGGCGGGGCCTTTGACGGATCGTGAGGAACGGGTCCTGCTCGAGCTGGGCAAGCTCACCCAGGCGGAGATCGATCGCATGCGGGTCGACGATCTGCCCACGAACTGGCGCCTGATGTGCCAGATGGTGGTGCGTGACGAGGACCTGGTGATCGAGTACGGCGATGTCTGAGCTCGAGCCTGGTCTGGATTGTGAGCGGGCCATCCAGCGCCTGCTCCGGTGCGTGGACGGCCACGTCGCAGCGGAGCCCGACGACAGCCCCGTGCGGCGTTACCTGGAACGCGAGCTGGGTGGCCGGGACGGCTCCGAGCCGGACACGCGCCTGGTGGTCCACGCTCAGATCAATGTCATCCGCGAGCTATTCATTCAACGTGGGGATGAGGCGGGCCTGAGCATGCTCTCGGCCATCGAGCGGGAGTGCTGCTGAGGGCTCGGACTGGTAGAGGCGGCCTCTCACCGCGGTGAGGGGTCGTCTTTCCGCACGGTGATGCGGGACCTTCGCCCTAGTGGCGTGGTAACTGGGGCAGGATGGATGGCTCCCCGGGACGGATTCGAACCGCCGACCCAGTGATTAACAGTCACTTGCTCTACCGCTGAGCTACCGGGGAAGCGTAATGTCACCTCACGATGCGCTGCGTATTCTGCCGATC
>PULM01000017.1 GCA_003552345.1 Ectothiorhodospiraceae bacterium
GCACGGTCTTGATGCGCGCGACGTCGCGGCGCACCTTGCCGAGCTGATCGGTCCGGGCCAGCTGGCCGCTGGCCTTCTGCATCCGCAGATTGAACTGTTCCTTGCGGCGCTCGAGCAGCTCTTTCTCGAGTTCCTCGGTCTTCTTATCGCGCAGCTCGCTCGCCTTCATCACATCACCGTCCGGTTCACGAAGGTGGTCTTCACCGGCAGCTTGGCCGCCGCGCGCCGGAAGGCCTCACGGGCGACTTCCTCGGATACGCCCTCGATCTCGTAGAGGACGCGGCCGGGCGCGATCGGCTCGCACCAGTGGTCCACGTTGCCTTTACCCTTACCCATCCGGACCTCGAGCGGCTTCTCGGTGACCGGCTTGTCCGGGAAGACCCGGATCCAGATCTTGCCGCCGCGGCGGATGTAGCGGTTGATGGCGCGCCGCGCCGCCTCGATCTGCCGCGAGGTGATCGGCCCGCGAGTGGTTGCCTTGAGGCCGAACTCGCCGAAGCTCACGCGATCACCGCGGGTCGCGAGGCCGTTGCAGCGGCCCTTCTGCTTCTTGCGGTATTTGGTCCGTTTCGGCTGTAACATCGCTTACGCGCTCCCGTCCGCTCAGCCCTGGGCAGCCGCGGCGCGCTTGACGCGCTCGGCACGGGCCCCTTCGTTTTCGGTGTCGATGATCTCGCCCTTGAAGATCCAGACCTTCACACCGATGACACCGTAGGTGGTCTTCGCCTCGGCGAAGCCGTAGTCGATGTCCGCACGCAGGGTGTGCAGCGGCACGCGGCCCTCGCGATACCACTCGGTCCGGGCGATCTCCGAGCCGTTGAGCCGGCCCGAGACCTGCACCTTGATCCCCTGGGCGCCGACGCGCTGGGCGTTGCCGACCGCCCGCTTAAGGGCGCGCCGGAACATGACGCGGCGCTCCAGCTGCCCGGCAATGCTCTCGGCCACCAGGTTGGCGTCGGCCTCCGGCTTGCGGATCTCCTCGATGTTGATGTGCACCGGCACACCCATCCGGGCCGCCACCTCGCCACGCAGCCGATCGATGTCCTCACCCTTCTTGCCGATCACGATGCCCGGACGGGCCGTATGGATCGTGACCAGCGCATTCTTCGCCGGGCGCTCGATCTGGATGCGACTGACGGAGGCGTTCTTCAGGCGCTCGCGAATGAACTCCCGCACCTCCAGGTCCGTATTGAGGTACTTGCCGAAGTTCGAGCTATCGGCGTACCACATGGAACGCCAGTCTTCGGTGACGCCCAGCCTAAACCCTGTGGGATGGGTCTTATTTCCCATGCCGGCCTCTCTCGCTTGATCCGCTTCAGTCCTCGGCGACCGCCACGGTGATGTGGCTGGTGCGCTTGAGGATTCGGTTGGCACGCCCTTTGGCGCGCGGCTGAATTCGCTTCATCGTCGGGCCCTCATCGACCATGATGCGCGCAACGCGCAGCTCGTCGATGTCGGCACCATCGTTGTGCTCTGCGTTCGCCACCGCGGACTCGAGCACCTTGCGCACGATCTGCGCAGCCTTACGCGGGCTGTACTCGAGGGTCCGCAGCGCGTCGTCCACCGGCAGGCCGCGAATCTGATCGGCGACAAGCCGGGCCTTTTGCGGCGAGACACGCGAGAAACGCAGTTTTGCTTGGGTCTCCATGGCGCGCTCCCGTTATCGCTTCGACTTCTTGTCCGCGGCGTGGCCACGGAAGGTACGCGTCGCCGCAAACTCGCCCAGCTTGTGACCCACCATGTTCTCGTTGATGAGCACGGGAACATGCTGGCGCCCGTTGTGGATGGCGATGGTGAGCCCGACCATATCCGGCATCACCACCGAGCGACGCGACCAGGTCTTGATCGGCCGCTTGCTGTTGTTGGCATTCGCCTCTTCCACCTTTTTCAGCAGGTGGTGGTCGATGAACGGCCCTTTCTTGGTCGAGCGTGGCACGATTCTTTACCCCTCAACGCTTCCGTCGGCGCACGATGTACTTATCGGTACGCTTGTTCTTGCGGGTCTTATGCCCCTTGGTGGGCATACCCCACGGCGAGACCGGGTGACGACCCCCTGCGGTGCGGCCCTCGCCGCCACCGTGCGGGTGGTCAACCGGGTTCATGGCGACACCGCGGACGGTCGGCCGCACGCCCAGATGACGCTTGGCGCCGGCCTTGCCCAGGTTGCGCAGGCTGTGCTCGGCGTTGCCGACCTCACCCACCGTGGCCATGCAGTCGGTGGGCACCCGGCGCATTTCGCCGGAGCGCAGGCGCAGGGTGGCCATGCCACCTTCGCGGGCGACGATCTGCACGCTGGCGCCGGCGGAACGGGCGAGCTGAGCGCCCTTGCCGGGCTTGAGCTCGACGCAGTGCACCTGCGTACCGACCGGGATGTTGCGCAGCGGCAGGGCGTTGCCCGGCTTGATGGCAGCATCGCGCCCGCTCTGGATCGGCGAGCCGGGTTCAACGCCACGAGGCGCGATAATATACCTTCTCTCGCCGTCTTGATAAAGGACCAGAGCGATATTCGCCGAACGATTCGGGTCGTACTCGAGTCGCTCGACCTTGCCCGGGACCCCGGTCTTGTTCCGCTTGAAGTCGATCAGGCGATAGCGCTGCTTGTGACCACCCCCGCGATGACGCGTGGTGATGCGGCCGTTGCTGTTGCGCCCGCCGGTCTTGGTCTTGTGCACCACGAGCGGCTCATAGGGACCGCCCTGGTGCAGCCGGGTGTCCTTCGTCTTGACGACGAAGCGCCGGCCCGGAGACGTCGGCTTGCTCTTGACTAGTGCCATGACTGGCTCTCCTTACTCCCCACCGAGGAAGTCGATGTCCTGCCCCTCGGCGAGGGTGACGTATGCCTTCTTCCAATCGCGGCGGCGGCCACGGATCATGCCAAAGCGCTTGCGCTTGCCCTTGGCGTTGACCGTGCGCACGCCCTTGACCTGCACATCGAACAGCTTCTCGACCGCAGCCTTGATCTCCCGCTTGTTGGCGTCGGGCGCCACCTGGAAGACCACCTGGCCGGCGCCGTCGGCGATCACCGTGCTCTTCTCGGAGATGTGCGGGCCACGCAGCACGGTATAGAGTCGTTCCTGGTTCATGACAGCCACTCCTCGACACGGCGGATGGCGGACTCGGTGATCACCACCCGCTCGGCGCCGACCAGGCTGGCCGGGTCGACACCGGCGGCGTCGACCACGCCCAGGCGCGGCAGATTGCGGGCGGCCAGTTCGAGGTTCGTGTCGATCTCATCGACCACGATCAGCCCCTCGCTGACACCAAGCCCGTCCAGGCGCGCCTTGAGCTCGCGGGTCTTCGGCGCGTCGACCGTCAGCTGCTTGACGACCACCAGGCGGTCCTGGCGCGCCAGCTCGGAGAGGATCGAGCGCATGGCGCCGCGGTACATCTTGCGGTTGACCTTCTGGGTGAAGTCCCGCGGCTTGGCCGCAAAGGTCTGGCCGCCGCCCCGCCACAGCGGGCTGCGGATGGTGCCGGCACGCGCGTTGCCCGTGCCCTTCTGACGCCAGGGCTTTTTGCCACCGCCGGCGACCTCGCTGCGCGTCTTCTGTGCCTTGGTACCGGCACGCGCCCCGGCGAGGTGGGCGGTGACCACCTGGTGGACGAGCGATTCGCGGAACGGCGCGTCGAAGGTCTGCTCCGAGACCTCGAGCTGGCCTGCCGCTTCGCCCTTTTCGTTGCTGAGCTTGAGCTCCATGGCTCCCCCTGTCACCTCTTACGCCTTGCTCGCCGGACGGACGATCAGGTCGCTGCCGATGGCCCCGGGGACCGCGCCCCGGATGAGCAGCAGATTGCGCTCGCTGTCCACGCGCACTACCTCCAGGTTCTGGATGGTGGCGCGCCGGTTGCCCATCTGCCCGGCCATCTTCTTGCCCTTGAACACACGCCCGGGGCTCTGGCACTGACCGATGGAACCCGGCACCCGGTGCGACTTCGAGTTGCCGTGGGTGTTGCGCTGGGCCCGGAAGTTGTGGCGACGAACCGTGCCGGCAAAGCCCCGGCCTTTGCTGGTGCCGGTGACGTCCACCTTCTGGCCGGCCTCGAAGCCGTCGACGTCGATGGAGGCGCCGGTCTCCGGCATCTCCTCGTCGCTGGCCCGCTGCCCCTTGTCAAGGCGGAACTCCCACACGCCGCGGCCGGCCTCGACCCCGGCCCGGGCGAAGTGGCCCGCCTCGGGCTTGCGCACGCGCTGCGGCTTGCGCCGGCCGGCGGTCACCTGCACGGCGCGGTAGCCGTCACTGTCCTCGGTCTTCACCTGGGTCACGCGATTCGGGTCCGCCTCGACGACGGTCACCGGGATCGAGTGCCCCTCCTCGGTAAAAACACGCGTCATGCCGCGCTTGCGACCGACGATTCCAATTGCCATCGTCCGCGTCTCCTCAAAATCTCTATGCCCGGATCTGGCTTACCGGGAACGAATAGACTCCGGCGAGCGCACGCCGGACAGCCCCTGCGCGGGGCCGCCCGGCGCTTGCCGGCCGGAGCGCCGGTCACCGCCGGTCGGTACCGATTCGGCGGCTCGACGTGTCAGTAGAGCTTGATCTGGACGTCGACGCCGGCGGCCAGGTCGAGCTTCATCAGCGCGTCGACCGTCTTGTCCGTCGGGTCAATGATGTCCATCAGCCGCTTGTGGGTGCGGATCTCGTACTGATCCCGGGCGTCCTTGTTGACGTGCGGGGAGGTCAGCACGGTGAACCGCTCCTTCTTGACCGGAAGCGGGATGGGGCCACAGACGTGGGCCCCGGTCCGCTTCGCGGTATCCACGATCTCCCGGGCGGACTGGTCGATCAGACGGTGATCGAACGCCTTCAGCCGGATCCGGATGCGTTGGTTTTGTGTTGCCGCTGCGGTCGCCATGGCTGCTTTACTCGATGATCTTGGAGACGACGCCGGCACCGACGGTGCGCCCACCCTCACGGATGGCGAAGCGCAGGCCGTCCTCCATGGCGATCGGGGCGATCAGCTGCACCGTCATCTTGACGTTGTCGC
>PULM01000203.1 GCA_003552345.1 Ectothiorhodospiraceae bacterium
CCGAACCGGTCTCCACCTGGGTCCAGGAGATCTTCGAGCGCTTACCGGCGCACAGGCCGCGCTTGGTCACGAAGTTGTAGACGCCGCCGACGCCGTTCTCGTCGCCGGGGTACCAGTTCTGCACCGTCGAGTACTTGATCTGCGCATCGTCGTGGGCATAGAGCTCGACGACGGCGGCGTGCAGCTGATTCTCGTCGCGCTGCGGCGCGGTGCACCCCTCCAAATAGGAGACCGAACTGCCTTTCTCGGCAATGATCAGCGTGCGCTCGAACTGCCCGGTGTGCCCGGCGTTGATGCGGAAGTAGGTGGACAGCTCCATGGGGCACTCCACCCCCTCGGGGATGTAGACGAAGGAGCCGTCCGAGAAGACCGCCGAGTTCAGCGCTGCGAAGAAATTGTCCTTGCGCGGCACGACGCTGCCGATGTACTGCCGCACCAGCTCCGGGTAATCGCGCAGCGCCTCGGAGATGGAACAGAAGATCACTCCGTGCTTGGCAAGCTCGTCCTTGAACGTCGTGGCCACCGAGACCGAGTCGAAGACCGCGTCCACGGCCACCCTGGGGCGATCGCCCTCCCGGGCACCGCCGTCGCCCTCTTCCTGCACCCCGGCGAGCATCTTCTGCTCGTGGAGCGGGATGCCGAGCTTCTCGTAGGTCTCGAGCAGCTTGGGATCGACCTCGTCGAGGCTCTTCGGCCCCTGCTTGGGGGCGGCGTAGTAGGAGATGGCCTGGAAGTCGATGGGCGGGAACTGCACGTTCTGCCACTGCGGCATGGGCATCTCCAGCCAGCCGCGGTAGGCCTCCAAGCGCCACTCGAGCATCCACTCCGGCTCGCCCTTTTTCTCGGAGATGAAACGGATGGTCTCCTCGTTGAGCCCCGGTGGTGCAAACTCCTGCTCGATGTCGGTGAAGAAGCCGGCCTCATAGCCCCGGCTGGTGAACCGCTCGATGGTCTCGTTGCTGCTCGACATGTCGCCCAAGCCTCCGGCTGCTCAGTGGCCAATAACTTGTTGACGGGGGTAGATCCCCACCGGCGCGCTGGCCGGCTCGCCCATCTCCGCCAGACTCACCGCCGACAGGGCCTGACGGACCACGGAGCTGATCCGCGACCAGGTGGCGCTGGCATTGCAATCCTCAACGTGCGTGCAAGTATCGGTCCCGCTCTCGACGCACTCGGTGAAGGCGATCGGCCCCTGCAGCGCCTCGATGACCTCTGCCACCGAGATCTGCTCCGGGGAGCGCGCCAGCCCATAACCGCCCTTGGCGCCGCGGTAGGAGCACAGCAGCCCGGCATGGACCAGCTGCTTCATGACCTTGCTGACCATCGGCTGCGGCAGACCGTGGGCACCGGCCAGCTGTGCGGCATTGACCCGCTCCCCTGGCCGCCGCGCCATGGCGGAGAGGATGACGACGCCGTAATCGGTCTCGCGGTTGATTCGGAGCATGGTGTCTGACTTTGCTCAATCCGTACCCAAAGGGTACATATTCCGACACCGGATGGGAAGACTGTTTAGAAAGATTAAAGATAGCGCCCCGGCCCTTGAAGATTGCCGGGCTCGCGCCGATAGAGAGGAGAGGATAGGATCGATTTTTGCCTGACGAGGAGCGCCGCTCTTGAACCCTCGGCCGCACAAAGCACGACTGCGCACCAATTACCGGCTCATCATCGAGGAGCGGGACAACGGCTGGGAGGTGGTCTTCTACAGCGAGGAGGGCCACGTCCAGCACATCGGCAACTCGCACAGCGAGATCGCCGCGCTGCGCGCAGCCTACTTCATCGCCCGCTACTACCACTACGACCACGACGTGCTCATGCGCACCCGCCACGGTGACAAGCGACTGGATATCGAGACGCTGATGCAGAATCGCCGCCCGCGCTGAGCCGCACCGGCTCAGGAGGCGGCGGCCGCGGCGTCGCCCCCGCCGAGGGCCTGCTCCTCAATACGTCGGATCTCGTCGCGCCCCCGCGCGGCCTCCTCGAACTCCAGCTCTCGGGCATGCTCGTGCATGCGCTTCTCCAACTCCCGGATCCGCCGCACCGCCTCCGCCGGTGACAGCTGAGCGTAAGCGCCGCCCTCCTCGGCTACCCCGGCGACCTCTCGGGGCGCTCCCGGAGCCGGTACCCCGCCGCGCTCCATGATGTCGGGCACCTCCTTGCGAATGCCCTGCGGGGTAATGCCGTGGGCCTGGTTGTGGGCCAGTTGCTTGGCACGGCGGCGCTCCGTCTCGTCGATGGCCCGACGCATGGAGTCGGTCATCTGGTCGGCATAGAGGATCGCCCGGCCACTGAGGTTGCGGGCGGCCCGCCCGATGGTCTGGATCAGTGAACGGGTCGAGCGCAGGAACCCCTCCTTGTCGGCATCGAGGATCGCCACCAGGGAGACTTCGGGGATGTCGAGCCCCTCGCGTAGCAGGTTGATGCCGACCAGGCAGTCGAAGTGGCCCAGGCGCAGGTCGCGGATGATCTCGGTCCGCTCCACGGTGTCCACGTCGGAGTGCAGGTAGCGCACGCGGATCCCGTTCTCCTCCAGATACTCGGTCAGGTCCTCGGCCATGCGCTTGGTCAGTGTGGTGACCAGCACGCGCTCGTCCCGCTCGGCGCGGGCGCGGATCTCGCCGTAAACATCGTCGACCTGCGCGGTCGCCGGGCGCACCTCCACCTCCGGGTCGACCAGCCCGGTGGGGCGAACCACCTGCTCGACCACCTGTCCGGCGTGCTCCTTCTCGAAGGGCCCCGGCGTCGCCGAGACGTAGACCGTCTGCGGTGCCAGGCGGCGAAACTCCTCGAACTTCAGCGGGCGATTGTCCAGCGCCGAGGGCAGTCGGAAGCCGTACTCCACCAGGGTCTGCTTGCGCGAGCGGTCCCCCTTGTACATGCCGCCGATCTGCGGAACGGTGACGTGGGACTCATCGATGAACAGCACCGCCTCCGGCGGGATGTAGTCGAACAGGGTCGGCGGCGCCTCACCCGCCTCCCGCCCGGAGAGATAGCGCGAGTAGTTCTCGATCCCGTTGCAGTAGCCGAGCTCGAGCATCATCTCCATGTCGAAGCGGGTCCGCTCCTCGAGCCGCTGCGCCTCCACCAGTTTGTCGGCGGCGCGCAGCTCGCTGAGCCGCTCGCGCAGCTCCTCCTTGATCTGCTCGACAGCGCGGTGGATCTGCTCCTTGGGGGTGACGTAGTGGGTCTTGGGGTAGATGGTCACTCGCGGCACGCGGCGCAGCAGCTCACCGGTGAGCGGGTCGAACCAGCTGATCTCCTCGATCTCCTCGTCGAAGAGCTGCACCCGGACCGCCTCCTCGGGCGATTCGGCCGGGAAGATGTCGATCACCTCGCCCCGGGCCCGGTAGGTCCCGCGGGTCAGATCGGTGTCGTTGCGGGTGTACTGCAGCTCGGCGAGCCGGCGCAGGATCGCCCGCTGATCGATGTGCTCGCCGCGGACCAGGTGCAGGAGCATCGACATGTAGGCCTGTGGGTCACCCAGCCCGTAGATCGACGAGACCGAGGCGACGATGACCGTATCCTTGTGCTCGAGCACCGCCTTGGTCGCGGACAGCCGCATCTGCTCGATGTGCTCGTTGACCGAGGCATCCTTCTCGATGAAGGTGTCCGACGACGGCACATACGCCTCGGGCTGGTAGTAGTCGTAGTAGGAGACGAAGTACTCGACGCGGTTCTCCGGGAGGAACTCGCGCATCTCGCCGTAGAGCTGGGCGGCCAGGGTCTTGTTGGGAGCGAGCAGGATCGCCGGGCGCTGCAACCGCTCAATGACGTTGGCGATGGTGAACGTCTTGCCGGAGCCGGTCACCCCCAACAGGGTCTGATCCGAGAGCCCCGACTCGATCCCCTCGACCAGATCCTCGATGGCCTGGGGCTGATCGCCCGCTGGCTGAAACCGGGCGTTGAGCTTGAAACGTTCCGTCATCGAATCCCCGCATTCATCGTCAGCACGCCCCCGTCGGGGCCGAACGCACAACCCTGCCTGGTCCACCATCCACCGGAGCCTGCCACCTGGCGGCCCACCGACTGAACCCCAAGCACTGAACACTGAACGCCAAAACCCTTATCATACCCCGCAAGCCCAACCTTCAACGTGGAGCCAGACCATGGACCTTCAGCTTGCCGATCGCGTCCAGCGCATCAAGCCATCGCCGACGCTCGCCGTCACCGCCCGCGCCGCCGAGCTGCGCGCCGCCGGGCACGACGTCATCGGCCTCGGCGCCGGCGAGCCGGATTTCGACACCCCGGCCCACATTGTCGATGCCGCCGTGCAGGCCGCTCAGCAGGGCCAGACCCGCTACACCGCCGTGGACGGGACCACCGAGCTCAAGCAGGCGATCATCGACAAGCTCGAGCGCGACAACGCGCTGAGCTACGACGCCAGCCAGATCCTGGTCTCCTGCGGCGCCAAGCAGTCGCTGTTCAACGCCATGGCGGCGGTGCTCAACGACGGCGACGAGGTCGTCATCCCGGCGCCGTACTGGGTCTCCTACCCGGACATGGCCCTGATCTTCGGCGCCCAGCCGGTGTTCGTGGCCGCCGGCGCCGAGAGCCGCTTCAAGATCACCCCGGAGCAGCTCGAGCAGGCCCTGACCCGCAAGACCCGCATGGTCATCCTCAACAGTCCCTCGAACCCCACCGGCACCGCCTACACCCGTGACGAGCTGGCGGCGCTGGGCGCGGTGCTCGAGCGCCATCCCCAGGTGGTGGTGGTCAGCGACGACATCTACGAGCACATCCTCTGGCGCGATGAGCCCTTTTCCAACATCGCCATGGCGGCCCCGCAGCTGGTCGAGCGCACCATCGTGGTCAACGGCGTCTCCAAGGCGTACGCCATGACCGGGTGGCGGATCGGTTACGCGGCGGGTCCGGCCCCGCTGATCGGTGCCATGAAAAAGGTGCAGTCGCAGAGCACCTCCAACCCGGCTTCCATCTCCCAGGCCGGCGCACTGGCCGCGCTCAACGGCGATCAGGGCTGCATCCAGCCCATGC
>PULM01000110.1 GCA_003552345.1 Ectothiorhodospiraceae bacterium
CCCAAACCCCGGGGCACTGCTAGATTGAGCCACCTTCGACCTTAGGAACGCTGGGCATGTTTAAGGGTATCCGCGGACTCTTCTCCAACGATCTATCCATCGATCTTGGCACGGCCAACACACTGATCTACCTGCGCGGCCAGGGCATCGTCCTGAGCGAACCGTCGGTGGTCGCCATCCAGCAGGATCGCGACGGCGGCAGCAAGCGCATCGCCGCAGTGGGCGCCGAGGCCAAGCGCATGCTCGGCCGCACCCCGGGTACGATCCGCGCCATCCGGCCCCTGAAGGACGGCGTCATCGCCGACTTCACCGTCACCGAGAAGATGCTCCAGCATTTCATCAAGAAAGTGCATGAGGCCCGCTTCTTCAAGCCCAGCCCGCGGGTCCTGGTCTGCGTCCCCTGCGGCTCCACGCAGGTCGAGCGCCGGGCCATCCGCGAGTCGGCGGCCGGCGCCGGGGCGCGCGAAGTCCACCTGATCGAAGAGCCGATGGCCGCGGCGATCGGCGCCAACATGCCCGTCGACGAGGCCAGCGGCTCGATGGTCCTCGACGTCGGCGGCGGCACCTCCGAGGTGGCGGTGCTCTCGCTCAACGGCATCGTCTACTCCGCCTCGGTCCGCCTCGGCGGCGACCGCTTCGACGATGCCATCGTCAACTATGTCCGGCGCAACTACGGCATCCTCATCGGCGAGGCCACCGCCGAGCGCATCAAGCAGGAGATCGGCACCGCGTTCCCGGATACCGAGGTCCGCGAGATCGAAGTCCGCGGTCGCAACCTCGCCCAGGGCGTGCCGCGCAGCTTCACGCTGAACTCCAACGAGATCCTTGAGGCGCTCCAGGAGCCGCTCTCGGGCATCGTCTCCGCACTGAAGACCGCCCTGGAGCAGACGCCGCCGGAACTCGGCGCCGACGTCGCCGAGCGCGGGATCGTGATCACCGGCGGCGGCGCTTTGCTGCGCAACCTGGATCGGCTGATCATGGAGGAGACCGGGCTGCCGGTGGTCGTGGCCGACGAGCCGCTGACCTGCGTCGCCCGCGGCGGCGGCCGGGCCCTGGAACTCATGGACGAACGGGGCGCCGACCTGTTCGTCAGCGAGTAGGCGTACCACCGCAGCTGCCACCCCCGACGGGACCTGCGTTAGACTGGCAGGCTCCGTAAGCAGACGCTGCGAGGCTCGGTGAACCATTAAGCCGTTATTCACACAGGGTCCGTCGGCCACCGTGCGCCTGGTTCTGCTGGCCACGGTCTCCATCCTGCTCATGAGCCTGGACCACCGCGAGCACCTCGTCGAGCCGGTCCGCGAAACCGTCTCCGGGGTGGTCTACCCGTTGCGGTTTGTCGTCGACGCGCCCTTCTCCATCGCCGACCGGGTCACCGAGCGCCTGGCCACGCGCCACCAGATCATGGAAGAGAACCGCCAGCTGCGCGACCGACACCTGGCGTATCACGAGCGGCTGCAGCGCATGCAGGCCCTGGAGCGGGAGAATGAACGCCTGCGCGATCTGCTCGGTTCCTCAGAACGGCTGGACACCGAGGTGGTCATCGCCGAGTTGATGCGCGTCGAGCTGGACCCTCACACGCACCTGGTGGAGATCGACCGGGGCTCCGGACAGGGGGTTTTCGTCGGCCAGCCGGTTCTCGACGCCAGCGGTGTCATGGGGCAGGTCGACCGGGTCGGCCCCCGCTCGGCGAGCGTGCGGCTGATCTCCGATCCAAGCCACGCCATACCGGTGGAGAACAACCGCAACGGGCTGCGCACCGTGGCGCTGGGCAGCGGCGACCCGCAGCGGCTGGAGCTGGCCAATGTGCCGGGTAACGCGGATATCCGCGAGGGGGATCTGCTCACCGCCTCCGGCCTCGGCGGCGCCTTCCCGCGCGGCTACCCAGTGGCCCGAGTCCGCTCGGTGGAGGTGGAGGCCGGCGAGCCCTTCGCGCGGGTCACCGCCGAGCCGGTGGCGGAGCTGGATCGCAGCCGCAAGCTGTTGCTGGTCTCCGTGGCCGGAGCCGAGGCCGCCGCGGAGCAGGAGGAGGACGGCGCGGCGGCCGACGACGAGAGCGAGGACGAGTCTTGACCGGGCATCGGCCACGCAATGGGGGCGGGGTGATCCTGCTCAGCTTCATCATCGCCCTGATGCTGATCATCGTGCCCATGCCGGCGTGGGCGCAGGACTTCCGTCCGGAGTGGACGGCGCTGATCCTGCTCTACTGGAGCCTGGCCCTGCCCGAGCGCGTGGGCGTGGGTGTCGGCTGGCTGGTGGGGCTTTTCCAGGACGCCCTGCTCGGGACCCTGCTCGGCCAGCATGCCCTGGCCTTTGCCCTGATCGCCTTCCTGGCGCTGCGGCTGCACCAGCACCTGCGCCTGGTCCCGGTCTGGCAACAGGCGGTGGTGGTGCTCGCCCTGCTGGTGATCGCGCAGTTGGTGATCTTCTGGATCAACGGCATGATCGGGCGGCCGGCACCGGAATGGCAGGCCTGGGCGGCGATCCTGGTCGGTGCCGCCCTCTGGCCCCTGGTCTTCCACATCATGAGGGGGGTGCGGCGCCGCTTCCAGGTGCAGTGACACCGGCGAGTGCGGCGGGCAGCGAGGTAGCTGGTGAGCCTTTCCATCCGCGATCAGCAACAGGACGCCTCCAGGATCCGGCGACGGATCGTGGCCGCCGGGGTGTTGTGCATCGTGGGGGTCGCCGGGCTGATGACCCAGATGGTGCGCCTGCAGGTGGTCGACCACCACCACTACGCCACCCTCTCCCAGGAGAACCGCATCAAGGTCAATCCCATCCCGCCGAGTCGCGGGCAGATCCTCGATCGCAATGGGAACATCCTGGCCGAGAACCGCCCCTCCTACCAGTTGGTGGCCACGCCGGAGCGCATCCCGGATATCGAGACCATGCTCGATGAGGTCGGCGAGATCATCGAGCTGACCGACGCCCAGCGCGACGGCTTCCTCAACCGGCTGAACAACTCCCGACACTTTGAGGCTCTGCCCCTGCGCACCCGGCTCGATGAGGAGGAGGTGGCCCAGCTGGCCGTCCACCGTCACCGCTTCCCCGGGCTGGAGGTGGACGCCCGACTGGTCCGCCACTACCCCCAGGGACAGACCGGAAGTCATGCGGTGGGCTACGTCGGGCGCATCACCGCCCAGGACCTGCGCCGCATCGATCGCTCCGCTTACCGCGGCACCAACCACATCGGCAAGAGCGGGGTCGAGCACGCCTATGAGCAGGTCCTCCACGGCGAGGTGGGGGTCGAGCGGGTGGAGACCAACGCCGCCGGCCGCGTGTTGCGCACCCTGGACCGTCACCCGCCGCGCTCCGGCGACGACCTGATCCTCACCCTGGACATAGACCTGCAGGAGGCCGCCGAACGCGCCCTCGGGGATCATCGCGGCGCAGTGGTGGCACTGGATCCGGACAGCGGCGACATCCTGGCCATGGCCAGCCAGCCGGACTACGACCCGAATATGTTTGTCGGCGGCATGAGCCGGGAGCGCTTCCAGGAACTGGAAGACACCGGCTGGCAGCCGCTGATCAACCGGCCCATTCGCGGCCTCTATCCGCCAGCCTCCACGATCAAACCGTTCGTCGGCCTGGCTGCCCTGGAGCACGATGTGATCCGCCCGGACACCGAGGTCCACTGCGACGGCACCTACCACGTCGAGGGCCGCGACGAGCCCTTTCGCTGCTGGCGGGACTGGGGGCACGGGGAGACCGACTTCGTCCAGGGGGTGGCGGAGTCTTGCAACGTCTTTTTCTACGACACCGCGTTCCGGCTGGGCATCGATCGCATGTCCGAATTCCTCGAGCCGTTCGGCTTCGGCACCCCGACCCGGGTGGACACCTCCGGTGAGCGCAGCGGGATCCTGCCCAATCGGGACTGGAAACGCCGCGCCCTGGGCGGTGGCTGGTACCACGGCGAAACGGTCCTGACCGGGATCGGTCTGGGCTATTTCAGCACCACGCCGCTGCAGCTGGCGCGGGCCACCGCGATCCTCGCCAACCAGGGACGTATTGTCGAGCCGCGACTGGTGCAGGCCATCCGCGACGGTGAGGCCGAACACACCACCCGAACCGCCGCCAGCACGCCGCAGGAGCGGATCGAGCTCAATGACCCGGCCCACTGGGAGCTGACCACGGAGGCCATGCGCGCCGCAGTCGAGCACCCCCGCGGCACGGCGCGGCTGATCGGCGACGACCTGGACTACAGCCTGGCCGGCAAGACGGGCACGGCGCAGGTCACGGAGAGCCGCGAGGACGATGACGAAAAGGTGCCGGAGCACCTGCGCAGCCATGCGCTGTTCATCGGTTTCGCCCCGGCCGAGGATCCGGAGATCGTGGTGGTGGTCGTCGTGGAGAACGCCGAGGGCGGCGGCGGTGCCGCCGCCGCGCCGGTGGCCCGCGCGGTGACCGACGTCTGGGTACGCGACGACCCGTCCTTCCTGGAGGATCTGGAGGCCGGCCGCATCGACGAGAGCGAGGTCGAGGATGAGGAGGACGCGCCGATGGAGCTGATGCCATGAACACCAGCGCCCTGCCCGGCAGCCGCGGGGTCGGTGTCCGCCTCTCGTTCCTGCAGTCGCGGCTGCACCTGGACGGGCTGCTGCTGACCGCCCTGTTCGCCGTCGCCGCCTTCGGCGTGGCGGTGCTCTACAGCGCCTTCGGCGAGGACTGGGACCAGACCCGAAACCAGGTCATCCGCGTCTCCTTCGGCTTCCTGGCGCTGTTCGCCTGCGCCCAGATCCCGCCGCGCACCCTGCGCCGCTGGGCACCGTGGGTCTTCGGCGTGGGCATGGCGCTGCTGGCCGCGGTGATGGTCACCGGTGTCATCGGCCAGGGGGCGCAGCGCTGGATCGACCTCGGCTTCATGCGCTTCCAGCCGGCGGAGCTGATGAAGCTCGCCCTGCCGCTGATGCTCGCCTGGCTGCTGGCCGACCACGACATCCCGCCCCGCCCCCGGCGCGTCATGCTGGCGCTGGTGCTCATCGCCGTGCCGGTCGCGCTGATCGCCATCCAGCCGGACCTGGGCACCGCCCTGCTGGTGGCGGCATCCGGATTCTTCATCCTCTTTCTCGCCGGCCTGGGCTGGCGCTGGATACTCGGCGGCACCGCCCTGGCCGGCGCCGCTGCGCCGCTGCTCTGGTTCTTCGTCATGCACGACTACCAGCGCGCCCGGGTTCTGACCTTCCTCAACCCGGAGAACGATCCGCTGGGCGCGGGCTATCACATCATCCAGTCGAAGATCGCCATCGGCTCCGGCGGGCTGTTCGGCAAGGGCTGGCTCAATGGCTCCCAGGCCCACCTGGAATTCATCCCCGAGCGGCACACCGACTTCGTGCTCGCGGTGGTGGCCGAGGAGTTCGGCCTGATGGGCGTGGCGCAGCTGCTCGCCGTCTACCTGATCATCGTCGGCCGCGGCCTCTACATCGCCGCCTGCGCCCAGGACAACTTCAGTCGCCTGCTGGCCGGCAGCATCTCGCTGACGTTCTTCATCTACGTCCTGGTCAACGCCGGGATGGTCTCGGGACTGCTCCCGGTGGTCGGCCTGCCGCTGCCGCTGGTCAGTTACGGCGGCTCGTCGCTGGTGACCATCATGGCGGCATTCGGTATTCTCATGGCCATCCACACTCACCGTCGACTCTGGTCTTGAGGGCCTGCAGCCGGTCATGAAACCTCTCCTCCACCACGCCGTCGCCGCACTGCTGTGCGGCGGCGCACTGCTCGGCGCTACTGCCGCCGCGACCGACACCGAGCTCGAACGCTTCGCCGAGGCCGTAGCCGAGCGCCACGACCTCGATCCCGAGCACCTGCGCACGGTCCTCGCCGCAGCAGAGCACGACGAACGGGTGCTTGAGCGTATTGCCTCGCCGGCCGAGGGGCTGCCCTGGCACGAGTACCGGGACATCTTCCTCACCAAGGAGCGCATCGACGCCGGCGCCGATTACTGGGCCGAGCACCGGGAGCTGCTCTCGCAGGTGAGCGAAGAGCACGGTGTCGCCGAGCCGGTGGTGCTGGCCATACTCGGCGTGGAGAGCTACTTCGGCACCCGCCGGGGCGAGCACCGCGTCCTCGACGCACTGACCACCCTCGGTTTCTCCGATCACCCGCGGGCGGGCTTCTTCCGCGAGGAGCTGGAGGCCTTCCTGCTGCTCAGTCACGAGAACGCCTGGGATCCCACGCAGCCCACCGGCTCCTACGCCGGCGCCCTGGGCAAGCCTCAGTTCATCCCCTCCAGCTACCGCGCCTACGCCGTGGACCAGGACGGCGACGGTCGCCGCGACCTGCTCGACAACCCCGCGGATGCCGCCGGCAGCGCAGCCCATTACCTGGCCCGCCACGGCTGGCAGCCGGGGGCACCCGTGGCCGTGACCGTGTCGGCGGAGGGGACGGCCTGGCGTGATGCGCTGGCCGCCACCGACCGTCCGGTGGCGCCGGAGCACACGGTCGACGAACTCAAGGAGCTGGGCGTCGAAGTACCGGAGCGGCTCGACGGCGACACCCCGGCGGCGCTGATCGAACTCGAGGGCGCGGAGGGCCCGGAGCTGTGGCTGACGCTGCAGAACTTCTATGTCCTGACCCGCTACAACCACAGTGCCCTCTACGCCATGGCGGTCCACCAGCTGGCCGAGGCGCTCGCTGAGGAGCGGTCCGAGTGAGGCGGTTGGCCGTTGGACGGCTCGGGCTCCTGCTTGGGGCTGCGCTGCTCTTCGGCTGCGCCGCGCCGGAGCGCGACGACCTGGAGCCGCCGCGTCCGGACGAGGATCCCGCGGCACGGGTGGCCAGCGACGGCGCCTCGGACCGCGACCGCGACGAGCTGGCCCGGCTGCCCGACGCCGTGCCCCAGGACGTGCCACCGAGCCGCTACGGAAACCCGGACTCGTATGAGGTCTTCGGCGAGACCTACCACACCATGAGCCGGGAAGAGGCCGAGGGCTTTACCCAGCGTGGCCGCGCCTCCTGGTACGGCACCAAGTTCCACGGCCGGCGCACCTCCAGCGGCACGCCCTACGACATGTACGCGATGACCGCCGCGCACCGCGAGCTGCCGCTGCCGACCTGGGTGGAGGTGATCAACCTGGAGAACGACCGCCGCGCCGTGGTCAAGGTCAACGACCGCGGCCCCTTCGTCGACCCCGAGGAGCGCATCCTCGACCTCTCCTATGCCGCCGCGGTGCGCCTGGATGTCGCCGACCAGGGCACGGCGCCGGTCAAGATCCGCGTGGTGACCCCCGACGACCTGCCGGGCGACGACGCACAGGCCGACGCCGACACCGGGCAGGAACCGGCGGAAGAGACCGTGGAGACCTTCGGTGTCGAAGATCAACGGGACCCGGATGCCATCGAGGAGCTCCTGGCGGCACAGGAGGCCGAACGCGAGACCGGGGACGGGGCGGATACCGAGGGCGGGCCCGGCGACCACCCGCCGACGGTTCAGGTGCGCACCGCCGACCGCCTGCTCGACGACGCCGAGGCCATTCAGCCCGTCGCCGTCTACCTGCAGGCCGGGGTCTTCGGCCAACGCGAGAACGCGGACCGGCTGGAGACGCAGCTTGGTGAGCTGGATCTCCAGGCCGAGATCACCATCGAGGAGATCGACGGTGCCGACGGGCCTCTACACCGCGTCCGGCTCGGTCCGCTGGAGAGCCTCGCCGAGCTGGACCGCCTGGAGCAGAGCCTGGAGGAGGCGGGCATCGATCACCACCGCATCCGTCCCTAGCGCCCGCCCCCATTCGCAAACGCGTTACAATGGGGCACCGTTGTGCCATCCGTCGAGACCGCTGCCATATCGATGATCAGACGAACCCTGCAACGACTGCTCGTGCCCGCCCTGCTGAGCGTCGGGCTCCTTCCCATGGCCATGGCCGATGAGCGCTGGGGCACGCCCATCGTCGAATCGGTACCCACGCCGTCTCCGCCGAGCATCGGCGCCCCCAGCCATCTGCTTATCGATATCCACAGCGGCTACATCCTGGCCCATCGCGACCCGGAGGAGAGCTGGGAACCCGCCAGCCTGGCCAAGATGATGACCGCCTACGTGGTCTTCGAAGAGCTCGCCGACGGGCATATCGGACTCGAGGACAAGGTCACCATCAGCGAGACCGCCTGGCGCTCCAGCGGCTCGCGGATGTTCCTTGAGGTCGGCAACGAGGTCACCGTGGCCGAGCTGCTGCAGGGGCTGATCGTCCAATCCGGCAACGACGCGGCGGTAGCGCTGGCCGAGCATGTGGCCGGCGACGAGGAGACCTTCGCCCAGGTCATGACCCAGTACGCCAGCCGCCTAGGCATGGAGAACACCCGCTACACCAACGCCACGGGCATGCCCCACGAGCAGATGCGCACCACGGCCAAGGACACGGCCCGCCTGGCCCGGGCGATCATCGAGGACTTCCCGGAATTCTACGACTGGTACTCGCAGCGGTCCTTCGAGTACGCGGGGATCAATCAGCACAACCGCAACCGGCTGCTCTGGCGCGACGAGACCGTCGATGGCCTGAAAACCGGTTACACCAGTTCCGCGGGCTACACCCTGGTCACCTCCGCCGAGCGCGGCGGCATGCGCCTGATCTCCGTGGTCCTGGGCACCGATAGCGAGGACGCCCGGGCGCAGCAGAGCCTGCAGCTGCTCAACTACGGCTTCCGCTTCTTCGAGACGCACCGCCTCTACAGCGCCGGCGAGCAGCTGACCGAGGCACGCGCCTGGATGGGCGAGTCCGACTCGGTGGCCCTGGGCATCCCGGACGACCTTTACGTGACCATCCCGCGCCAGGAGTACGACAACCTCAGCGCCACGGTCAGTGTCGATGGGCAAATCCGCGCCCCGCTGGAGTCCGGCACCGAGGTGGGCACGCTGAAGATCGAGCTGGCCGGCAGCGTGATCCACGAAGAGCCGCTGATCGCCATGGACGACGTGCCCGAGGGCGGCCTGTGGCGCCGGATGATCGATCAGGTCTGGCTGCAGTTCGAGTAGGCCATGGCCCTGCCGGCGACCTGCTACCTCAATGGCGAGCTGATGGCGCTCGCCTCGGCGCGCATCTCGCCGCTGGACCGCGGTTTCCTGTTCGGCGACGGGGTCTACGAGGTGGTCCCGTGCTACGGCGGGGTGCCGTTCCGGCTGGACGCCCATCTGCGCCGGCTGGAGAACTCCCTCGCGGCGATCGGCCTGACCAACCCGCTCTCGGCCGGGGACTGGACGGAGGTCTTCGAGCAGGTCTGTCGGGGCAATGGCGGCGGTGACCAATCGCTCTACGCCCAGGTCACCCGTGGCTGCCCCGAGCAACGCAGCCACGAATTCCCCGAGCACAGCGAGCCGACCATCTTCGTCATGAGCTCGTCGCTGCCGCCCGCCGGCGCCTTCGCCGACGGGCTGCACGCCACCCTGCGCGAGGACCTGCGCTGGGCCCGTTGCGACATCAAGGCCGTGGCCCTGCTGCCCAACGTGCTGCTACGCCAGGAGGCCGTCGCCGCCGGGGCCGACGAGGCCATCCTGCACCGCGATGGACAGATTACCGAGGGCGCGGCGAGCACGGTCTTCCTCGTCCGCGACGGCGTGTTGATCACCCCGGCGCTGCACCCCGGGCTACTCCCCGGCGTCACCCGTGAGGTGGTCCTCGAACTGGCCGAGCAGCACGGGCTACCCTTTCAGTGTCGCCCGGTGGCGGTGGAAGAGCTGCAGGCGGCCGACGAGGTCTGGCTCGCCAGCGCCACCAAGGAGGTGGCGCCGGTATTGGGCATCGACGGACGCCCGGTAGGCGACGGTGCCCCCGGGCCGGTATTCCGGGCCATGCGGGACTGGTTCACTCGGCTGCGTGACGAGACCGCCCGCGGGAGGCAGACATGAGCGAGTTCAACGCCGAGAACACGCCGCTGGAGTTCCCCTGCCAGATCGGGGTCAAGGCCATGGGACACGCCGGCGCTGACCTGGCCACACGGGTCGAGCGCATCGCCGCCGACCACGCCACGATCCTGGATGTGCGCACCACTGGCAGCCGCACCGGGCGCTACGTTTCGGTACCCGTGACCATCGAGGCCCAAAGCCGCGACCAGCTTGAGGGGCTGTACCGCGAGCTCAACGCCGATGACGCCATCATGGTGACCCTGTAGGAGGCCGCCCGGTGCCCTGCGCGCTCGAACACATCCGCACCCGTTACCTGGGTGAGCAGCCCTACGAGGCCACCTGGTCCGCCATGCGCACCTTCACCGACGAGCGCAGCGCCGAGACCGGCGACGAGCTCTGGCTGCTCCAGCACCCGCCGGTCTACACCCTGGGCCAGGCGGGCCGCCCGGAGCACATCCTCGATGCCGGCGAGACCCCGGTGGTCGGCACCGACCGGGGCGGGCAGGTAACCTGGCACGGCCCCGGGCAGCTGGTGGCCTACCCGCTGCTCGACCTGCGTCGCTGGAACCTGGGGGTGCGCACCCTGGTCCACGCCCTGGAGCAGTCGGTGATCTCGCTGCTCGCTGCCTATTCGGTGGCCTCGGCACGGCGGGAGGACGCCCCGGGCGTCTACGTGGAGGGGGCCAAGGTGGCGGCCCTGGGCATCCGGGTCCGGCGGGGCTGCAGCTATCACGGGCTGTCGCTGAACGTCAGCAACGACCTGACCCCCTTCCAGCGCATCAACCCCTGCGGTCACGCCGGTCTGCCGACCACGCGGCTGCGTGACCTGGGCATCACCACGTCGCTGGATCGGCTCGAGGTGGAGCTCGGCATCTATCTGCTGCAGGCCATCGACGCCGCCTCCCGCGAAGCCCGCGAAGAGCCCGCCTGAGTGCGCAGCGGCGCCCCCTCGGGCGGGCGCTGACGAGTGCACCCCTACGGGGTACCCTGCGTTGCTCCCCCGCTCGGGGCCGCTCGCTTAACTCGCGGCGCTATTGCGCCGCTCGGACAAAACCTCGCTGTTCAGCGCGAACCTGACCCGGTTCGCGCTGAACCCCCGAGCGGGGTGTGCTGCTCGGTGCGCTCAATGCACCCGCCCGAGGGGGCGCCGCTGCGCGCTCAGGCGGGCTCGGCCGCCGGCGGTGTACCCAGGCGGACCGGCTCCATCAGGTAGCAGAGTACATCCTGGCGGATGGCCGTGGTGTTACAGGCGAGCATGGCCGGCATCGCCGGACGGCGCAGGCGGATGGTCTCACCATCGCGCTGGAAGAACTCCGCCGCCGCCTCACGCCCCTCGTTGTCCTCCACCGTAAAGAAGGCCCGGGACTCCGGCGCAACCCGGGCGAACACCGTACCCTCGGGCAGATCACGGAAGTTGCACCGCTCCAGGTCGTCCATCAGCTGCAGGTCGCCCCCCGCCGCCTCATCCCCGAACCCGAAGCTGCACTGCTGCGGGATCCGTACCGCCGCCACCGTGTGATAGACCGAGATATCCGCGGGCACGCCCTCGGGCAGGCGGGAGAGGTGCAGGGCGCTGGAGATCAACTCGGCGGCGTGCTCGGCCGCCCCCGGGCTGCCCGGCTGCCCGCACTCGACGGTGATCGCTGGCGCCACTCGGGCCATGGCCAGGGACTGCACCCCCTGCGGCCGCGTGAAGTAGACCACGGTGCGCGAGAAGAGCGCGGCCAACTGCAGGTAGGGCCCCTCCAGCCGGTTGACGCAGCCATAGTGCGGATTGAGGCCGGTGTTGTTGTGCACGTCGATGCTGGCGAAACAGCCCCGCGAGCGAACACGCGCCACCACCTCGGCGGCAAGCCGCTGCTCCGGGCTGTCGGGCAGGGTGGTGCCCGGCCACACCCGGTTGTAGTCGGGCTGCTCGGGGAGACGGCGAACGCCGGATCGCGCCGCGCGCACGTTGCCGATGAACAGCAGCAGCGTGCGCGGCAGCGGACGCCCCTGAAAGTCGGCCAGTACCTCCCGGACCGCCTCCCAGCCGGTGGTCTCGTTGCCGTGGAGCAGGACGGTGACGAACAGCGGCGGCTCGCGGCGGCCGGGCACCTCGATCAGGCTTGGCCCACCGAGACGCTCTTCCAACTCGTCGGCCTGCGCGCGGAGCAGCCCTTCCGGCACCCCCTGATAGGTCTTCAGCATGGGCTCCTCGCCCCTCCTCTCGGTTCCCTACAGCGGCCAGCGGTGTACCGGCTCGCCATCGGCGGCCCGGTCCAGGTAGGCCCGGGTCAGCGCGGCATCGTCCCCGCCGCGGCGCTCCAGCCAGGCCAACTGCCAGGCGGCTCCGGTGCGCCCGCTGGCCACCCGCTCCTCGACTACCCGCAGATGGGCGGTGGCCTCGGCCTCGACCACCCCGGCGCGCACCAGACCGCGACGGGCCTTGGGCAGCAGGCGCTCGGTAACCAGATCACCCAGCCGCCCAAACCAGCCATCGAGCCACTCCACCTCGGCGTCCAGACCGTAGCGAGCGGCGGCGTAGAAGTTCTGCTCGGCGATGTGGAACGGCAACTCCTCGACCAGGCCGGGGCGGGACTCGGCCAGCTCAGCCACGGCGCCGTAGAAGAAAGCGGCATTGGCCAGCACGTCGGCTACGGTCGGTCCGGCAGCCATCACCCGGTGCTCGAGACGCAGCTGGCACTGGCCATCCACCACATCGACCAGCGGCCGGTTCCAGCGCCAGATGGTGCCGTTGTGCAGACGCAGGTGGGCCAGCGCCTCCACCGGCGCATCCTGGAGCTCCGGGAGCAGCACCGGGTGGTGCTGTCGGTTCTCGACGAAGAACCCGTACAGGGCATCCCGGGCGTAGCCACTGCCAAAGCCCACCCGCGCCAGGGTCCCTGCACCGCCAGGCTCCAGCCGGGTGCAGGCCACGGCCTGTTCGAACAGCGGGATGCGGCTCTCCTGCCAGAGGTGGCGCCCGAAGAGCCGAGGTGAGTTGGCCGCCACCGCCACGGAGGCCGCGGACAGGGCCACCGCCGCATTGAAAAAGGCCGCAATGCGCCGCGGCGGCACCTGCAGGTGGAGCTGCAGCGATGTGGTGGCGGCCTCGAGCATGACGTCGTGGCGCTCGGTACGAAAGCGCTCGGCCCCCTCGATATCCAGGGTCAGCGGCTGACGCCCGCGCAGTGCCAGCACCTGCTCGTTGAGCGCCGCGTAGCGTGGTGACGGGGTCATGTTGGCCAGGCACAGGTCCGCCTCACGCACCGAGGGCAGGATGCCGACCAGAGCGATGCGGCAGCCGGCCTCCGCCGCCGCTTGCTGCGCCTGCCGCCAGCGCCCGGTCAGCTCCGCCTCCAGGGCCTGTAGCGACGAGCCGGCCAGGGCGTGCACGTCGGTGTTGAGCTCCAGGTTAAAGCGGGCGAGTTCATTCTCGACCCGCGCATCCGTCACCCGGGCAAGCACCTGCTCACTGACTGGCGCCGGACGCCCCGCGGCGTCCACCAGCCACGCCTCCAGCTCCAGCCCGATGCTCGGCTCCCCGTCCACCACCCGACCGGCGCGCAACCACTCGCCGAGCAGCTGCGTCTCTGCCCGCAACCGCTCCCGGAAGACCCGGAAGTCCTCGCTGCCAAAGCGCGCCTGAGCGATCTCCTGCCCCACGTCCCTCGCCTCCTGCTACTGCGACCCCGTGCGGGTGTCCGCTGAGAGCCGTCGGCGCAGTTCCTCCAGCCGCTCGGGGGTGCCCACGTCCAGCCAATCCCCGGACCAGTGCTCGCCGGTCAACTCGCCGTCTTGTGCGGCGCCGCGCAGCAGCGGCGCCAGAGGGAAACACCCGCGCTGGCACCCGCGCCAGAGGCGGGGATGGAAGGCGCCCATGCCGGCGAAGGTCAGTCGCCGCCCACCAACCGCGCTCACGCGCCCCTGTGCGTCGAGAGCGAAATCGCCATCGGGGTTGTGATCCGGGTTATCGACCAGCACCAGGTGCGCGGCGGCCGCGGGCGCGCGCGGCAGACGCTGCAGCGGATAGTCGCTCCAGACATCGCCGTTGACCACCCAGAACGGGGCATCACCGAGCAGCGGCAGCGCCTCGAGAATCCCGCCACCGGTATCCAGAGCACCCGCTGGCTCGCGGCTGTAGTGGACCTGGACCCCCCAGGCCCCACCGTCGCCGACGGCGGCCTCGATCTGCTCGCCGAGCCAGGCGGTGTTGATCACCACCGTATCCACACCGGCCGCGGCCAGGCGCTGCAGTTGCCAACCGATCAGCGGCATCCCCGCCACCTCCAGCAGCGGCTTCGGGGTGTGGTCGGTCAGTGGGCGCATGCGCTCGCCGCGCCCGGCGGCCAGGATCATGGCGTGCACGTTACGACACCTCGGCTCCGGCCACCCGCCCCGGCTCGCCGGCCAGGGTCAGAACTTCATCCACCAGCGGCTCCAGCCCTGGCTCATCCGCCGCCGCCCGACGCAGGTAGGCGAAGAAGCGCGGCGCGTCGTTGAGATAGTGCGGCTTGCCGTCGCGATAGGCCAGGCGGGCAAAGATGCCCAGCACCTTGAGATGGCGCTGCACTCCCATCCACTGGCAGTCGGACCAGAAACGCTCGAAGCGGCCCGGCACCGGGACACCGGCGGCCAACGCCCGACGGTGGTAGCGCTGCAGCGTGGCCACCTCGCGCTCGCGCGGCCAGCTGATAAAGGCATCGCGCAGCAGAGAGACGGCGTCGTAGGTCACCGGCCCGGCCACCGCATCCTGGAAGTCCAGCACCCCGGGCAGCGGGGTACAGACCATCAGATTGCGCGGCATGTAATCACGGTGGCAGAAGGCGCGGCTCTGAGCAGCGATACGCTGCAGCAGATCCTCGAGGCTGGCGCTGAGGCGTCGCCGCGCCTGTGCGGCGGCCACCCCACAGCAGCACGGCAGATACCAGTCGGTGAACAGCTCCAGCTCCCGACGCAGCCGCGGCTCATCGTAGGCAGGGAGGCCGCGCACCGGGACCGCCGCCTGGGCACGGACCAGGGCATCGACGGCGGCGTCGAGCAGCGGCTGAGGCTCATCGTCGTCCTGCAGCGCCTGCAGGTAGGTAAGCCGCCCCAGATCGGTGAGCAGCAGCAGCCCCCGCCCCAGGTCGGCGGCCTCGATGCGCGGGGCGTGGACCCCCGCCCCGATGAGCCGCTCGGCGATCTCCACGAAGGCCGCCACGGACTCCGTCTGCTCGGGGGCGTCCATGAGGATCCGGCTGCCGCCGTCGGGCAGCTCGATCCGAAAGTAGCGCCGGCTACTGGCATCAGCCGCCGCCGGCGCCAGCGTCGGCCGCTGCGCCGTGCCCAGCTGCTGCCAGGCCCATTCACGCGCCATCTGGACGCGCGCATCATCCCAGGCCAGTGCGTTCATGCCCTCCATTGCGCGCCAGCCCGGCGCGGATTGCAAGCCATCCCGCGTTGCCACGCGCCCCCCCGTGTGCCAAGGTAGCCGCGCTTGCCGCCGGATCGCAACGAACCGTGAACCGCTCACTCCGACTCACCGCCGTCCTTGCGGCAGGTCTGGCCGCTCCCGGGCTCGCTGTTGCCGATACCGACGACGGCAACCAGGCACCCCTGGCGGCCGAACAGGTACCCACCGATCCCGGGGCACTGCGCCAGATCCAGCTCTGCGGGCCTCCGCTCGCGCCCGCCCCCGACGCCGTGGACCGGTCACGGCGCGATCACCCGGACACCCCGCTGATCCTCGACGCCGACGCCATCGAGGCCGATGGTCGACGCGCCCTCTACCGACTGCGCGGCGACGCCGAGCTGCGCCGGCTCGATCAGCATCTGCGCGCCGAGGCCCTCGACCTGGACGAGGCCACCGGCCGGGCCTGGGTGCCCGGCACCTTCGCCTACACCGAATCCGGCCTGCACCTCTGGGGCACCGCCGGTCGCTTCGACCTGGAAGACGATCGCGTCGAGGTCGATGGGGCGGAATTCCGCATCCATCCGCACACGCATGGTGCCGCCCGGGCACTGGTTACCACCGGTGCGGAGCAGACCCGTCTGACGGATCTGCGCTACTCCACCTGCCCGCCGGGCGATGAGCTGTGGTGGCTGCACGCCGGATCCCTGGAACTCGATCACGAGGCCGGCCTGGGCGAGGCGCGCCATGCGCGGGTGGAACTCGGTGGCATCCCCTGGTTCTACACCCCGTATCTGCAGTTCCCCATCGACGACCGGCCGCGCACCGGGATTCTGCCGCCGAGCTTCGGCCAGTCCGATACCGACGGTGGCTATTTCACGCTGCCGGTCTACGTGCGCCTGGCGCCGAATTACGACCTGACCCTGCAGCCAACCTACTACTCGCGGCGTGGGGTTCAGCTCGGCGGGGAGTTCCGCTATCTGCGCCCAAGCTTCGATGGCGAGCTGTCCGCGGAGTACCTGCCCGATGACGACGTCTACGCCGATCAGCTGCGCGAAGACGGCGAGCCGCAGATCGATGCCGAACGCTGGGCCGTGGACTGGTCCCAGCGCGGGGATCTGCCCTACGACATCGGCTACGAGGTGGATGTCGAGCGCGTCGGCGATGAGGACTATCTACGCGACTTTTCTTCCGATCTGGTCGGCAGCAGTGACTCGGAGTTGGAGAGCCGGGCCCGGGCCGAGCAGTCCCGCGGCGACCACGAGTGGCAGGCCGAACTGCAGCACTGGCAGAACCTCCGCCCGGAACAGCGCGACGACCCGTACCGGCGCTGGCCGGCGGTCGGCTACCAGCACACGCCCGGGGTGCTGCCCGGTGGCCTGGAATACCGCCTGGAGGGCGAGGCGGTGCGCTTCGAGCTGCCCGAGGGCCCCGAGGCTGAGAATGACGAACAGCGCCCGGTGGGCCGACGCTACCACGTCAACCCGCGGATCTCCTGGCCCCTGCAGCGCCAGGCGTTCTTCATCGAGCCGGGGCTGAGCCTGCACCACACCCGCTACGACCTGGAGCGTGCTGGCGGCGCCCCCGGTGACGAGCAGCTCAGCCGCACCGTGCCCATCGCCAGCCTCGATGCCGGGGTCTTTCTCGAGCGGCCGTTCCAGCTCGGCAACCGCCCCTTCCTGCAGACCCTGGAGCCGCGGCTCTACTACCTCTACGCACCTTACCGCGACCAGGCCGATTACCCGGACTTCGACACCAGCGAGCGCGGCAACACGGTGGCGCAGCTCTTCCAGGAGAACCGCTTCTCCGGTGTCGACCGCATCGGTGACGCGGATCAGATCACCGCCGCGGTAACCACCCGTTTCCTCGACATCGTCGAGGGCCGCGAACCGCTGCGCGCGAGCATCGGCCAGGTCTATTACCGGGACGATCGGCGGGTGACCCTGGACACCGACCCGGATGACCCGGCCCTGACCCGCAGCAGCTCGGACATCTTCGCCGACGCCGAGCTGCGTCTGCCCGGCGGGCTCTCGGTCCGCGGCGAATACCGCTACGCCCCGGAGCGGGAAGAGGCTGCAGCCACCAGCCTCGCCGCCGACTGGCAGTACCAGCCCACCCCCGGCGCCCTGGTGAACCTCGGCTACCGGGTCCGCCAGGAGACCGAAGAAGACGAGGACGACGAGCCGGTGCTGGAGACCACGCAGGACCTGATCGAGGCGTCGGCGGTGGTCCCCATCGACGCCCGTTGGCGCGGCGTTGGCGGCTGGCAGTACTCGCGGCTGGAACGCACCAACCTGGAAGTGGTCGGAGGGGTGGAGTATCGCCAGTGCTGCTGGGCCGTGCGCGGCGTCGCCCGGCGCTTTCGCCGCGGCGCGGCCCAGGAGGCGGAGAACACCTTCATGCTCGAGTTCGAGCTCACCGGACTGGGCCGACTGGGCCAGGACACGGCATCCTTCCTTGAGGACGTGGTGCCCGACTACGACGAGACGGTATTCTAGACCCCATGAAGATTCGAGCCTTCCTCTGTGCCGCAACCCTGCTCGCCGGGCTGTCAGCCGCGTCCGCCAGCGAGACCCTGGATCGCATCGTGGCCGTCGCCGATCAGGAGGTCGTCCTCGCCTCGGAGCTGGAGCAGGAGATCGAACAGATCCGCGCCCAGTTCTTCCAGCGCGGTCAGCAGCCGCCGCCGGCCGACCAGCTGCGTGAGCAGGTCCTCGAGCGGCTGGTGATGCAGCGCCTGCAGATGGTCCATGCGCAGCGCGCCGGCATTCGCGTGGACGATGCCACTCTGGACGCAGCGATGCAGCGGATCGCCGCCCAGAACAACATGACCCTGGCGCAGCTGCGCGATGCCCTCGCCCAGGAGGGCATGGACATGGCCAGCTTCCGCGAGGACCTGCGCCAGCAGATCACCGTCGAGCGACTCCAGCAGGCGGTGGTGCAGCAGGAGGTGGAGGTCTCGCCGCAGGAGATCGACGAGGCCGTGGAGGCAGCCGCCGCCCAGGACAACCTGGAGTACCGGGTGGCCCACATCCGCATCGGTACGCCGGAAGGGGCGTCATCGGAGGATTTGAGCGCCGCCGAAGAGCGGGCCGGCCAGATCCGCACCCAGGCGCTGGAGGGCGATAGCGACTTCGCCACCCTGGCCGAGACCTTCTCCGACGCCGCCACCGCCAGCGAGGGCGGCGAGATCGGCTGGCGCCTGCCCGGCCAGCTGCCCTCGGCCCTGGCCGAGGCGGTCGAGGGCCTGGAGCCCGGCGAGATCAGCGAGCCGGTCCAGGCGGCAGACGGGTTCCACATCGTCAAGCTCATCGACCGACGCAGCGAAGATGCCCAGGTCGTCGAGGAGACCCGCGCCCGCCACATCCTCCTGCGTCCCGGCGACGGGGTCGAGGAGGACGACGTCCGCCAGCGGCTGAGCAGTTTCCTCGAGCGTATCGACGAGGGCGAGAGCTTGGAGTTCCTCGCCCGACAGTACTCCGAGGAGCCGGGCGCCGAGGCCAGCGGCGGGGACATCGGCTGGACCCGCAGTGGCCAGCTGGTCGCCTCCTTCCAGGAGCAGCTGGATGAGCTCGAGGTGGGTGAGGTCAGCGAGCCGTTCCGCACCGAATACGGCTGGCACATCGTCCGCGTGGAGGATCGGCGCGAGCGGGACGTCACGGACGATCGCCGCCGCGAGCGCATCGCCCAGCAGATCCACGAGCGCAAGAGCCAGGAGGCCCTGGAGCAGTGGCTGCGGGAGCTGCGCGAGGAGGCCTACGTCGACTACCGACTGGAGGGCTCGTGAGCGAGGAGTGCCCGAGGATCGCGATCACCTGCGGCGAGCCGGCGGGCATCGGCTACGAGCTGGTCGCCGCGGCGGCGATGCGCAACCACACCGCGGAGCTGATCGCCATCGGCGACCCGGGGCTGCTGCGTGAGCGCAGCCGGGATCTGGGCGGCGCCGAGCTGGCCACCCCGGCGTGGTCTGCGCAGGCACCGCGATCGGCCCACCGGGCCGGTCGCCTGCCCGTCGACCCGGTCCCGCTGACGCGCGCGGCCCGGCCCGGGAGCCTGGACCCGGCCAACGCGGGGGCGGTGGTGACCAGCCTCAAGCGTGCGGTGCAGCTGGCTGCCGAGGGCGTGGTGGACGGCATCGTCACGGCGCCGGTCCACAAGGGGGTGATCAATGACGCCGGCATCCCCTTCTCGGGCCACACGGAGTTACTGGCCGAGCTGACCGCCACCGAGACGCCGGTGATGATGCTGGTCGCCGGCGAGCTGCGCGTAGCGCTGGCGACGACCCACCTGCCGCTGCGCCAGGTGCCGTCGGCGATCACCGCGCAGCGGCTGGAGGCGGTGATCACGGCCCTGCATCACGACCTGGTGGACAAGTTCGCCATCGCCGCACCGCGCATCCTGGTCACCGGCCTCAATCCCCACGCGGGCGAGGGTGGCCACCTGGGCCGCGAGGAGCTCGAGGTCATCGAGCCGACCCTGGAGCGACTGCGCGACGCCGGCCTGCTGGGTCTGGTGGGGCCTTTGCCGGCGGATACGGCCTTCACGCCGCGCTCGCTGGAGGGGGCCGATGCGGTGCTGGCCATGTACCACGACCAGGGTCTGCCGGTGCTCAAACACGCCGGCTTTGGCC